>JAJCYS010000023.1:2500-22595 GCA_029262815.1 Deltaproteobacteria bacterium | reverse complement strand
TCCTGTTCTAGAACTAACTTGACAGCCTCAATTTTAAATTCTCGATTATATATATTTCGTTTCATTTATTACCTCATTTCAGTTTAGTCTTGTTAAATCATGCTCCTTTCGCTATGTCCACTAAACTGTAGCAAGTTCACACCACCGATACCTGTTACTCTTGCCATTTCTTTGTACTCCTATAGTTGTTTCTGCTTTTTACGTTGAAACGTACAACTCTCGAGCCGAACATTTCTCATGCCCAACTTTCATCTGGTCTTTGAGCCAGGTGATAGGAAAATTAAAATATCTGGCTTTCTTTTTTTTCTACAACTCTATATTCCAAATAGCGCAATTTCTATTCTCGGGCAATAGACGATTTGGTGAGCAGAGAACCTGGATTGTACTTATAAAAGTGGTGGTTCCCTTTTTCAATTTCCTTATAACATCTCCACTTGTATCCGTTCGAAATTCATAATGATGTGGATGCTTATTCGCAAAGGTAAACTTGAGTATTTTGTAATCAATCGATCCTGATTTGGCTTTTTCCTCAGACAAATATTTTAGATTAAAGTCTTCCAATTTTTCTAAAACAACAAAACTGTCTCTCCATTTTTTGGAGATCGAATCTTTTTTCAAAGGCTTTATCTTAAAATATTCATATACTCTAGCCAAGTAATGATTTTCAATTCGATGTATAGCTTTAGTGAATAATAACTTCACTTTCTTGTCTGTATCATACTGTTTTTTAATTGGCGCGTTAGATGAGTAAATTTCTTTAAAGTAATCAGGATCTAAAAAAAACATCGATGTGAAAAACTCGTAAATTATTGCTCTTGCATGGTTTTTCATTGTTTTTTTATTTCTAAGCTTTAGAATTTTTAAATCCAATTTTTGAGATAGTGAGAAACACTCTGGACTATCAATCATAGAAAATGGTATTGGTTGCCCACTGCTCATCATTACGAAAGCGCTCAAGGCTGGAGAAACAGAGGTAAACTGTAATAGAATCACTAATACACTTAAATTAATTAGATTTTTAACTCTCATAGCCCTACCTCCATAGGAATTTACTAACACTTTATCTTAAGGTTCAAGAGAACCTTAAGATAAAGTGAAAATATCAGTTTAAATCAAAAGGATCTCCAGTTTGTTTCGTAACTGCAGTCCACAACAATAGTTTTTCCACCTTCTAAGGTAAACGTTAGTATCTTTTTAATCTTACTCTGAGTGCTTATTCTAGTGCCTTTAGCATCAACAATTTCTCTCACAGCGTGAAGTGATTTTACTTTGAAGCCACTAATCAAAGATGCCATCAAATCCATTGAGTTTAAAACTTTTTTTGTGCAAATATCAAAGCTGTTTTCAGATTTTTGAATATAACTTAAAATGCCTTCCTTGCTATCAAATGTAAATTCCTCAGCAAAACTAGAACTTGAGAATAAATAAAAACATAAAATGAATGTTTTCCCAGCACAGAATTTCTTCATATATTTAACCTCCAGTAATCAATCGCAATAAACACGAACGTGAGTAGATCATGTTTGAAAAAAAAATGAAAAAAAAGTTCCCCGGCTACCTTTTGACATTGTGCAAAAAATGGGAAACCTGCCCTGAGACGCAGGTAGCTTCCCGCTCACATGCTCCGCATGTGAGCGGGAATGACATGACAAAGCAAGAGGCAGTTTGACTTTAACTATCTGATTATATTTCAGTATTTAATTATTGTTAATATATTTTATAAATAAAAAATTTCATTTACTTTCTCAAGCAATTCAAAGATAATTAGCGTCTATGCGTTTTTGGATAATCCTACCACTTTTGTATGCAACTATTGGGATGGGACCCCACTCAGTATCTCTAGCCGCACCTTCTTGTCCAAAGCTTCAGGACCTACTCCAAACTCATCAATCTATTATTAGTACCTACCGTGAAAGCGAAGGGCTAATTCGTTTCATCACCTGGCTTCAGAATCGCACGCTAATCCCCGAAGGCAGTACTGTACACGTAGTTGGGCCCGGAAATGATTATTATCAATGGGCTACATTTCTACTCATTCGACCTGATATTAAACAGTTGATCATTAGTGAACTCCCTTCTGTTGTTTCAAGAATAATCGATTTCGAAGACCAGTGGCTGATGATCGAAACTTTTAATGCTCAGCTTATTGCACATAGTTCCATCAAAACCTATGAAGCGTTCCATCAATTAGCACTAGAAAAAATTTGGTACTCACCCAATGTTGAACATACACACTTTTTGACGGCCCCTCCAAACACACATGTTTTTCCGCATCGGCCGTTAATGGAACCCTTGGCTATCCCAGAAGCAGACCTCGTGGTTTCAGTTAGCCCAATCCCAAAAATAGTCAATTCACCCTTTTATTTCACGCATCTCAAACAGAATGGACTGTTTTGGCTAGTGACTGAGCATTACAACAACTCAAATAATGTATTACGAGATCACTTCCAAAACCCTTTTCTTAAGATTGAGGAACGTTATGCACTTTTTCTCCCACGTGAACTTTCAAACATCATTCCCCTAGGCACTAAGAATAAACAGCACTTTGATGGGGGAGCTGTTCCTGGCTTGAGCGACGCCTACATTATGTCAAAGTAGTTAAGATCAATCGTTTGCGCAGGAGCTTGGGAGTACTGATAAGTAGGCGGGCACCTTTCCTTCGATAAGTAGGCGGGCACCTTTCCTCCTCCGTGAACTTAGGTTAGTGTTAAGACTTTATTACGTTTACAGGTTCGCAAAAGGATCCTTAATCCCGTCATCCACATGAAAATAACCCGGTTCACTATTATCAAATCGATAATACAAGGATTCTGAGCGCGTGTTAGGTACTATGCGGCCTCCGACGATCGGAGGACCACCTCGAACAGGGATCTCCATGAGCCAATCATCGAGAAGAGCCCCTAATTCTACAGCATGTGCGTTCGATTTAGGATATACCACAAAAAATTTACCTGTTTGAAATAATAGATATTCAGCTTCCCTAAATGCCTGAGTACAAATTATCTCTGCATTTTCAATGTCGTCGATCAATTTAAATTCAACTCCTCGATCATGTAGTTTGGGAATCAATAACTTTGCAAACTTAGAAAAGTATTCTGGCCAGACAGTAACATGAATTTTTATTTCTGTTTCAGGGTGTGGGTATCGTCCTTTAGATCGTATATACTGATCGTCTTGCTCATATTTGATTGGCCTCTTATTCATTAACTCTTCATGAATAGCGTATGAATATACAGCTCTTCTAAGCCTCAGAAATCTTGCCTGTAGGGAAGCTAGCCACACATGTGATAAATTATTGTAGGTGCTGTCATGAATAGGATAGTAGTCACTCTCAAAAGCGGATTTAAGTCGAATAAATCCTCCTTTGCCATCTTGAACTAGGTAAACCTCGTCACCTTGCCGAGTTTTGCCTCGTATAACGCCTAAACTCATTTTCTCAAAAGTCGCTTGTGTAAATCCAGAGCCATCAGGCACCATGACCAGTTTTTGGTTGGGATTCTGGTCACGGCCTGGCATATTAACGATCAAGTACCTGTCGCCATTTGGCACAAGCTCAAGATCAATTTGACCAGATTTAATGAGCACTTCCTTAAAGCGAATATCGCTCCCATTAAGCCATGAAACATAGGTGGGTGATCTCAAATGTGCACCCGGGTACTTCGATAAAATCGCGGCAGCGTCTACTGAGGCAACAACTACCCCACTGTGTTTTATTTCTTTGATCTGAATTTTGATTGGTTTTTTAAGAATAGATAAGCGCACCTGCGACTCATCACCTATGCTTAGCTTTCGCGGGATAAGTGAGCTGACCGGGATTAGGTTGTTTGACGCATCCCTATCAAATTCAAAGTATCTTTTGTCATGTTCAACAATCTCTAAATCAGAACCTGATTCATAGAGCCTTTTTGATTCAGCCCAATGTTTCTTAAGTTGAGCTACTCTTAGTTTCTCCCGGATAGGAGCAGAAACCTTTTCATTAAGAATATTGATAAAATCTTTTAAAGGGCAAGCCTCTGAAGCCCAAGGCTGAAGCGTAATTGCAGATACCATAACCAGTTTGGAAAAACAACATTTCATATGCCCTGTGTCATATCACTTGCATATCAGTACTGTCAACCCAGTGCCAGACTTCAGAATAATTTAAATTGGTTCTATTCCACCTTAAAAAGGGATATAAGAATTCGGTAAATTAAAAATAAGTTGTTAGTATCATGATGAAATCAGACAAGGTTCAAAGACCTTTATACTCCTTTCCTGCTGAAAATTGCTAATTTCCACAGTTAGGGAGTATTTGCAACTCGGAGAGGACGTTTGAGTGAGATGATTTATCGCTTTTTGAAAGTTTGCAATTTTTGTTGCATGACGTTGTGCCGCCTCCATTCCCCAAAGCACTTTGGCTATTGCAATAAATTGATCCTCTTCGTGGGTATCATATGCAAGGTTACGATTTTTGAGCGGCCCATCACTACTTTCAACCCATCGCTGTAAGCTTAATGGGATTTCTTCTGAACGTTCTTCGCTATATTCAGTATTTTTTAAGTAATTAACTGCCTCATTAATTTGGTTAGGAGTGTATTCAAGAAGCTTTTCATCTATACCTGCATGCACAAATAAAATATCACCTACGATTACAATTGTCGGTCTTTTACTTAATTCCAATGAGTATCTGGTTCTAGATTCAAATGCTAAATCATATTGCATCTCATATAATTCTTTTGTGTTAATAAGTTCAGAGTTTAGTTTTCTAATTGAATCCACTGCTCCAAGAAAGTCCCCGTAATTTATAACATCCTGTTTTGTTGCTTCTCCGTATCCTTGAAAGTCATGATTCCCCATCAAAATAGTTACGTGACTATTATATTTTTCAGCTTGTTGTTTTAGACGATAGAGTAAATTTAAACAAATTCGCGTGCTATCTCTCCGGTCCATAATGTCGCCCATAAAAGCAATATGAACATCTCTTGCATCAGGGGACCAGTCAACTTGAGAGTTGATCAATCCTAGATACTCAACGATTGAAACTAGGCCATTGTAATTCTCATGAATATCACCAACCGCATACAAGTGTTTAGGGTGTAAAAATCGGGTGCTAGTTTCACCGAAAGAAAAAATCGAAAAAAATAATATAGGTACACTTTTCAAAATCACCTGAATCATAGCTCGATGCAGTCTATATCAACAAATCCAATCAAACAACATATGTATGGCATACGAACTCCAAGAATACCAAAAAGTTCCCCGGCTCCTTTTGGCACTTAGTGGAAGTTGCATCTCTGCCTTCGGCCGCAGATGGATTCCCGCTCACATGCTACGCATGTGTCTAGAATGACAGGGGTTTCGTTACGTTTAAGGCGGGAATAATGACAAAGTGAGTGGCAAGCGCGGTTAAAGATCGTAAGGCACTTTTTACACCTTGTTTTGATAGGGTTTTCGGGCACTTTCGTCCTAACGCGAATAGGTCATCAATTTACCGGTTTTTGCATCCAACGTCGCAAATCCTCGTCTAATAGCAGGAATATTAATCTTAAAATCTCCACCAATAAAAAGCGTCTGCTCATCCAGACTTAACGCGACCGATTGAACCTCGGTACTGCTTTTTTCAATAAATTGAGGCGGCTTAAAATTCAGATCCAACTTGCCGGTTTCAACATTCAATACACAAACTTTTTGAAAGCTTTTTCGGTTCCCTTGTTCAGTAAAATCAAAGCTACTTCCCCCTAAATACAACTTCTTACCGTCTTTAGAAAACACCATCGACCTAAATTCATAGGTTTTCAAGTCAGGAACCTCCTTCATTGTTTTGACATTTGGATCAAATACATATAAACGACGCCCCCATTGACTCCCAATATAAAACTTGTTGTTTTTTGGATGTTTGACAATCGCACTAATCGAACTAAGATTCTTAAATAAAAATGAATCAACGACGTTATTGCTGGATAGATCAATGATCAGAAAATTTTTCTTTTTTCCATCGACTATAAAAGAATTCCCCCCAACAAATAACTGCGTGCCATTACTATTGAAGGATAGAGCAGATACTTCACTTTCATTTCCAAAATGCCAACGTTTCGTTATTTTTTTATCGACCGTGTTTAAAACGAATAGAGAATCTACTTCATCTGTCGCTCTTCCACCATTGGCAACATATAGTTTTTTCCTATCTTTTGGTAATATAAAAAAATGGTTATTAAAACGTCCCTTTGTCTTGTAGTCGAGTAACTCATCAACATAGTCTTCTTTAACATTATAAAGAATGATGTCTTCATAATGACTCAAATAAAACTTGTTGTTTTCTTGATCCCAGATCATTCCATGGCTGTTTGGCACGAGACTCCTATTATAATACTTTTTATGCAACGCATTTTTTCGAAGGACTTTAAATTCTTGATCAAGAACCGCCACTGTTCTATCCTGTCCCACTTCCTTTGCATCCATCGTTATATCCTGCCCCATCACGATGAGCGCTTGATTCTTTTGATCAAATACTGCATCCCGACTGTACGATGCACTCAATAAACCCAGTTTCTTTTGGAGAGACTCATTTAAGGTATTGGTTAACTTTTTGTATCGCTCTTCTAGGTCTTTTCCACTCTTATATTCATCCTTCAAAATTTCATACCGATTATCTTTTACGCTAACGGCAAGATAGTTTAAACCATCAAAGTAGTGTGACTCAATTCCATTGAGATGATGAAAATTACCTCCAACAATAAGAATTTGATTTTCAGGGTCTAACGCTAAGTAATAAATAGAATTAACGTCTACTTTAATTTTAAACTCTTTGATTTCTGTATTTGTATCAATGTTAAAAGCTCTAACCTGTTTTCCATTATCAATTATGTACAAGATTCTTGAAACGTGATCCAAAACTAAATTAGAACCGTTAATCTCCTTTCCGTTCAAAAAGTTGGGAACAATGGAAAAGGTCTTTGTATCTACTGCCTTAAGCTCCTGGTCTCTACCGATAGATAAATACAATCTGCTCAATTTTTCATCACGTACAATTGAATAAACAGGCTTAATTTCCCACGTATAGGTCATTTTTCCAAACGCATTAAAGTGAACAAGCCCAGCTTTTTGCCCCTCCACGGTCATATCTCCTCCAACAAACCATCCGCCCTTTTGATCGAGTGTTGCTGTATTTATGTCTCCGGATACTCGTTTGGAAGGAAGCCAAAGTTTCCAGTGGTTTGAAATTTTTGTATCTATGAAAACTAAATCCCCAATTACGTTGTGAGATACCGTTTTTCTTGTCAACCTTCCACTTAAGTATGTATGGTTTTGGGTTGGGATTACTTTCGTTATCGGATCTCCAAAGGCGCCATAAAAAACAGGAAACGCATCACGTACCCTGGCATACGGCATATTCAAAGAATATTTAAGACCAGATAATTTATGATCAATAACTTTAACGATATTTGGTGGCGTATTGTCTTTGTAAGGCTGAAAATCTTCTTTGCCGTCTACTTGTTTCGTTTCATGATTCTTATCTTGAATCTTAGTTTTCTTTAAATCTGAGTCCTGTTTAGTGGAAACATTCGTATTCTCACTGGCACTTGATGAGTCTTCCTGTTTGGATTTTTCTTCGACCTCAGACTGCTCTGTTTCAGTGACAACAATTTTCTCTTTTTTAACACGAGTTTGTTTAGACGAATTATTTACTGTAGAACGCTGAGGACTTCCACCACAAGCTGAACATAAAACAATGATCCATACATACGCTATAGCCTTCTTCATTCATACCACCCTGCAAACATCTACTCTTTCATTCGGTTTGTCGCGATCTATATATAAGTCATTTTTATGTAAATATGATAGATTCTAGACATATAAAAATTAAATGATACAAGATTAAAAGCGCAAATTTAGATTTTCTCAATAAAAACTCCATAAAATTCGCACATTAACAAAATATTTCAATACCAAAAGCTTCTCCTCTCCCCTTTTGGCACTTATTTCACGCATCTCAAACAGAATGGATTGTTTTGGCTAGTGGCTGAACACTACAACAACTCAAATAATGTACTACGGGATCACTTCCAAAATCCTTTTCTTAAGCTTCAGGAACGTTCGGCACTGTTTGAAATATTAGATTGAGACGAATTTTTCAATAGCCGGCAAACATGCACTGACTCTTTCTACACTGGCCGGAAAATCCATTTTAAAATAAGGATCCATTCCCATATCTTTTCTTGCCGCACGAATGGCTTCCTTTATAGCAAAATACGCAGAAAGGCCCAATTGGGTGTTTGACTCACCGATCCCTTTGGAGCTATGGAGTCCTTCGCCGGTGGGTTTATAATTTAAGAGTTCTATATTCCAATCTAGAGGTACATCTCCACAGGATGGAATCTTGTACCCTGAAACATTGTCAGTAATAAGCTGTCCATCAGTTCCATAAAGCAACTCTTCCATGGTATAGAGGCCTAGTCCGAAGATAAATCCTCCCTCAGCCTGGCCTACATCCAAATGAGGATTTAAACTTTTACCACAATCTTGAACAATATCAGATTTAAGCAGCCGAAAATTTCCAGAGATAATGTCGAGTTCAACGATAGATAAAGCAGCACCCCAAACAAAAAAGTAAGAAATGTCACCTTCCTGTTTATCGTAGTCATATTGCAGACGAGGCGCGGTATAAACACCTGTACTTGATAAGGTGACACCCTCGATGTACGCCTTTTTAACTTTTTCCTGAAAAGTCCCGTTAATTTTTCTTAATTTTTCTTTTAGTTCATCACACGCATTGATGATAGCTCGGCCAATAAGATCTGAAGCTACCATAGTGGTTGGAGGTGTATTTGGAATGAGTGCACTTTGGGTATCAGTGACATCAACATTTTCTAATGCGACATTTAATTGATTCGCTGTCACCTGAGCCATGCGGGTATTAATTCCTTGGCCCATTTCGCATCCACTATGGTTAAGAGATACTGTTCCGTCTCTTAGTATATGGACGACAGCTAACCCCCGATTAATGTCATCTGACTCAATGAATCCCATGTTGCCTTTGCTGCTAACTGCTGCAATGCCACGTTTCAACCATTTATTTTTCTGATTAAATTCATCCACTTCTATTTTAAGTTTCTTGTACCTAGATTTTTCCAATAGGCGCTTCCAGCAAAGCCAAGCAACGTCATTATCGATTTTTGTTTTGGTAATGGTAAGGTGTCCTTTTTTATAAAGATTAGTCTGACGTAAATAGGTTGGATCCAAATTTAATTTTACAGCACCATGGTCCAAAATGTTCTCCATTATGGCGGAAGCCTGAGGTTTTCCGAACCCTCGGGCAGCTGTATACGAACCAAAATTTGTTTTTAGACAAAACCCATGTACTTTGACGTTGGGTATATAGTAACAACTATCCATTAATAGCGTGGCTGTCTCTGTGATGTCTGCGGAATAATCATTAGTATAACCACCGCCCAAGTAAAACTGAATATCCAAGAATTTAATTTTGCCCCCTTTATCAAATCCAACCTTATATTTTGCAAGGGTTGGGCTTCGCCCTGGACAATATGCCATGTCTTCGTGACGATCAAGAGACAACTTTACAGGCTGCTCAGTATGGTGAGATGCGACTGCGCAGATGGCAGCAATAGGGCCAGCACGAAGTTGCTTACCCCCGAAGCCGCCGCCTAGACGTCCTACCCTGACTTCAACTTTATTTTTTGAAATGTTGAGTACACGTGAAATATGATCAACCACATTGGAGGGGCTCTGAGTGGATGAGTGTATTTCAAAACCGTCATCTTTTGGAATCACTAAAGCACATTGAGATTCCAGATAAAAATGACTTTGGGGTGGCGTTTTTATTTCTCCATTTAGAATTACATGACTTTCACTAAAACCAGTTTCTAGATCCCCCTGGTGTATAAGATATCCCTCTGGTTTGCCATGGAAAGAATTCGCTTCCAAAGCATCTTCTATGGTTAACAAAGGCTTCTCTGACTTGACGTTCACCTGAACTAGAGCTGCGCATTTTTTGGCCGCTCGCTCGGATTTAGCTACCAATATTCCCAATATCTGGCCTACATACCCCACTCGTCTACTGGCCAAAACCTCTTCATCCTCCACCCGAAATCCGAAAAGGTTTTTCCCAGGAATATCTTTGGCCGAAAAAAAACCAATTACGCCTGCACATTGCAGGGCCTTTTTGGCATCAATAGCTACAATAGTTCCACATGCCACCGGTGATCGTACCAGGGCTCCATATAAACAGCCGGGAATATTTTGGTCAGTTGTATACTTAGCTTTACCAGTAGTTTGATTTTTGGCATTTCTGTGAGGTATCGCTTTGCCCAAAACTCCTATTTTGGACTCATTATATTTAATGTTTGCCCGATGGGTCACATTAGGATAGCGGGAAACCAATTTTTCTTCGTAAGTGTAAGTTTTACCAAAAAAATGTTTGTGATACTTTGCATAAAACCGTACAAGCACTCCAAGGCCCAGACGGATTTGATATTGCTGGAAGCGCCCAGGAAGGGGGTTTGTGATTGCTTGGTTTAGCTCTTCCTTAAGTGTATTCAGAGATAGATGCAAAAGCTCATTGTCCCATGTTTTTCCACGGAGGACTTCTTCCGTTTTTACAGCTCTGATTCCAGGGGAACCTAATCCATCAAAACAAATAATGACTTCCTCAAGGAATTCTTCTTGTTTGTTTATTCGTGCATATAGTCCAGCACTTAAAAAAGTGATGGAATCTAGGCGACGGCGGGCATATTTGTAACTCGATAAAACTTCATTTGGATTGGAATAAGGGACTAAAATTGAAACCAGTAAACCTTCTTGTTGGGGATCAAAATTCATAGTCCCATCTGGTCGGTACAAATTATTAACCTCTACAATCCTTTCCTTTCCGTCGAGAATAAAATGAAATTCGGCACGATTTGCTACCCACACAGGGATCAAATCTGAATAATAACTAAAGTTAACGATTCCACCTCCGACAGTGCCCATGTGTCTGACTTGATTATTTCCAATGAACCTACATTGGTTAAACAGTGCGAAAAGCCCTGAAGATTGCTCTCCTTTGATTTTCGGAAGACTGTGTTCTAATTCATTTCGAAGCTGTTCTATCGTAACAGCGGCACCTATTTTAAGCCCTTTCTCAAGCCATTCTACACGTTTGAGTTCCTGAACATGATTCACCGAAATGCGTTTTGAATAGACTGTTGGATTTTTCTTATTTAAGTATCCTAAATCTGTGTTTCCTGCAAAAAGCTTAGAATTTTCATTGCAGATCTTTTTTTGACAGTATTTTGTAAGATTTTCAAGTGCTGTAGGTTGGATCCAACTTGATTCACTTCCTTGAATGTAAAATTCCTCAATTGGAACTTTAAATTCATCAGGAAAAACATCACTTAATGTTTTACATTTGTTTAATCGTTTTTTCCACGATCGAATATCATGACTATATTCAGAATTTTCCAAGGGATCCTGACAAAAAACCGAGGCTGCATCTAGAATAGGACGATAGCCCGTGCAACGGCATAAGTTCCCATCAAAAATATGTTCTAGCTCATTTTTAAAAAATACTTTTTGATTTTCCAAGCGAGCTACTAGAGCCAAAATGAATCCAGGTGTACAAAAGCCACATTGACTGGCTCCCAACTGATAAAAGGCGTCACATATTGGATGGATTGCGTCAGTCGTGAGTTTTGCAATTCCCTCAATTGTAGTAATTTGCATTTTGTGAACTGTTGGAATGGGCACTAAGCAAGATGTGACAGGGATATGTTCAATTTTTTTTTGGGTTTCTATCCATCGGCTCAAAATGACCGTACAGGCCCCACACCCTCCTTCAGAACAAACTTTTTTACAACCGGTAAAACCCTCTTTTCTTAAATATTCCAAAAGATTCAACTCAAGATCACTGGAGCCATTTGGAATGTCGAAACGATTTTGATTAATCATCAACTCCAGATTTTTCATTGTTGACCACCTTGTTTCATGATCGAAGCCTTCAAGTTAAAATGACTACGTGAGATTTAGTCCAATCAAAATCTTAATGCAATTAGTATATCAAATCACTCGTTCGGTAATGCTAAACTTAGTTTATAACTACACAGATTTTAAACTTGTTTTTTATGTTTGATTTTTAGAACCGGTATTGAGGCACTGTTATATATAATACGGGAGTTAGACTGGGCTCTCCCAATCAGGGGTTTGTCTTGTTTTTCGTCTTTTTGGTTCTCTGGGGCATGTAACTCGGAGACCTTTAGGTCAAATCTGCTTACACCAAAACCATCACCCTACTCAGATAAATTTTTAGATATGTGAGGATACTAAAAAATGTCATACGAGCCTAAACAATTTTCACGTGGCAAAGCTGGCATCAGCATACTTGCAATACATGCAAATTTAGCGCTGACAACTTATATATAAAAGAATGACACCCAGAATAACTGAAATGGAGGCGTTGATACGAATTTTTACCCCACTTTTGTTTTTACTATACATGTCTAGTAGCCTAGCCATCGCACTCGGAAATACAACATAAGCTATCCCTTTAATCAGCATTAACCAACCTACGATTGTAATAACCACAACCCAAGATAATTCCCATATGTTGTGTACGCTTATCACCATAGCTCCAAGTATCATCGCAATCACGCCACCGAGATACCTCAAAGCTACGGTATTTTTAAGCTCGTTGACCATACCCATATACAATCGAGCATTTATAAATACCCCGATACCAACACCTAAGAAAATAACCCCTAACATCTTCCCTAAAATAATAGATACACCTATAGTCATTATTAGCCCCCCTATGGCTTCTATACCTTTAGTATACATAGCAAACGTGAATTAAGAGGGATTCCGGCTTTTTGTCATTTCAAAAAAACTCGTTTCGTTTTTTTAGCTTAAACTATTCATTATGTGCAAAACGGATCACTATGACCCAAGCTCTGTACAAAAAGGTTCCCTGGCTTCTTTTTGGCACTTACCCACTGAGAGATTTTTAAAGGTGCCATAGGAATTTGATAGGCTAAAAATAAGTTATTAATATTATAGGCGAAATCAGGCATGGTTCACGAAGACCAAAATAGGCGGGCACCTTTTCCTACAAAGGCCTTTTAAGGTTCATTATCTTAGCTGTTCATCCAGTTGTTGAATTAATGACATGCTAGCCTTAGGCTCAAAAAGCTGCAACGACAAAGGCAAAATAGCACTTGAAGTCTCAGAGTACATTTCTACAATATGACTGTGAATATCTAAGAGAGAGTTCTCAACTTGAACATAATTGGACGCTTTGGTTTCGAGTAAATACGCATGGAGTTCTGAAACATAAGTGATGTAATCAAATAAAATAGGTAATTCTGGATAACCAATGTCTCGCTTTCGCTGTACATCAACAGTCTCTACCTGATTTAAGAATTCCGATGTATAGTTACTGTCATATAACTGATTTAAGAAATATCTTTTTTTAAAGAAGTAATGAACATCCCAGAGCTCATTAATCAATTTTTCAGATTCTTCTTTAGATAAATTATCAAGGTAACTAAAAAATTTAGGCTGAACAGTATTTCGATAGTGATGCAGTATAAGTCGATAATTCCAATGAAATCCTTGATACACATGTACGATATCGTGAAACGCACTCATATTCGGATCAATTTCTCGCTTGAATCGATTCAGTACGATACCTTTTCCTATTGAAGGAATATAAGACACACCAAAGGCTTCTAATGCTAATGCAGCTGACATAAAAGCATTCGTTTCGTGTACAGGTAAAACTTGTTTTATTCCCAAAGCCTCCAACTCGCGAATATAATCACGAAATAATAAAGCAAATAACGGCTTTAATTCTATCCCCCAAATAGGCACTCCCTTTTGTAAAAAAAGATCAACAATAGCGCTGACTTTTGGATGGCCAGAAAGCGTCAACGCATCGAATGGAATCTTTCCCCATCCTTGATCCGAAATCGAATGAGCTAAAATTGCCTCTTTACGTTGATCCATGGCTAATAAGTTGCTTTTTATCTGATCAAAGGTAAGTTTAGTTTTAGAGGCGTTGTCAATGAAGGTAGCCACATCAGACATAATGATACCCATTGGAAAAGAGTTATGATGAAGCTGTGTACGTTTTATGTGCTGCTCCTTGACATATGAGACAAGCAGATCGACCAATGCTTCAATATCTGATCCAATATGTGTGAAGAAGGTGCGTTTTTCATAAACCAGTTTCATAATTTCATGTTTTAATATTTTGTCATTCAGTTGAGAAGGTTGAACGATAAGTCCAAAGTATTTATCTATCAAGCATGAAACATTAATAGGCATCGCAAAACATAACTGCCCTGTAAAACTCATACAAATCAAAGCAAGCTTTATAAATTTTCGGTTCATAGAGGATGCCAAGTTACACTGTTCAGTATGTAAAAACAATAAATACCAGTAATTCAGGGACAGCCACATATCAACGGAAAGGTGCCATAGGGACTCGATAGGCTAAAAACAAGTTGTTAATATTATAGACGAAATCAGATATGGTTCACGAAGATTTTTTAACTAAGACTTTTAATAGATCTGACCTAGCACTACCTTCACAGCATCAATCATTTGACTATCATATGATACCAACTGAAAACGTCTCTTGGGTAAGTTGGGACTGTCTAGAGTAGCCAGCATTTGTGAGGCCAATTGAGAGTCCAGAAAACACCCTAAACCACATGCAAAAGTTGGATAGCTATACCCATGAATACCAAATACATAAGGATTACCCTCAAAGAAATTCAAAACTGGCGAACCGGAATCTCCAGGTCTGGTCACCGCATGCACAATACTGAACTCGCCCTGTTGTTTGTGGAGTAAATATCCATGAGCAAAAGAGTTGTGATACACCCTTGCAATGGTAGATAAACTTAGCTCTTGGGGTACCCGAATAGAAAAGGGCCTAACATTGCCTGCCCAAGTTCCTAATGAGGACCTTGAAACTACAAAAACAGCTACATCCCTATGGGTATTAACACTAAACAACCATGTATCATCATGCCACCGTAAAATAACTTGAGCCTCAGTGTTCGGAAAGGTTAAATTGTCACCGAGCTTGCTTAGAAACATATCCGCAGGTTTAACCAAAAGAGATTGATCTCTCTTGACTACATGGCTGTTGGTCAATCCAATAAGATAATCACCAGATTGACCAATAAAAAAACCACTTCCAACTTCTCGCACCTCCCCATCTACTGAACGTCGACTAAGCGAAACTAAGCTACCTAAATGCTCAATACTCAATTCAAAAACATCAGACTTAGATAGATTAGGGTCTTTCAACCCCAGTCGAAATGCTCGACCAAACTCAGGAGTTTTAAATAAATATAGCGGCACTGATGAAATGGCTCTCACTATTTTTTGAACTGTAGACATGCCTTCACAAGCAAAACAGCAGTTAGTAAAACTTAAAGAAAAAAATAATAAAACTCGGCTTAAATGAATAAACATTGTAACAATACCTCCCCCCTTCAAAAACGGCAGATCTTGATAATAAGAGAAAATTAAATTAAGCTGTTGGAATTAATACCAGAAGGTTCCCAGGCTACCCTTTGGTACTATTAAAAATAGGCGGGCACTATTTCTCTTGAATGACCCTTTTTCGAATGCCCTTGATGTGTTACCCATGTTTCCGGTATGTACCGGACGGTGACTGGTGGAGGCTAGCGGAGTCGAACCGCTGACCTCTTGAATGCAAATCAAGCGCTCTACCAACTGAGCTAAGCCCCCAGCATATTTATCTTTTCGTTTATATCATGAATTACAATCAATTTTCGCTTTTTTTACAACTAACTCGCATAATATACGAAATTCCCGTACACTAATGGGCAATGCCAAAGACAGAACGACTGATTCCGAGAGAACCTATACCCCCAACCCAATTCTCCCTAGAAATTTACGATCCTAAGATGAATATCACCGCTCCACTTTCCAGATCAACTCTCTATGTCGGAAGTGGCTCAGACAACGACCTCATCTTAAAAGATCCTCATGTTTCAAAAAATCATGCCCGAATTACCCAAAACACTGAAGGCCATTGGCTCATTGAAGATCTCAAAAGTACAAACGGCACCAAACTTAACCAACGACAAATCATCAAATCCTTTCTCGCACCAGGCGACACCCTATCCATCGCCGGATATGCCCTCATTGTCACCTCAAACCCCAAAGACTCCGCATCGGATATCGATACCTTAACTCAAAAACTCGGGGTGACCATCACCACTGAATCAACACTGAAGGTTTTCCAACAAGCCTACATCTACGCACAAACGAAAGAGAATATCTGTCTTTTTGGTGAAACCGGAACTGGCAAGGACGTACTTGCAAACTTTATCCACATGGCTCGTTACAAACGTGCCAGAAATCAGTTTCTGGCTATCAACATGACTGCATTACCAGAATCTTTGATGGAATTTGAATTGTTTGGCGCCAAAAAAGGAAGCTTCACTGGCGCAACCCAAGATTCTCAAGGTATCTTTGAGAGCGCTGAAAATGGGACCGTTTTCTTAGATGAAATTGGAGATCTGTCCCTCAGCCTACAACCTAAACTCCTGCGTGTACTCGAAAATCAAGAAATCCGCCGCATAGGTGAGGGAAAAACTCGTAAAGTCCATTGCAGTATTATTTTTGCCACTCATCAAAATTTAAAAACTCAAGTCACTGACAAAAAATTTCGGGAAGATCTCTACCATCGTATTTGCATCCTCCCCCTCACGCTCCCCCCCTTACGTGAACGTCCGCAAGAAATCATCTCTCTCGTCGACCGCTTTCTGCCGCCAAATCTAACATGCCACGAACAAACCATCATCAAACTAAAAGAGCATCCTTTTCCAGGCAATATCAGAGAACTAAAAAATGTCATCACGCGTGCTAGCATCCTAGCCCAAGCAGACAACCGAGTAGAAATTCAATCAGACGATATTTTGTTTTTGTAAGTGGGTAGATTGCTTCGTCGGGTCTACAACCCTACTCGCAATTGTAAAGGTTAGGTAGAGGCGCTGAGATAGAGGTAACTCACATACCCTAATAATAGTCCTATCCCTAAAAATCGTACCGCTTGCTTCTTCACCATCGCAGTCAAAATAATAACTACTGATGCTCCCAACGCAAAAGCAATATCAAAATTCATCCCAGAAGACTGTACTACTATAGGGTTAATTAAAGAGGCCACAGCAAGTACACATCCTAGGTTGATCAAATTACTACCCAAAATCAACCCGATTGAAACACGATGATGGCCATCAATGGCAGCAATGATACAGGTTGCAACTTCAGGTAAACTTGTCCCTATAGCAACCACCGTCACTCCGATTACCCGTTCAGAAATTCCCATGCCCCGAGCCAATGAGACCGCATAATGTACCGATACTTCTGAGCTAAAATACAAAAGGCCGCAACCCAATAAGAGTGTCAAACAAACAATTGGCAACCCACTTTTGAGTAGGGGAGATGAAGATTCTTCGGGAACATCACTTGGGTGAGCCTGATACACGAATGCCATCAAACTAATGACACCCGCAAATAATACAAATGCTTCAATTCGGGCCAACACGCCGTCCATCAAAAACGCATACAACAACACATGGGCAAGAATGAGTACTGGATATTCTAGCTTAAAGATCCGCTTTTCAAATTTCGGCGCTAATCCGCTAAATAATAGACTGGCTGCTAACGCAAGACCCACATTTGCAACATTGGATCCGAGCACATTCCCCAAACACAAATCTCCACTGCCCCTCAAAGTACTAACCACAGAAACTAAAAGCTCAGGTAAACTCGTCCCAAACGCAACGAGCGTAAAGCCCACAACGTAAGGTGGTACACCAAACCGATTAGCTATATCAATAGCTGACCGAACAACCAGCCACGCAGAAACAACGACACCGACTAACCCGACAGCTAATAATAGAAAATCAATCATTGTCGCCTATTTTACTATGAGATGAAAAAGGATTGAGGCCTTTTGACAATTTAGTGTGAGTATCAAAGATTCGTAATTTAGTTGCGTTGTGTTGTAATAAACCTCACAACCCATTCGTACTGGTTAGCTTCATACATTGCTGTACTTCCACACCCAGCCGATCAACCTTGTAGTCTACAAGGGGTTTTTAGGAGGATCTAGTCCTCAGGGAATCCTAGTCTCGAAGGAGGCTTCCCACTTAGATGCTTTCAGCGGTTATCCTTTCCGTGCGTAGCTACCCGGCGATGCGACAGGCGTCACAACCGGCACACCAGGGGCACGTTCAACCCGGTCCTCTCGTACTAGGGTCAACTCTTCTCAAGATTCCAACACCCACAGAGGATAAGGACCGAACTGTCTCACGACGTTCTGAACCCAGCTCGCGTACCACTTTAATGGGCGAACAGCCCAACCCTTGGGACCAACTCCAGCCCCAGGATGTGATGAGCCGACATCGAGGTGCCAAACTCCCCCGTCGATATGAACTCTTGGGGGGAATAAGCCTGTTATCCCCGGAGTACCTTTTATCCGTTGAGCGATGGCCCTTCCACGCGGGACCACCGGATCACTATGACCTGCTTTCGCATCTGCTCGACTTGTTTGTCTCACAGTTAAGCTCCCTTATACCATTGCGCTCTTCGGCTGGTTTCCGATCAGCCTGAGGGAACCGTAGCACGCCTCCGTTACATTTTAGGAGGCGACCGCCCCAGTCAAACTACCCACCAGACACTGTCTCTGCACCGGATTACGGTGCGAGGTTAGATTTCTAAGCATATAAGGGTGGTATTTCAAGGTTGACTCCCCAGCCGCTAGCGCAACTGGATCAAAATCTCCCACCTATCCTACACATATATACCCAAAAACCAATGTCAAGTTGTAGTAAAGGTTCACAGGGTCTTTCCGTCCTTCTGCGGGTAGACGGCATCTGCACCGTCAATTCAACTTCGCTGAGTCCCTGGTTGAGACAGTGGGGCAGTCGTTACGCCATTCGTGCAGGTCGGAACTTACCCGACAAGGAATTTCGCTACCTTAGGACCGTTATAGTTACGGCCGCCGTTCACCGGGGCTTCAGTTCAAAGCTTCGCACCGAAGTGCTAACCTCTTCCCTTAACCTTCCGGTACTGGGCAGGCGTCAGACCCTATATATCCACTTACGTGTTTGCAGAGTCCTGTGTTTTTGATAAACAGTCGCTACCCCCTGGTTATTGCAACCCTCCTCAGCTTAGGACGCGAAGTCCATCACCTAATGAAGGTACACCTTCTTCCGAAGTTACGGTGTTAATTTGCCTAATTCCTTAACCAGAGTTATCTCAAGCGCCTTAGTATTCTCTACCTTCCTACCTGTGTCGGTTTCGGGTACGGCCTACACATTAACTGACTACGTGGCTTTTCTCGGGAACATGGGATCACTGACTTACGTCCTTATCCTCAGCCTATATGTGTTGCGGATTTGCCTACAACACGGCCTACGATCTCTCAACGGCACAACCATCAGCCGTCTCAGTTACCCTTTTCCGTCCCCACTTCGTTCATAACATTAATGTGAGGTGCAGGAATATTCACCTGCTTTCCATCGACTACGCATTTCTGCCTCGCCTTAGGTGCCGACTAACCCTGGGCGGATTACCCTTCCCCAGGAACCCTTAGGATTTCGGCGAACGGGTTTCTCACCCGTTTTATCGCTACTCATGCCAGCATTCTCTCTTCCGTACAATCCACACGTTCTTCCGATCATGCTTCAACTCGTACGGAATGTTCCTCTACCGCTGCTTAGAGACGTATCTCTAAACAACCCATAGTTTCGGTTTCAAGCTTTAGCCCCGTTGAATCTTCGGCGCAGGGTCTCTGGATCAGTGAGCTATTACGCTTTCTTTAAAGGGTGGCTGCTTCTAAGCCAACCTCCTGATTGTCACAGAGTCCTCACAACCTTTTCCACTTAGCTTGAATTAGGGACCTTAACTAATGGTCTGGGCTCTTTCCCTTTCGACGGATGGAACTTATCTCCCATCGTCTGACTCCCGCACTTGATGTAACAGTATTCAGAGTTTGGTTGGGTTTGGTAATCTTGTAGGACCCCTAGCCCATCCAGTACTTTACCTCCGTTACATATATGCGAGGCTATACCTC
>JAJCYS010000022.1 GCA_029262815.1 Deltaproteobacteria bacterium | reverse complement strand
TGGGACTTTGTCTTTGCCTTTGATTGCTGCGCAAGCATTTTGCATGACACAGTATCTCGAAGGTTCTGAAGAACGGCAATCACATACTCAAAAGTTGCAAATTTTTCTTGAGGAAAAAATTCAAGGTCTATTCAATTCCGGGACGGTTGGCGAGATTGTTGCAACGGCTGCACCAAGGGTCTCCAGTACGACGATGGTTCAATTTGAAAATGTATCGGCCGAAACATTGATGATGCAGCTCGATTTAAAAGGGGTGATGGTTTCGACGGGTTCAGCTTGCAGCTCAGGCAGCTTGGATCCATCCTCGGCACTTCTTAAAATTGGCATGGGCGAGAAAGCAGCACAAGAGTGTATTCGGTTGTCTTACAGTGAATGTAATACCCAATCTGATATTGAATTGGCATGTACCCTATTGCAAGAAGAGGTGGGACGTGGCTAGAGAATCGTATCAATTCCCTAAAGGGTCCAAGGTTGTTGTGGCTTTGAGTGGTGGGGTTGACTCATCAGTAACGGCTGCATTGATGAAAGAAGCAGGCTATGATGTTGTCGCTATTACGATGAAAACCTATGCTTCTACGGCAGAATCTGCGTGTTTCAAACATGGATGTTGTACGCTTGCTGATATTGAAGATGCGCGAAGTGTTTCTGACAGACTTGGTATTCCACATTACGTTGTCAATATGAAAGCTAACTTTGAAGAAAAAATTGTACGACCCTTTGTCTCTGATTATTTATCAGGAAAAACCCCGAACCCCTGTGTGCGGTGTAATACCTATATTAAATTTGATGCGTTATTGGAGCAAGCTCAAGCCTTGGGTGCTGTCGGGGTGGTAACGGGTCATTATGCTCAAATTTATCATGACCCTCAAAAAGGCCTCTGGACATTGGGGCAAGGGCTAGACATTCAAAAGGATCAAAGTTACGTATTATTTGATCTAACGCAACATCAACTCAAGCATACGATGTTACCTCTCGGCGGATTTGAAAAGCCGAAGGTGCGAGCATTGGCAGAATCGTTTGGACTTTCTGTTTCTCAAAAAAAAGACAGCTATGAAATATGTTTTATTCCAGACAACGATTATGGTGCGTTTGTCAAAAAATACGCAGGGCGTGCACATCTCAAAGGTCCTATTCGGCTCAAAGATGGCCCTGTTGTGGGGGAGCATGAAGGTGCGTTTCGTTATACGATTGGACAACGTAAACGCTTGAATGTACCGGGCTATCCAGGAAAGTGCGTTGTTGGGATTGAAGACAACACCGTGATTATAGGGGAAGAGTCTGACATTCATCTCAATCACATGGTGCTTGAGCGTGTGCATTGGCATGATGAGCCCGTTTGGGAAGAAGAAGTTATCGTTCAAATTCGTGCGCACCACTCAGGCGTGGCTGGCTTTGTAAAACCGCTCAAAGATGATCGAGTTCATGTTCACTTTGTAGAGCCTGTTAGGGCAGTTACTCCAGGCCAGGCTGCTGTTTGGTACGACGCGAATGGATTTGTGTTAGGTGGGGGATGGATTCAACGAGGGTGTCATGAGTTGCCATCAGGGTGAGAAGGCGCGCGTCCGTATTGGGATAGCGCATTTTGGCTGTCGAGCTAATTTTGGTGACAGTGAATTGATGGAAGATCACCTACTGTCATATCCTTCTGTCGATATTGTGCCTGTCAAAAATTCTGGGCCAGCTCAAGATTTTGATGCTGTGATCATAAATAGCTGTACGATTACGGATACCGCTGATCGAGAGTGCCGGTTGCTCATACGTCGGTTGGTAGAGCGTTCAGATGTTAAACCATTGGTGGCTGTTGTGGGGTGCTATGCTTCGCGGGCGCCCAAAGAGGTTTTAGATTTACCGGGTGTGGATCAGGTTTTTTCGACAAAACGGAAACAAGAAGTTGTGCCGTGGGTTGTGGATGTATTGGGATTACCTCAAGAGACGGTTGTTTCTGCGGACGATCGACCTAGGCGACATGCGAGAGCTTTTTTAAAAGTTCAAGACGGCTGTCAGGACTATTGCGCCTTTTGTATTGTACCCTATGCGAGAGGTCGGAGTCGGTCTATCCCCAAGGCAGATATTTTAGCCCGCTGTAATGAGTTGGTAATGCGGCGGGTGAAAGAGGTTGTGATTACAGGGATCAACGTAGGCCGGTATGGGCTTGATGTACCAGGCCAAAAGGGTTCTTTGGTGGATGTGGTGACATGGGTGTCTGAAGTCGATGACATTAAGAGAATTCGGCTCAGCAGTATTGACCCCATGGATGTTACGCCAGAGTTGATTCGGGCTTTAGGGACGACACCTAAGGGGTTGCCTTCTTTTCACTTGCCGATTCAAAGTGGTTCAGACCGCATTTTGGAAGCGATGGGACGTCGGTATCGTAAGCAGGATGTAGTTAATCGTGTGTCTTGGATTATGGAGCAATTCCCTGATGCAACGATTGGGTGTGATGTGCTGGTTGGGTTTCCTGGTGAGACTGAGTCAGACTTTCAAGAAACATACGAGTTGCTCGAGCGATTGCCTATTGCAAAATTTCATGTGTTTCCCTATTCGGTTCGACCAGGTACACGAGCAGCTAAGATGTCAGATCACGTACCGTCCCATCTGAAACATTATCGAGTTGCTGAACTTTTGAAGTTGGGAGAGCGTCAGTTTAAATCTGCCATGACGTCGATGGTTGGAAAACGGTCTCACGTGCTCGTTGAAAATGTGAGTAGGGGGATGTTTCGGGGATACACACATAATTATTTACCTGTTTATGGTGAGGCGCTGGTTGGGTGTCAATCGAATTCAATTGTGGAAGTTTCCTTGCAAAATATAGATTCTAAGCCGATTTTGACCTATCCCGTTTCATTATTTGGTAGAATTAAACCAGAACTTGAAGCTGGGAGCATTAATTGGGGGAAAGAGGCTCACATATCCTATTCAGCGCCATCTGTGCTTTGACCCTTTCGGTTTGTTTAGTTACTGCACTCCCGTTATACGCTGACGATTCCGAAAAAGAAGATGAACCCCAAAAAGCTGTAAGAGACGACTTTGAAATTCCAAACACCAAAATTCCTGATTCAGTTGGCAGAGCTAAAACCCATAAGAAAAAGGGAGACACAACGAAGCAGTATCGCTTACTACCAGTAATAACGGAAGAAGTGGGTAAACCTACATTTTCTCCGCCTGTCTTCAGGCAAGATGAGGGGGAGGTGAATAATATTACCCTACGGGTACCTCTCAGTAAAATTCTAGAAAAACTCAATGAAACAAATAAAAAAGTGGATCCTCATACGTACCCACTGACTGAAGAGCGTGTTTTACAAGAGACGCGCGTTATATACCAAATATACCGGAAGGTTTTCAGGGATTTCGATTTTCGTGAGAATTATATCAAGGGGTATCGGTGGTATCACGGTACGGATGCAAAGTTCCGTGAACATGCTGCAAATTTGACATTTTTAACAGGTACCTATTGGACAATGGGTGGTTTAGATCTAGCGCTTTCAACATTGATGATTGCAAATCAAGTATTTCCCGTACTCATTTTTGTAAGTAGTGCTTTGGGTATTATGATGATGGCGCCCATTATGGATCCTTTATACCGATTGATGATACACGGGTATGCTAAATCCGATACCTTTCGAAGAGCCTTGTCCTACAATCGTAAAGTGTTTAAGAAATTTAGCTCTATGGCGTATCAAAAAATGGGGTTCTCACGTTTGACTGAATGGGTAGTCCCACCCATTGATCATGAAACATACATTAGAAGCATTTTGAGTCCTGAAGAAAATATGTTTAAAGACAAAATGGACGAAATGCCTATTTATGTGGTGGATATGCGTCACAAAGATAGTCGGCCGTTACTTAGATTTATTTTTGAGCCAGGATCTGATCATCATGTGTTTTTGACCCGTCTGTCGTTGTTCGTAGGTCCATTGAGCTCACTGACAAGTGAGCGTGCTACCTGGTTATCGTACTTTCATGATCGACTTGATCCTTATGGGTGGAACGTTCAAGAGGCAGTGATGAGTGTTTTGCGTACATACTTAACAAACCCGAGAAACTTTCGACAGAATGTCACTGACGTGAAGTATATCGGCAATCCCAAGCCTTCAACCATCAAAGGAAATCAAGTGTTACATCTAGAAGTCCAGTCCGAGCAGCGAGTTGTGCTGACGCCTCCCCGAAAATTACGGTGGTTAAAGCTAGACCAATTCTTCAAGTGCAAATAGACAGCCAAACGGGCCTTAGGGTGGTCATCGGGTCATCGTGAACTTTTTGGCCAAGAGTTCACGATGACCCTTTTGGTCGCTTCTGTATTCAAAACTAATTTTATTTAAAGTTTTCACATGACTAGTCGATACCACAGACAGAGCTGTATTAGCCAAGGAGTAGGCGATGAGAAAAAGTTTTGTGTGTGTAGTGATGGGGTTTCTAGTCGCATCGAGTGTGTTTGCATTTGGGCATAGACGATCCCATTCGTTAGATAGTCAATCATTAAATATCCAACCACATGATGGAGGACGACTCACAAAAGAGGCGTTTGAAAAGCGGTTAAGTTTAGCGACGTTAAATTTGGATCCTCGCGGCGTCTATGACAAAGTCGTGCTATTAGATCAAAATAACGGGGTATATACGATCGGGTTTCGAATAGTGATGCCGGTATTTCCGGGTGTGCGTTATTACGGATTGAGGCAAGTTCAAACCTTCGGAGGGAGCAAGCCGACTTACGAAGTACTGATGTTTTCGGATTATGATCCAGATGGACCTTTTCCAATGCACTCAAGTGACTCATTATCAAGAAAACCCATCGTCCCCAGAAAGCCTATCGTACCCCGCCAAACAGAAGATGTGAGGCCCGACACAATGCCGCCTTTAGGTGTTCATGAAAAATGGGTTTCAGCGCAAGTTGATGTGGGTCGAAGCGGTGGCTTCATACTGATGACAGAGAGTGGTGTTTTGGAATTTGATATCAACGAAGGCCGAAGATCGATATTTAAGTTGCAAGAGAATGCAGCAATTGCGTTGGGTAAGGAAGATTCTGTATTTAGCCAACCTGGGCCAACTGACCCTTTAGAGCCAAGCCATTCATTGGCTATTCTGGATTTGGGTCTAGATACCCGTCCCGATCCAGTAGTGTTACTCGGACATAATAACGGTAAATTAAAAATTGCGTTTCAAGTTGTGATACCTTTTGTGCCGGGATTGGCATATCACGGGTTGAAGCAAGTCCAGACGTTTACGGGTATGCCAACTTATGAAGTACTGATGAGAGACGAACGAAATTTGTCTTTAACATCGCGAAGTCTCACACCTATTGGGACGATGAAAAAATGGGTGTTTGAGGAAGTTAATCTTGGTCGTGCGGCTGGCATAGTACTGCTGACACTTGGCAAAGAATTGAAGTTAAATTTAATGTCTGATTTCCGTACCGTGCTTCAATTGAAACAAAGCGATTCGGGTAATGACGGCGATTTACATATTTTGCCATGGCCGAGACAGTAATAGGTCGAAGGTGAGGAGTTTCTGATGGATTCAAATAAAATGTTGAGTTTAGTTTTGGGTATGGGGCTGTTGACCGCAAGTACTGTAAGCTCAGCGCGTATTTTACCCATTGATGAATCTCAACAGTACAAATCGCCCAAGTGGATTAAGCAGCAAATACATCCTCATGATGTTTCTCCCATAATAGGCGTTCCTAAAGTATTGGCAATCGGTCGTGGTGGCAAGTCTTACGTTGTTTCGGTCCTGATCCCACTTCCCAACCTATGTATAAAATCGGAAGGTGTTCGTAAATTGGGGAGCTATGTTCAGGTTCAAGGTCATGTTGTCCAAGTATTTGCAGCTCAAAGAACGCGTCCTGATCCACGTGTTTTTTGTGCTCAAGGATATTCCGTGATCGAAGAAACTTTTGTTGTAAATGGGACTCACTTTGATCTCAATGGAATGTCATTCAAAATTGGAATTGTAGACGAAAATCTTGAAGCCATACGGACTGACGAGGTACATCATATGGACCTAAGAAAGTAGGGAGGATGTAGGTGAACCGAACTTATTTAACGATTGCCATTTGTGTATTTAGCTTGAGCAATCTTGCCAATGCCGTTGGTCCTCATGAACGTTATACGGACGCGAGACTAATCTATCATGATGAAGAGCCTATCAAACTGATCAACTACATGGAGTCTTTGGGTGGTGCGTTGATTCAGGTGCATGTCACTTTGGGACCCTGTGAACAGTTTGCGGGCGCATTAAAAACATGGAATGCAGGTCGATTGGAATTGAAGTTAAAAAATGTTCAACCACCCGCAGCTGTTATTTGTGAGTTTATTCGGCCTCCTGGCATTCCAGTTCCAACCCATAAAGGAATCCTGTTTGTCAAAATTAGACCTGGCGACGTACTGTACGTGAACCACGATCCATATCGATTTGATGGTGAAGGCTTTATTCCACCTACCCAGTAACATCTTAATCGTAAAAGTTTCGTTTAGACCTTTCTGTCAGTCTTAAATTTATAATAAATAAAAGAAATTTATAAAATAACAAAATTATTCTAAACAAAGGGATTTATCGTGCCGATAGAGGATCAGAATGATGAATTAAAACGAGGAGACGTTTATGAAAAAGTTAAATTTCGTGATGGCACTCAGCGTCGCATTTGCATCGGTGACCTTGTTTGCACAGCCCTCATGGTTGCCCTATGAAATTGAGAGTTTACCCAAAAAAGAATTTTCTCCCAACACAGGGGTTCCTCAACCGACACCTCCAATCAAGAAATATGTAGGTGCGATGAATCTTGAATTCACAGAGGAAAACCAAAAAAACTCAAGATATGACGTAGATAAAGGGATGGCTGAAATTTCAGTTAATGTTTGGGGATCAAACGGATGTGAGTTATTTCAGGGAGGGTTTATTAATCCACAACAATCTTCTAGAGGTGCTTACGAGCATACAATTCTTGTATCAGTGGCTCCTCCCAAGACAGCGTGTACACGAGCATTAAAAATGACAAAAGGGTACCTCAGAGTTCATGGGTTAGACCAAGGTGTTTCAATGATTGTGTTAATGGGACGTGGCAGTACAAAACTGTATCTCAAAGTTCAAGACGATGGGTCAATTTTTGAAGTGCCTGGACCCCGTCGAATCCCACCTGCTCAAGGGACCTATCTAGATGACTATTTCTAGAAAAAACGAAGACTAGGATTATTACGAGAGGGGATGATGATGAAACTATTTAAAATTGGATTCAGTTTGATGTTCTGTTTGTCGTTGGCTCAGGTGGCCTTGGGGTCTCAAAATTCCCTCAAAACGATAGTGATGCCTGCGCATGAGTTAACTACACAGTTTAAGCGCAATATTCCTGAAGTCATTTTTTATGAACCGAATATGGTGATTCCGGGGCATCACACAAAAAGACCGGTGACCAAACTTATGTTTTCAATCAAATTTCAAGAGCACGGGTGTATTAATTACGGAGGCTTATATTCTGAACCTCAAACCGAACGTGTTAATCAAAGCACGGTTCATTTTTTTAAAGTCCTTCAGAGTGTCCCGACTAATCCGTTTGTTTTATGTGGTCAGGCGTTCAATTGGACTGAGCATACCCATACATTTTATGGGTTCCAAGTGGGGGATATGATTAATTTAAATGGGTATTCATTCCGCTTGATTCATCACGAAGGGGCGTACGAATTCTACCCGTATTTAGAGAAATAACCTCAAAGTTTAACATTTTTAGAAGTCGGACCAAAAAAAACCTCAACTTTTTTTAAATTTGTTCGAAACGTAGTAATGAGAACAGCCTCAACCTTTTAAGGAGAAACACCATGAGAACAACAATCGTAATTGGGTTGGTACTATGCTGCAATGCCGTCTTTGCAGCTTCCAAAACACCAGAAAAACTAATTCCAGGCGAAGTACTTTACAAAAAAGCAGGCGAACGCTTGAGCCAAGAAGTGCCTTCGGTCATGCATTATGTACGTGAAGGTCAAATGGATCCTAAAACTTTGAAATTGATGATGTTTCCGAAACTGATTTTCCAATTCAATGTGCGGCAAGGATTGTGTCAAAAGTATGTTGGGTTGCTTAAGACCCATGCCTATACCTATACGGCGCTTATTGAAGATTCTGCAGATCCTTCCAAGCTATGTAACCAACAAACTGCCTTTAAGTCTGCAGAGCAAGCTCTCTATGGCGTTGAAGTGAATGATGAGTTTTCAATCAATGGCCGGACATTTCGACTGATTCAAAAAGGTGAAATCGTATCCATTGCACGCGTGACCAATCGGTATCGAAAGCTTCGAAAGCCCAGTTCCACACCTGTAAAGGCTAAAAAGTAAAAAAGACTGTGTTGTCGAGCTAAATGTAAGTCTCTTTTTCACCGCAGCACACAGTATTAAATTATTCGAATATATATTCTAAACTATTTTTTTGTGTACACTTAGCGGTTTCAAGGTGAAAGCGTTCAAATATCCGTTTTTACCTTAAAGAAGACATTTGTTTGATAGCTGCGCCATGATATATCTTTCGGGGTTATGTCGTTTTTTGCGAAAGATACTTTCCATATCAGTTTGGTCGGAAGGACCAATACGGGCAAAAGTACCCTATACAATCGGCTTGTTGGTAAAAGCTTCGCGATAGAGGGGGCTGAGGCCCACCTGACACGTGATATTCGTATTCACCGTGTAGAGAACATGGAGTTTGCAGATTGCCCTGGAATAGAGCCTCTGTGGTTTCAAAAAGCCAAACAATTTCCAGTTGAGCGAGAGTTGATTGATACTGTTTTATCCCAAAGTCATCTTATTATTTGGGTGGTAGATGGAAGATGTGGGTTCATGCCCGAAGATATGGATATTTTCAACATCTTTAAGCGATATAAATGCCCTTGGATTGGCGTATTCAACAAAATGGACCATGATCGGGCGCTACTACCGGAAGCAGGACCTCGGGGTACATGGTTACCTGTATCCTCAAGCCATAAACTGGGACTTTCTGAGTTGATGGATGAAATCCAAGCTCTGAATGACAAAAGATGTGTGGCTGAGCCTCAGCAAATGGGTGAAAAACAAGAAGCGTTCAAATTAGTGTGTATCGGACGGACCAACGCTGGGAAAAGTAGCTTTTGTAACCAAGCCTTAGGGTTCAGCCGAGTTCAGGTGTCTCCCGAAGCCCATACCACCCGTGATGTGATTGAATTCTCCTGGCAACTCTTGAATGATCGACCGATGGTCCTTATGGATACGGCTGGACTGCTCATGACCGATCCATCCAAATATGCCAAAACTAAAACCTTGTCGGTCAGTGTGCTACAGGCCCGCCGAGGGATCGAACGTAGCGACTTAGCTTTTTTCTTTGTCGATGCAACCGTGGGGTTAAAAGATTTAGATTTACATATTTATGAGTTGATTCGTACGGCTTATACCACTGTGATTATTGTGGTCAATAAATGGGATGCCGAAGATCGTGTGTGGAAAACGCAGGGTGAGGCTCGTGAAACTATTCATGCCAAAACGGCGTATCCGCATCATGTCCTTTTCCATAGCACATTCGCACCGTTTAAAAAGAAACTTTTTCAACGGCTCATCGAGTCCATAATACTTGAACGGAATCGTGAGATTCCTACCCATGAGATTAACGCCTGGTTGCGTGAGTTTCGGGACACATCTGACTTTGATCCTATCCACCGTGTCATCTCATTAAAATACGGTACTCAAAAAGGCACAGATCCTATCCGGGTGTATTTCTTCGGCAAACAAAGTAAAAAGCTCACGCCCCCAACCCTGCGCCAGATCAAGAAAACAATTCTCAGGTCCTTTTTTAAAGCCTTCGAAATTCGGTATGGGCCGGTGTTTTTTAGTTTTCGTAAACAATAGTTCAGACTTTTTAAATACATCCAGGTGAATGGGTGCGAAGCCCGGTATGATTTCATGCAGTTACTGATTAAGGCACAAAGGGTTTGGTGCCCTTATCCAAAAATACTAAAATAGTCTTTAAGTCTCAAAAAATAGGTATCTTGAGTACTCAAAAAAAAAGAATTAGGGGACTTAAATAGTTTCCAAAAAAGTGTATGATGGTGAGTCCGGTTTTCACCAAAGGAGCGACAGTGAGTTTAGAGTCCACGGATACTACAGTTAATGGTTCAACGAGGCAATCTCCAGCCTCTCCCAAAACATCTTCTACCAAATCCTTGTTTGATCGTGTGTATACACGTGTGGGCGTGGACCCGTTACAGACTGTGAAGGTCGAAAAACGCAGCTCCGTTATTTACAATACGGATGGGTCTGTTGTTTTTGCGTTGGACGAAGTGGACGTACCTAAAGGGTGGTCGCAGCTTGCTACTGATATTGTAGTTAGTAAGTATTTTCGAAAATCTGGAGTGCCTGGTAAAGGCCATGAGACGAGTGTAAAGCAGCTTGTACATCGAATCTCACATACCATTCGACAGTTTGGTGAGAGTAAAGGTTATTTCAAAGATACGTTGGAAGCAGATACATTCGAATCCGAGTTAAGTTTTTTACTTATTCATCAATACGGTGCATTCAATTCTCCTGTTTGGTTCAACTGTGGATTATTTCACCAATACGGCATCAAAGGGGATTCAGGCAATCATGCTTTTGATTTTGAAAAAGGTGAAATCTCGGACGTGGCAACGGCCTATGAGCGACCACAATGCTCTGCATGTTTTATTCAATCCGTAGATGACAGTTTGGAATCGATTTTTAATCTCGTAAAATCTGAAGCCCGACTTTTCAAGTATGGTAGCGGCACAGGTACAAACTTCAGCACCATTCGAGGTAAGCAAGAAAAATTATCAGGTGGCGGGACATCTTCAGGGCTTTTGTCTTTTCTCGAAGTTTTGGATCGTGGCGCTGGTGCGACCAAAAGTGGCGGCACTACACGTCGTGCGGCAAAAATGGTGTGTCTCGATATGGACCATCCAGAAATCAAAGATTTCATATCTTGGAAAGTCCGCGAAGAAGAGAAGGCTAAAGTATTGATCCAACATGGTGGTTTTGCTGCGGACTTTAATGGAGAAGCCTATCGAACTGTTTCGGGCCAAAACGCTAATAACAGTGTTCGAGTGACAGATGAATTTATGAAAGCTGTGGCCGAGGACAAACCTTGGAACACCACTTTTAGAACAAACGGTGAAGTGTGTGAAACCTTTCAAGCAAGAGAGCTATTTGACATGGTTGCAGATGCGGCATGGCGTTGTGCGGATCCTGGCGTTCAGTACGACAGCACCATCAATGACTGGCACACATGTAGCGATACTGGTCGTATCTATGGATCCAATCCATGTTCTGAGTACATGTTCTTGAATGACTCGGCATGTAACCTTGCATCATTAAATCTGATGAAGTTCTATGATTTTGAAACACGTACTTTTGATCTTGAAGGCTATCGCCATGCAGCGCGTGTGTTTACATCAGCGATGGAGATAGTTGTCAGTCTTGCCAGTTATCCGACACCTGTGATTGCAAAAAACTCCCATGATTATCGTCCTCTGGGATTAGGGTATGCGAATTTAGGAACTTTGTTAATGGTTGAAGGAATCCCCTATGATTCTGATGAAGCTCGATCAATTACGGGTGCTTTAACAGCTGTCTTAACGGGTGAAGCTTATGGATGTAGTGCAGAATTAGCACGTCGCATGGGTCCTTTTGCAGGATATGAGAAGAACAGAGAGTCAATGCTCAAGGTTATTCGAAAACATCGAGATGCGACACATCATATTCAAGTGCTGCCTAAAACAAAGTCTCTCGTAGCTGCAGCTCAAAAAGTATGGGATGAAACCCTAGCTTCAGGCGAGAAGTATGGGTATCGAAATGCACAAGCCACTGTGATTGCGCCTACGGGGACCATTGGCTTGCTGATGGATTGCGATACCACGGGAATCGAACCTGATTTTGCTATCGTAAAGTTTAAAAAATTAGCGGGTGGTGGTTACTTTAAAATTATTAATAAGTCTGTACCTGCAGCGTTACATGCGCTTGGGTATTCTGATGTACAAATCAAGGAGATACTCAATTATACGTTGGGTACAAACTCTTTTGCCGATGCACCCCATGTGTCAACAAAAGTTTTGAAGGAGAAAGGCTTTTCCGAAACCATTATCCAAAAACTTGAAAAAACGCTGCCTTCAATGATGTCCCTAGATCAGGTGTTTCATCCGAACGCTCTGGGGAAAGATGCCCTTAAATTTGCAAAATTAGATCCAAACAAAGGTTCTATTTTAGAGCAATTGGGTTTTACATCAGCGCAAATTACTGAAGCTGAAGAATATTTGTGTGGAACAATGACCTTAGAAGGGGCACCTCATTTAAAAGAAAAACACTTGCCTGTGTTCGATTGCGCTAACGCCTGTGGCCGAAAGGGTAAACGATTCATTGAACCCATGGCACACGTTCATATTATGGCAGCCGCACAACCGTTTATTTCGGGTGCGATTTCTAAAACCATCAACATGCCAGCATCAACAACCGTTGAAGAAATTAAAGAACTGTATTTCAAAGCTTGGAAGTTGGGGTTAAAAGCAGTTGCGATCTATCGTGATGGAAGCAAACACGTGCAAGTGCTTCACGCAAAATCTGACGATCAAGGTTCGGTGAGTGAAAAATCATCAGTACAAGCTGAAAGCTCTTTTTCTGTTGCGCCGGAAGCCTTAAGGAAACGACTTCCCAAAAAACGGGGTGGATTTACCCAAGAGGCACGCGTGGGTGGCCACAAAGTCTACTTGCGTACTGGAAATTACGAAGATGATTCTTTAGGAGAAATTTTTATTGATATGCACAAGGAAGGTGCTGCTTTTAGAAGCATGATGAACTGCTTTGCAATCGCAGTATCATTGGGACTGCAACACGGTGTTCCGCTTGAAGAGTACGTGAACAGCTTTATTTTTACCCGATTTGAGCCCCAAGGCATGGTTGATCACCCTAATATTAAATCGGCAACAAGTGTGATCGATTATATCTTCAGAGTATTGGGTATGGAGTACTTGGGTCGTACGGATTTTGTTCATGTGAAACCAGCCCCTATTCAAGCTACGAGCAATCATCAGGAGCAAGTTCGATTGACTATGGCTGATGGGGCTCAGGATAAGTCCAGTCAAGCACCTAAATCCGCTACAAAACCCAAAATTGGGATTCAGGGTACCCATGCATTGAAAACTCCGGCGCCAACCTCTGCGTCGTCTAAAATAGGCCAAAAATCTCAAAATGGTAAAATAAACGACAGTATGAATATTCAACTCAAGCAAGCGATGGGAGATGCGCCATTTTGTGATGGGTGTGGTCATACAACCGTTCGAAATGGATCATGCTATCGATGCTTGAATTGTGGTAACTCAATGGGGTGTTCTTGACAGGCATGAGTGTTTGGCATGTATTTGTACATGCCAGTTTATTTCAAAAAATGATTTTTATGACCCTGGCATCCTTTAGTATTTTGTCATGGACGATTTACTTCTATTACCTAGGGATGTTAAAAATGGTGTCTCTAGGCGATCATAAGTTTAGTAATCTCTTCGAAAAAGAACGTCGATGGCAAGCGCTCGATAATGCGTCTCGAAAATATCGTAAAAGTTTGTTTGGACAAGTGTTCCACGCAATTTATCGTGAGTTAGTGCAGCTCAATCGACGTGCAGTTGCGCTGGGCCAACCCTTCACTTTAGATCCACATATTGATCTAGGCGTGTTGGAACGAACATCGTCTGCGACCTTACGTCATGCGATCGCTAAAATGAGTATGCCGTTGAGGTGGTTGGCTTCAATTGCCAACACAGCTCCGTTTGTGGGGTTGCTTGGTACGGTGGTAGGGATTGTTCGGTCTTTTTCGGAAATTGGTCAAACCAAAACAGCCAGCCTAGCGACTGTGGCACCTGGTATTGCGGAAGCGTTGATTATGACAGCGTTTGGGCTAGCCGTGGCGATTCCAGCTGTAATTTTTTATAACTTATCTCGGGGTCATATTGGTCAAAAACGGGAAGAGACATGCTGTTTTGGAGAGCATTTAATTAACCGCGTGCAAAAAGATTTTCTGAAACGATCTGAACCGGTATCGTAATGGATACACCTGATTTTTTTTCAGACATTAACATGACTCCTTTTGTGGATATTGTGCTCGTGTTATTGATTATTTTTATGATTACTGCACCTATGCTTGAGTCTGATATGGACGTCCAGTTGCCAACGACCCAAGCTGACCCGAGTACCAATCGGCCTAAAGCATTTCATATTTGTTCGATACAGAAAAATGGGAAAATACAATTTCTGAAACGGCGGTTTAACCGAGTTTCCGAACTCAAGACGTTTTTACATCGATCTAAGATGAAACGCAGCAATCCTGTGTTCATTCGCGCAGATCGTCAAGTGCGTTACGGTATTTTGGCGTCAGTATTATCTGTGTTTAAAATGTCGGGTATTCAAAATGTGAGTTTGGTGACTCAGTATGAGCCATGAAACCTTTAGCCATCAGTTTGATGATTCATGGTTGTGCGTTAACGGTGCTCCTGAGTGTAAACGCACTTCAATCCAAAAAAAACTTATTTAACACACCAAAACCTCCAAAAAAAGAAGTCACACAACACATACGTGTGGATGTGTTGGCATTGCCTGAATTACGTAAAATGCTCGCTCCTAGACGTCGTAAGCCTAAACCTGTCGTCAAAAAAGCTATAGCAAAGGCCATTGCTATTCCATCTCGTAACCCAAAACCCAAAGTAGCGCTAAAGCCCAAACCCAAACCTAAGCCCAAAAAAAACAAACCGAAGATAAAACCTAAAAAGAAGGAAGTTGTACGGAATCTGGCCCCAGAAAATCCTAAGTCTGCATTTGTCGGAAAAACGAGGCTGGATATATTGAAAGAGCTGAGAGCAGGGAATAGACTTCAAAAAGGCGCACTCCTGAAGGAAGTTAGTATTGGTGTTAATACACCTACTGTGCCTGTTCATGACCCATTTTGGACTGAATTAAAAATTCATATTTCGAATAAATGGGAAGTGTTCAGTCATTTTAAAGGGCAAGGGTTGTCCACAAAAGTTCGATTGGTGATCGACGAAGACGGGTTGATTTCGAAATTTGACGTTTTAGAAATGTCACAATCCGAGGCATTTGATCGATATGTCAAAGAGTTTATTGAGACAACTTTGATTGTGGATTTATCAATCCCAGAGCGCCTCCAAGCATACCTAATGCAACAGGGGATTGCGGTCACATTTGAGCCTTAATTTTGATAAACTACTCAACGAGGGTGTGTAGAATGAGATGGACTGTTGCTTTGAGTTTAATAATTTATTCTTTTGCCAAGCCAGCCCTTGCCGTCTTACCCTCTGTTTCGAATAAAACGGCCTCTCACACACCTGATGTTTCCCTGTGGGTCAGAGACGCCAGGGTACAAAAGATTCCGCTTGAAATTACGGTCAAAGGTCAGTCTCTGTCTTGCCAAGACATGATCACACGAATTAAACGTGGTGCTGCCATATTAGGTGTGTTTGATCAAGGCGGAGTTCAAAATTCAAAGCGTGCTTCAAAGCTGATGCTTACGTTAAAGCGTAAAGGATTCAAAGCAATATTTAAACATATAGGACGAGAGCTTATTAAAACTAATCATACGCCTTGTACGAATGCAGCTGGAATTGCGTTGCTGAATGAGATGTATGAAAAAATTTCAGGTGTAAAAAATTTCTTTTATACCAAAGTTGCATTTGTCGGAGAGTTTGGTCGTGGTTCAACCAAGACGCAACATTTGTATCTGATGAATTTAGATGGTTCTCAGTTGGAAAAAGTTGCACCCAATAGTACTTTTGTTTTTTTTCCTAAATTTTCTTTTAGTGGTCGATATCTAAGTTTCATAAACATGCGACCTATTCAGCGTGAAGGAGCACGTTATGAATTGTGGGTTTTGGATTTAAAAACAAGAAAGTTGTCGAAAGTGTTTTCACGAAAAGGAGTTGGACTAGGGTCAGCTGCGTTCCATCCAGACAATGAGCGAATATTGATTGTGAGTATGCGCAGGCACCGATCACGAGGATTATACCAAGTGAGTATGGATCGTCCCAACCGAGCCGTGCCATTAAAATATCGCATGGGATTTGATGTTGAACCCCATATCAATCAAGGGTTTATCGTATTTTCAAGTCTTAGAACACGGCAACCCAATATTTTTAAGATGCCGCTAGAGGCGTTGGATCGTAAAACAGTGCCAGAACAATTGACCTATGTAGGAACCTATAACTCAACGCCTTCTATTCAGAAAGAGGGCAAGTGGATTGTATTTGCGGGTGCTCGAAAGAAAACCAAAAACGCTGAAGCTCAGTTTGATTTATTCAAAATTGATCCATCGGGTATGGTGTTAGCGCCGTTGACACAAACACCATGGAACGAAGAATCGCCTTGTTTTGCACCCCATAGTAACGATCACGTGCTATTCACGCGCCGTCCTATCTATGGTGGAAAGACCTCATTGCATGTCATGGATGTCCATTTTCCTGGGGAATCGACTCAGTTGTGGTTGCCTGTTCCAAAAGGGGTTACCATACGGATGTCTTCTTGGAGTGGTGTTTTGCCCAAAAACATGTTTCAATTTGATCAACCAAAAGGGGTCGCACATGACAGCAAAAAACGAAAAGCAACCAAGCTACGAAACGCAAGTCAAAAAAGTAGAGGAACTAGTCGTAAAGTTAAGAGAGGGAAAAGGGTCTCTTGAAACTGCTCTGAAGCAATATGAAGAGGGCGTCAAGATGATCACATCTTGTCTTTCTACGATTGAATCCATGGAAAAACGGGTGGAAATAGTTACACAGAATGAATCTGGAGAAGTTGAAACAAAACCTTTTGAGTAATGCGAATTAGAATTGATCGTTGGTTAGTAAAAAAAGGTCTAGCATCGTCAAGATCACATGCTGAAGCGTTAATTTTAGAGGGGCGGGTCACACGGAATGGGGGCCCCATTCAAAAAATAACCTCATTGGTTTCCGATCAAGATCAAATAAATATTGTTCAAGAAAAAATATATGTAGGTCGGGGTGCTGAAAAACTAGCATCTGCTATGACTCAGCTGAAGTGCTCTGTCTATCCTGAGGTTTATCTCGATGTGGGATCAAGCACAGGTGGATTTACCCATTATCTACTCAATCAAGGTGCAACGGAAGTGGTTGCTATAGATGTTGGTCGGCACCAACTGCATGAAACATTGAGATCGGATTCTCGTGTGCACGTGATGGAAGAAACTCACATCTTAAAAGTCGATCAATTACCCGTCCGGGGCATCACACGAGCAGTGATGGACGTGAGTTTTATCTCATTACATAAGGTGTTCCCCAAAGTGTGGTCTCTGTTAGAGTCCCCTAAATGGTGCCTTATGCTTTTTAAGCCTCAGTTTGAAGTCGGACGCAAACACGTTCAAAAAGGCGGCGTGGTCAAAGATGAAACTGTAATTGGGGAGACGCTCGATACGTTTTTAAGGGTGATACAGGAGCCTGGGTGTACGATTCAACATTGCCTTTGTGGATTAAAAGGGAAAAAGAAAGGTAATCAAGAAATTTGGGTTTTGATTCATGAGTAATTTTAAAGAAATTCAATCACCTGTTGATGTTGATGTGCTTGTAATCGGGGGGGGCATTATCG
>JAJCYS010000021.1 GCA_029262815.1 Deltaproteobacteria bacterium | reverse complement strand
TACCGAGTCGCTCTTTTATTTCTTCCATCTTTTCGGACGGTTGGCTCTCTGCCTTTAGTTGAGTCAACATGCTATTCAACTCTTGATTTGAAACAGAAATATCATGTTTTTTAGCGTAAATCATTGAAAATAATGTAAATTTTGAGACCTTCTCAGCCTCTTCTTGGACTTTTTCCCTCATAGATTCACCTAATTGTTTCATCTGTTCTGGGTCCACTTTGACACCAAGTCGCTCAAGACCCATCAACATTTTCTCAAACTGCTCGTGATAGATTCGCTGAAAGAAGTTCGACGGCACCTCAAGCGTATATTGAGCCAAACAGGCTTCTATAATCTTCGCCCGGTTTTCAGACATAACTTGATTGGTCTTCTCTCGGTGTAACGCCTTCCTAATTTCACCCCTTAAAGTCTCTAACGTTAACCCCTTTTGTACTTGATCAGCAAAGGCGTCATTGAGCTCAGGTAAAACTTTTTTGCAAATATCGACACACATTACTGTTTTCATCTTGGGTGCCGAGGATGGAGGCTGTGGGGTGCTCTGAGGGGCTTCTATCGTACGAATTTCTCCCACTCGAACACCAAAAAGAGGGTCTGTTTCACCTTTTTGCTCTGAGGGCTCATACCAGAAAAGTTTTTTCTCCTGATCAGCGCTAGACTCAACACCCACGAGATTCTTCTTATCAGCATCAGACCCGGATAGTTCTTTGATCTTCAGTACATCCCCACTGGCTGCAACGCGTGCCCCCTGCAGAGATTCAACCGTAGCTTTCTCTTGTCGCATATTCTCGAGCGTTTTGTCTAATTCGGCTTCTTCAATGAACGCTTTTTCATCATTTAAGGTCACAGTAGGCGCTGAAACGTCTAAATCTGGCAAACATTCAACATGAATCGTGATTTGGCCGGAGCCATTCAGACTTTTGCCCTCTTTTTTATCAATAAAAACACCATGTTCCAGCACATTCCACTTCAGTTCATCTAGAATTGAAGCCACTTGGGATGAAACAATCTCCTGAGCACAAGATTCTGAAATGTCATCCCCATGTTGAGATAGCACAAAAGAAAGCGGCGCTTTTCCAGGGCGGAACCCCTTAATCGAAACATGCTTTGAGTAACTCTCTGCTACCCGTTTACGGGTACTCTCAATGACTTCTTCACCTGGATGGAGCACCACAATGCGATCGACTCCACTATCATTCTGTACTTCATATCTCATATCACTTCGCCCTGTTATCCTTTCTTAAAACTTTGCCTCAGCCAAACCATACCAACTATAATGCCCAAAACTGCTAAACTCAAGGCAATCCATTGACTGAAATACATTCCCGCCCATTTTAACTCCATCCTCGAATAAGGATCCCGAAATCCATCCTCTATCCAACGACCTGCACCAAATATCCCCAAAACAAGCGCAATACGGCCGCCAACAACTCGAAATACAGATCTGTTGACGGGGGGGCATCGCGTCCAGAGCAATAGGCTCAAAGTAGCAACACCAATTGAGTCATACAGTTGGACTGCAATTCTTGGGCCTTGAGAGAGAACGCCGTATGATTCGCCATACATGACATGTAATCCAGTTGCCCCATCAGCCGCTTGGAGACCAAAACAGCATCCTGCAAACAAGCAACCTAACCGACCTAAGGCGAACATGGGTAGGCCCACCAACATTACCAAGTGGCACAGCCGCCAAAATGAAATCTCGGATCGCCAGATGTAACTTAAAATGCACAAAGCAATAATAGCTGCCACGGTGCCCCCTAACAGTTGGTACCCCCCTTCAAAAAGATAAATCAATTTGAAAGGATCTAAGTAAGACTTAAAGGGTATCGGGGATAATAGTATGGCTGCGCCTTTGGCTCCTAAAATACCTAAGACCCATATACTTACACAAGCATCAAAATAGCGGACATTTCGGAATTCAGGCCATTTTTGTGTGAGCACCCAAGAAGCATAAATGCCACCCGCACACGCTCCAAGAAAAAAGAGAGGATATAAAGGTACGCCCAAAATCGAAGAATGTAAGATTGGGATGACTAGGTTCATTCAATATCAAGAGGAGACGCTTTATAAATCAGGCCAAAATAAATCAAGAGCAAGGTGCCTCCAACAGAAACACAAATGTCAGCAACGTTAAATGCAGGCCACAACATAAATCCAAGATCAAAGAGCAAAAAATCAACCACATACCCTTGCAGATACCGATCAATCAAATTGCCAACTCCACCCGCAATCACAGAAGACAAGGCGATGGTTGCAATCCATGATCGAAATTCGCGGGTATAAAATAAAATAAACAAAATAAACAACATTAACGTCGGCAGTGCGATAACAACATAAGGTCTAACATGATCGGGTAGCTGCGAAAACAAACCAAACGCTGTACCCAAATTGTATGTATACACGATGGAGAAAAAGCCTGGAATCATTTCAATGGCTTCATTAAAAACCATATGTTGCACAATCCAGTACTTAGACCATTGGTCGAGAGACACCAGGCACATCAAAAACACACCTAATAAGGCTGTTCTAATTAGTTGTGATTGAAAAAGTTGACGATTCATTGTTTCGTTAGCATGCCCAAAAATATCTTGCACTTCCTGGCTCAGTAATTTGCGTCTTGCTTAATACCTTACTGCAAGATACCCTGAGCCGTAAATTGCCCCATCATACCATGAAAGGATAAGTGATGAGACTCAGTGAAGCTCAAGTAGATTTAATTATTACAAAAATCGTACAAACCTTCAAACAAGAACAGCTTATATCATTTAAGCATGCTGAACGTGAAGTAAGCCAAGCCATGAAACGATCCTTTATCGAAAACCTGAAAGAAGAAGATACGCTGAATGAGGAAGCCAAAAAAATGCTAGAACAAGCTAAGAAAGGCCTCCCTAGAGGGCAAGTCATTGATGAGCAAAAAATGTTCTCAATGATAAAAAAGGAACTCGCAAAAAAGTATCGTGTTATCATTTAGGGCACACATGATCCTGTCAGAAGAACGTATTAGCCATATTGCGCACCAAATTTTAGATTCTGTTGCGTGGAAAGAAGACTGGGTTGACTTTTCCGATGAAGGAAAGGCCCTCAGGATTACAAAGAAAATCATCACGAGCTATTGCGAATCCCATGACAAAGCTATCCAAGAAGCTAGAGAGCGCCTAGATCGACAAAAAACTGTTGTGCCAGGCAGCCCAGAATGGGATATTTTGTTAGAGAAATATGTTCAGGCCGAACTGAAGAAAAAGGGATTCGGACGGGAACCTGTATAAACGAAACTTGGCTTGGAGGCTGTCAAACATGAAAAAATCACTTTTACTTTGCCTATGCTTATGGTCTGTAGGTGCTTCGGCATTGACTTTTCATGTCAACGGAAGCGTTAGAGCACTCACAGAACTTCATGGCGACAAATTACTCTCACGTGAAAATGATCAGAAAAACTTATTCGAAATCCACACCTTACTTCGGCCTCTACTTCAAACGAAGCTCTTCATTTCTGATAATTTGATTTTTGTGAGCGAATGGAGTTTTTTGGAGCCTAAGTTCATTGAATTCTCATTAGCTCAAACTGATGAAGTGAATGCTAGCGATACACGATCAAGATTTTTATTTAATACGATTCCCATTAAAGGGTATCCGTTCGGACTTCTGCAAGCCAACAATAGCAGCAAACCGTCCGTTGAGTATTTTAGAGTCAATGAGATGTATCTGAGATGGGAAACGGATATCGTTCGAGTTCTGATTGGTCGTCAACCCAGACATTGGGGCCTTGGCATGGTTTATCATGATGGCGCCACTGATACCTTAGAAAAAAACGCAGCAGCGGGTGACATCAACAACTTTAAGAGCATTATGGATGCCATTGTTTTTGCGATTCCATTCGGCGCACTCGAACTTCAAGCGGGTGTCATACATGGCGCCAATGCATTTTTCAAAGATCTCAAAGACGATCTCACCCAGTTTTTTGCTTCTGCGCATCATAAAGACGAAGACACAAATATGGAGACGGGGATTCTCATTGAGGTGATGCTCATGGGCTCAAGTGTTCTAAACAGCCTCCACAGATCTGGCGTCAATACGGATGGCTTTGAAACGTCTGGCACGCTTCTCCTAGCTGATGCATTTGGTATTTTTTACCCGTTTGAAGGATTCCGAATTGCGATCGAGGCAGCATTAATCGATGGACAAGATCCGCTCACAAAAAGAGACAAAGTTGAAAAAAAGTTTGACTCCATTTTCTCTTTCGCTTTTCTGGTTGATTTAAGTTATCGACTTGAGTCAGCTATCATTGGTGTACATGGCGGATTTGTCCGAGGGGATAAAGACGGGACGACTGACAAGCGTAATGATAGTTTTATTTTAATTCATCCGAATAACTTTGCTGGTTTCATGTTTAACCGAGCAGCATTTGGGCATCTCAAAAAAGCTGTAAGTCTCAATAATGTTCTTTATCCTTACGATGCAAAACCAGGCTTGGCTAACGTGAGCAACGGTCAATTTACCATACGGCCTTACGCTCAAATTTTCTTTGGTGAAGATTGGATCGTCAGCCTCGACGTACCGATTGTTCTTTCACATCATGAACAGGATGGTAAGTTTGCTGAACGAGACGGTTCCTTCATGGGCGTAGAGGTTGACTTAAGAGTGGCCTACTTCTGGTATGACAACCTATCTCTCAACCTTCTTTTGGCAGGGTTGTTCCCAGGCAGCTACTACGACGATAAAGAAAACAAAATTGATGCATCACCAGGATATTTTGTTGGACTTATGTTGTTTTCCAGTTTTTAATAAACGTCATCATGTACCATTGGGGAATGGAACTGAAGATACATAATCCGACATTTTTTGACCGTCGGGTGCCTTACATTCTTTAGATTTTTCTAGTAACCCTTTGCTACACTTGAATGAAATTCATGGAGAAATCCATGTAGCTACATCACGGAAGACACCACCAGGTGTAGCAGGCCCCAGATAGGAGTGAACTTTATTTGGGCGTTCTTGTCTGGGGCTTACTCTCAATAAAACCTTCTTTTTCTAGCACTCTACGTGTGTCATAAAAATAATTTGCCAAAGAATCAACTGATGATTTCTCAACCCACACCAAGGGTGTGTCGTGCACTTTTAAATAGCTATTTACACCCACGTACAGGGGACTTGTAAAAAAATGCAAGTTTGCTTCCACATAGGTCACATAGGCATCCCTCAATCGATAAGTCATATTTGATAAGGTCTCCGTCTCACTATGAGGGTTGATGTACGAGATCTTCCCCACTTTGGGGTGACCACTTGCTCGCAACGCTTTTAAGTAAGCCAAACTTGCGCCAGGTGATACAGATACGTAGGGTGGCACATCAATACCCAAGATTTGAGCTACTTTGATAAATGCCATCGCACTACAATCGTTCACGAGTGTAATATTTTGGTAAGCGTAGCTCACGTACTGTGATACTGCATCGTCAAAGTGTTCAACCTCCACCTTAGTCAAATTAAGACGCATGACTACAAATGTACGCGAATACCGACGACTAAAATAACGATCCAACACAGGCTTTTCTGGAAAATCCCACTTTGCTTCGATGGAATCTTCAGAAACTATTTCAGGACGAGTAGTTTCAACACCCGTCTCCTCCAAATAGACAGTCCATCGGATTTCAAGCTCAGAAAAAGCCTGTGTGATTCTTTCTCTATCACTTGCATCAGACGACGCCATGAATTGATTTCTTAGCAAGATGGCCTCTCTTTGAAACGCAAGAAAAACCTGCTTCTCAGCTGGTTTGAATCCTTTTTGGTTTGCGGAAAATTTGACAGACATTTCATGTAACACGGGGCCCGCAAAATATCTTCTATACGGAATAGCCAGAAGATGTTTGGCAGAAAATGAATATACTAAATCACTTGCCCCCTTTTTTATTCGAACAGCAAAATGTGGAAAATACGTAATATCCCAAATTAGTTCTACAAAATCTTTTGGCGATGTATGGCTCTTTTCCAAGTAAGACTCAATACCCAACCACTCATCAACGCCTATGGTCGATCCTACCAACGCCCATCCATATAGTTTAGGGGTCCATTTTGTGAATGACGAAACACGTGCTTTCAAACGAGTTCGCTTAGGTACATTCTGAAGGTTATTCTGAAAACGTTCAGCTCGGTCATACAAATCTGTTTTTCTCAAAATCAACGCTTCAGATTCTGTGAAAGAAGCTTCCGGGTTTTTTAGCATTTTTTTAGTAACTGCATGCAGTGTCAATCGACCCTTGCGATTCCAAATAAACGGTCCACGCGACGGTAACGGATTGAGCATGTAAAGCGTCCCTTCTATCGCACCACCCATAACCCACCACGGTACACGCATTCCTTTTTTGATCCACCTGAATTTTGATTGAGTTGATTCAGATTCTGACGCACCTTCACACTGCTCAGCCGTAACGCCCAATGTTGAATAAGTGCATAGATAACAAAACGCAAAAAAAAGACCGTATTTTAAAATTCCCCCCATATCTAAAAATTGTGACACAAATCTGCGTCATGATCTGTGTCTAGCAAAAAATGAAACGCGTACTCGAGAAGATAAAAAACTAATTTTCTTAGGATTACAGTTTTTAAAATAAAATTATGAAATAAATTTATGATTCAAGGTTTTATCATTAATAAGTTAAGATTTTCCAAAACCTTGGCCCTGCTTAGTCCTTGAATTAATAGTGTTTTCTTTGAAGACGTTAGCCCTCTAATACATCCAATCTGAGTTTTTTTAACTTTTAATGAATTCGAAAGCAATTCAATGATTTTTTGGTTGGCTTTTCCTTTTTCGGGCGGGCAGGTTACAGATATTTTGACTTTGTCTTTAGTGACTTCAATTCCATTTTTTTTAGCGTTGGGTTTTACTGAAACAAGAAGTACAACACCATCTTTCACGCTGCGGCAATACTCACTCACCCGATATACATCCAATTAGGTGACCATCCATCACATCTGTAATCCGCACATCATAAAATTGGCCAGACACACGATCAGGATACATATAATGCATGGACACGTTCTATCACACCTTCTAAGGCTTTCAAATAACGTTCTTTTAAGGATTGATAGAAAGATGGGTTGAGTTTTGGCTAACGCATCGTGCTGCTGCGCTTGGCCATCCTGGCCGCGCAAGCCGCCACAACTCAACCCATCTTTCTATCAATTCCCACAATGTGATATGTGTAAAGGTCTTATAAAGTGAAGCCGATAAGTGAAGGCGAAGGGAGTGCAGTGACATGAAACTAAAAATCATAGGACTAATGGTAATCGTTGGCGTGGTGATGACAGGATGTAGCAAAGGCTCGACAAATAAACCTGTAAAAGTAAAGCCTTTCGTTCAGTCCGAACCGAAAACTATAACTTTGGAAGGCGTGACTTTGCCCAAGGGCATGGGATTCGATGGTGAAGAATATAATGAGATTGCAAAAGCATATAGTGGCAAGGACATCCAACCTTTAATAGATGGCGTTAAAAACAAGAACAATACTATCCAACAACGGTTCGCTCTAATTCTGGGTTTAGCGCAATTACCTCAAGCCAATGAAAAACAGGTCGAAATTTTATATAATAATCATATCAATGATCCGATGCTTGTATCTGAGCTCACCTTGGCTGGAAGAGTTCTCTTCCAAAGAGAACAATATGTATTTTTAGAATACTGTGAGAAATTTGAGAAAATGCCAGATTATGTACAGGCATTTTTGACAGCTTTAACTAAAGCGGCTGGCCTAACGCCCAGTGAAGACTTAGAATGCAACAAGGTTTTTGCAAAACTCAACGAAATGAATTCCATTGCAATCAACCGCTGCCCAGATTGCACTAAAATCCCACCCAAAATATTCGACGGATTAGATAATTTAACATTTCTGGAAATTTCTGAATCAGGACTATCGGAAGTCCCACCGAACGCGTTCTTTGGATTGAAGATCCTAACAACTCTCAGTTTACTGATAAATAAAACCAATGCCATATCTAAAGACGCATTTTCAGGATTAACGAACCTCAATAATCTTTCACTATTTGAACCTAACCTGACACAATTACCTGATGGGCTATTTTCACACACTAAGAAATTAGCTCGTATTACTATGCATCGAAAGTTGAAAGATCAGATTAACAATGAATCGGAACGGTTAGGTTTAAAACTTGATGGATTAGAAAGCAGATTCACCTCTGAAATAATACTCGAAGCAGAAGAGTAGATTCCTGCCTCCTACTTTGTCATCCCTGCGAAGGCAGGGATCCATTTTCTAAATCACATCGGGAATGAAAAGGTAGAAGCAGAGAGATTGCTTCGTCTAGCCGGGGCACAAGTGCCCTCCGCCTTCTTAAAATTCAATTTCCAGTTAAATAAGAACTCATTATGTCACGCGCTTCAGCTTTTAAACCTTCTACGGCTTTGCCCTTACTATCAAGTACAGCCAAAATTGAAGCCGAAATATGTTGATCCGGCGTCACCCAGAACGAACCTTTAGGCATCACATCACGCGTCCCTTTCATCCCCACCACAATAATAGGCACTTCATGTTCAACCGCCAACCAAAATGCCCCTGATCGAAACGCCTGGAGTTCTCCGGTTTGCGATCGGGTCCCTTCGGGTGCGATAAAAAGCCAACCTTCACGCGCAAAAATCTCAGCAACCGGGGACATGATATCTGATTTGCCTCGTCGTTTGCGATCTACGGGCACAAATCCTGCCTTTATCATGGCCGCACCCCACAGTGGCAAACGAGACAGCTCCTTTTTCACCATGTACTGAAGCGGGTGTTGCATCACCACTTGAATAGTAGGGATATCTGAATATGATTGATGATTCGAGATCACAATTGCTTTGCCTAGTCTCAAAACCTGACGTTTGGGTACACACCAAGTTATATTAAGATGAATTCGAGCGATCTTCAACATAGGCGGCGCCCAAGACTGCTGAAGATGATTAATATGCGCCCGATTAGAATCTGATGTGAAGACAGCTCGAATTGATATTTTAATCGCTTCCCAAGTCCATCTTAAAAATCGAAGCCATCCCATCCCACGCCTCTTTTTTACGGCTGTATGCGATACAGCATTCGTGGAAAGGGAATACATTCACGGATATGTGCAGCTCCACAAATCCAAGCTACAGTTCGTTCTAACCCGAGTCCAAACCCAGAATGCGGCACAGAACCATATCGTCGTAAATCAAAATACCACTCAAAGGGTTTTTGCGGCAGTCCATGATCCTTCAAACGGCTCTTCAACACATCTAGCTTCTCTTCACGTTGAGAACCCCCTACAATCTCTCCGAACCCTTCGGGTGCAATTAAATCCATATCTAGTACAACATCAGGATCTGTATCATCTAGTTTCATATAAAACGCACGGTTCTTTGCAGGGTACCCGGTGATAAACACAGGAACCTCATGAGACTCTCCAATTAACACCTCATCTTCAGCACCCAAATTATCTCCGAAATTTAAGGCCCGACCCCGTTCATTCAACCAAGATAAGGCCTCTTTGTATGTCATCCGTTTAAAAGGAGCTAGTATGTTTCGTAAAGCCGATGTATCTCTTTCCAGTACATGTAGATCACTTTCGCATCGATCTAAACACATCTGCACGATATGCTTGATCAAGCTTTCGATGAGCTCAAGTGTCATGTCTCGGTCGTACCATGCCATCTCAGGTTCCATCATCCAAAACTCAGTCAAATGCTTTCGAGTCTTCGAACGTTCTGCTCTAAACGCAGGCGTGAATGTATAGACTTTGCCCAATGCCATGGCCAGAGCTTCGCCATACAACTGACCACTCTGGGATAAATACACATCCCCCAAATCGAAATAAGGCAAGGTGAATAAATCAGTCGTCCCTTCACAAGCGTTCGGCGTTAAAATTGGGGTAGAGGTTTCAACAAAACCTTGTTCGTCTAAAAAAGAGCGGATCGCTCTTGAAACCATATGTCGAATACGTAAAATCGCAGCTTGTTTTCTGGAGCGTATCCAGAGATGACGATGCGTTAATAAAAAATCAGGCCCATGCTCTTTATGTGTAACGGGATAGTGTTGTTCAGGAATTTGAACTATTTCGAGACTATTGACCAATAGCTCTACGCCTCCTGGTGCTCTGGGCTCGTTTCGAACCACACCAGAGATCACAACGGAACTCTCTTGTTTCAGTTCTGAAAAAGACGCCCACTCACCGTCTGAAAGTTCATCTGCAGAAAAAACCAACTGCACAACAGCGGAGCCATCTCGGAGAGTCATAAAGCGAATCTTGCCGCTTTTTCGCTTATGTCCAACCCAACCACGGACGATGACTTTTTTTTCAAGAAAATTTGGTAACTGAGACACTTCGCATAGCATTATGGCTGCTCCTGACGCATTTGGTTTAAGATCTGCGTAGTCAATTTGGGATCCACTTTTGCTTTTCGCATGACTTGCCCCATAAAAAATCCTATCAATTTTTGATCCCCTGCACAAAACCTTGTCCATTCATCAGGATTTTGAGACGCAACCGCTGAGACTATTTCACGAATCGTATCGTCATCCCGTTTCATCTCAAGACCGTCTGACGCCACGACAACTTGAGGCTGGGCATCACTAAATGCTATCTTTTTGAGCACATCCTTAGCGGTCGGCAAGTTGATTTTGTGATCAGCAACCAGTTGAATGAGTTCGTAAAGTTGGGTTGGGTTAACGGGTAGTTGTTTCTTTTTTTTCAACTCAAGCACCGAGGTTAAAGCCCAGTCGAGTGTTTTTTTGGCATCTGCCCCTAAGGCGATCGTATCCTCAATAAGATTGAATAATCCAGTCTCTGTTAGAACCGTTACAGCCTGCCCTTCGTCAGCACCCCATTTTGTCATCAAATAATGTTTTTTTTCTAAAACGGATGGTTTGGCTGTATTTTCTTGAATCCATTGCGCTTCTAAATCAAGTACAGGTAAATCTGGCTCAGGAAAATATCGATAATCCATCGCTTCTTCTTTAGTCCTAAGGACTTCCGTTTTGCCCTGTTTAACGTTGAATAGCCTTGTCTCTTGAACCGGCGATGATCCTTTTTCGTATAAGGCTATCTGACGATCACGCTCGTAAATGACCGAACGTTCAATATTTCGAAAACTATTTAAATTCTTAACTTCAACGCGGGTTCGAAGCTCAGGTGACCCTACAGGTTTCACAGAAATATTCACATCGCATCTGATATGACCATCTTCTAAGTTACCTGCTGTTACACCTGCTTCGAGTAAAATCCAGTGCACATGCCGCAGATACTGTGATGCATGGTGGGGTTGGCCCACAAAGGGGTCACTAACAATTTCAATCAATGGGACGCTCGCCCGATTAAAGTTAACGAGAGAACCATTCTTTAAGTGAAGATTTTTAGCCGAATCTTCTTCGATATGCACGCGGTGCACTGGCACCGATTGTTCGAACCCAGATTGCTTTGGCAAACCGATTGGAATCGAGCCTGATTCGGCTAGCGGTTGGTCAAACTGGGTGATTTGATATCCTTTGGGCAAGTCTGGATAGAAATAATGTTTACGTGAAAACACACTTGTCGTATTGATGTGACATCCAAGTGCTGTTGCTGCTTGAGCAGCCAGACGGACAGCTTCCCAGTTCAATTTTGGTAGTGCACCTGGATACCCCAAACACACAGGACACGTGTGTTCATTTATGTCACCCGCCTCTTGATTCAAACACCCGCAAAATAGTTTTTTGGAAGTTGCCAACTGGCAGTGGACTTCCAATCCCATCACAAGTTCCCATTGACTCGACACAGCGCTACTCCTTATCAGGATCAGGACTTACAAAGAAAGATTCGAACCGTTTTGCAATCTCACACAAACGATAATCATGACCCTGAGCTCCAATAAACTGTATGCCAATAGGCAATTTACTTGATTGGGGTACATGGGGACAACTCAACGCAGGCACTCCCGTTAGGTTCACTGCCACCGTGTATGCATCACTTTTGTACATGGCTATGGGGTCATCCATACGTTCGCCTAGTTTAAACGCAACAGTCGGTGTTGTGGGTATCACAATAGCATCACAGACATCGAACTGATCATGGATCCACCCACTCAATTTATTCCTAAGGTCTGACGCCTTTTGATAAAAAGCCTCTTTGTGCCCGGCTGAAAGACAAAATGTTCCAACTAAAACACGAAGCTTCGCCTCTTGGCCCATCAGTGCACGCGTTTTACTGTAAACTTCTGTTAGCGTTGAATCAGTCAACCGCTCTCCATATCGAATCCCATCAAATCGAGATAAATTGGAACTCGCCTCACAAGGTGCGATCACATAATAAATAGGCAACCCCGACATTAGCGGACTTAAATCGACAGATACTAATTCAACCCCTTGCGTTTTTGACATATGATTTAAGAAATTTTCATACCCTTCTCGGGTTGGACCATCACAGCCATCTAAAAAGTTATTCATATGCGCTGGAACACCAATTTTAATGGCTGCATCGGATGACACTGTCTCAACAGCATCAAATGACCTTGAAGTTTCATCAAGCGAATCATTTCCTTCTATCACATGTAATAGATAAGCCACATCATCAATGCTGAGCCCCATTGGACCAATTTGATCCAAACTAGACCCAAAGGCTATCAGGCCAAATCGAGACACACGACCGTACGTCGGTTTCAACGCATAGATGCCACAGTATGAAGCTGGCAACCGAATGCTACCACCTGTATCAGACCCAAGTGCACCAAATGCACCTCGGTATCCCATGACTGCGCCAGAACCCCCTGAAGATCCACCAGGCACATGATCAAAATCAAGTGGATTATGAGTTAGATGATACGCACTATGTTCCGTACTAGAGCCAAAGGCCCATTCATCAAGGTTTGTTTTCCCCATAAAGAGAAACCCATGGTCACGCAATTTCTGCACAACCGTAGCATCATAGGGGGACACAAAGTGCTCAAGCATCTTTGATCCGGCCGTAAGCGGCTGCCCAGTAACCGAAATATTATCTTTAATAGCAATGGGTAACCCATGGGATGCTTGGCCTGTCTTGTCACGAAGGTCGTCAAGCGTACGGGCTTGCTCTAATAAACAAGTCGGGTCAATCTGCGACAAAAAAGCTTTCACCTGAGATTCGTAACGCGCAACACGATCTAGAACTGATTGCATTGCTTCAGTAGACGTCGCCTTACCTGAAGCAATATCGTTAACCCAACACGAAATCGACTTCATTCCTCTACACCTTTTTTACGAACAAATCTAGGCACCCATACACCACCCTCTTGGGTGGCAGGAAAATTACGTTGAATCACAGCAATATCGGATTTGATTTTAGATTCTTCATGCTCGCTTTCCACGTTCAGACGTTGACCCTCAACCATAGCCTTACCCGGAATTTCCATTTCATCTAAATGGGCTACATACTCTAATACCATATCCAACTGCTCTGCCATTTGAGTACGATCTTCAATTTCGACTCGGGCTAATTTCATAATTTTTTCTAAAATGTCAGTCTTATTTTCCATGATTCTGGAGATTAATCCATTTGCATATGAGATGCAAATGACGCTGATATTCTTTTTACACCTACTTTTTTAAACCGAATCTTATACCGTTGATTATTATCTTCAACACCGATGATTTTCCCCTCCCCAAAAACAGGATGCGTTACCCATTGTCCAGTTACACTTTGATCCTCGTATTCATAATGATAATCAGAACTTGACTCTCTTGATGCACTGAGAATATCCTCTGCCATCACATCTGTGACTTTGGTGTAGGACTCGGGAATCTCAAACAGAAAACGTGATGGGGCATTACATTGATAAAATCCATGCCTACGTCTACGATAAGCACTTGTCAAACAGAGATGTTTTCGAGCCCGAGTCATGGCGACATAAAATAAACGCCTCTCCTCTTCCGTATCTTCAATTTGATCTGAAGTTGGATTTGATAAAGGAAAAATCCCTTCCTCACACCCTAATAGAAATACCCAATCAAACTCTAACCCTTTGGCTGCATGGCAGGTCATCAAGGAAATCGTGTCTCCTGTCTCCTGTTTTGAAACATTCTCTTGAGTTAAATGCAAACTATCTAAAAAGTCACTGAGCGACCCATCAGGTACTTGATGTTCGAACTCAGACACGGCATTTCGGAGTTCCGAAATATTGTCTAATCGAATTTGAGTTTCTGGTGTTTCGGCTCCAGCCAAAGCAATTTCATAACCAGAATCCAAAATAATGCGGTGTACTCGTTCTGATAAGGAACCATTGAACGGTTGCTGCCATTGACTAACCATCGCAATAAATTTCTGAATAGCCGCTTGAGCCCTTGCTGATAACCCTACAGAGACTAAATGGTCTTTTAAAACCTCAAATAGTGGGCATCCAAGTTGACTCGCATGATGAACACACCGTTCCAACGAAAGTTTTCCAATTCCACGGGCTGGCACGTTGATAATTCGTTTGAGTGCCACTTCATCGATTGGGTTCACCGCCAGCTTGAAGTAGGCCAAAACATTCTTGATTTCGGCACGATCATAAAACCGGAGCCCCCCATACACCCGATACGGCAAGTTGGCACTTCTGAGCGCATCTTCGACAACTCGAGATTGACTATGCGTTCTATAGAATATAGCCATTTCATTTTCACTGGCACCTTGAGATTGCGCTCTTCTAATACTAGATACCACTGATTGCGCTTCATCAATATCAGAAGGCACCTTAACAACCTCAATTAGATCTCCCCCTTTATTCAAGGCGATCATTTGTTTTTCAGCCACGCGCCGACCATTATGATTGATGACATGCGATGCTGCATCTACAATTTGTTGAGAACTCCGATAATTATGCCTGAGTCGAATAATTTCAACCTTTGGGAATAAGGCATCAAAATTAATAATATTCTCGATCACCGCACCTCGGAACTTATAAATAGACTGATCCTCATCACCTACTACAAATATATTCTGATGATCCACACACAAGCGTTTTAAAATGGCAAGTTGCAGGGCGTTTGTATCTTGAAACTCGTCCACCAAAATATATCGCCAGACGGGCTTACGTTTTACCAACAAGGCGTGCCATCCCCGTAACATATCTGCAAAATCTATGGCATTACTGGCTTTTAATCGTTTCTGATAAGCCTGATATAATTCAAAGTGTTTTATTTCATTAGGCTCAACTTCACGATCAAATATTCGCTCCTTGAGTCTGGCAAAATACCCAACAAGCCCGCGGTAATCTGCTTGCGTATCGTCTAATCCCATTTCACGTCCGACATCACGGACCAGGCGCTGTTGATCTTGTGCATCATAAATTGTAAGGTTCGATGAAAAACCAAGCTCAGTGGCATGACGTTTCATCAATCGAAAGGCCATACTATGAAAAGTCGTTACATCTAAATCTTCAGCATGAATTGACTTCCCTGAGCTTTGAAGGATCCCTATAATTCGCTCACGCATTTCTTTGGCTGCTTTATTCGTAAACGTGAGGGCACAAATTTCTCGGGGCTCATATCCCATTTGGTTAATTAAAAAGGCGATGCGGTGCGTCAGCACACGGGTTTTACCACTCCCCGCCCCAGCTAGAACGAGCACAGGCCCTTCAGCTGCAGATACAGCTTTGGTTTGATCTTCATCCAAATGATACATAGGTAGGGATCATACCATGACCAAAGCAGGTCGATAAGACCCTTCGTCACGTGATAATGCGATATATAAAGAACGGTTGAGTTATCGATCAAATTTCATGAAACCGGTTTACTGACAGACTTGAGCTGGGTCTTTCAATAGAAAAGTGTGTGACTCACCCAGAGCAGCAGCCCCTCCGGTTGCACTCAAAAGTAGCTGCGCCTCCCCTAATGAGTAAAAAGCACTGTTTTTACCTTCTTTTTCAACCAATTGAAGCCAAAATCCATTAGGATCCTGAGGCGTCTTTTGAACAATCTTAATGTTTCGATTCACACTATTTCGATTCAACCTAGCAGAGGGTGGTTTTCGTTTTGGTTTCAATTGAGTAAAAAGACCGGATCTAGCCCGCGCCCAGGTGGCAACAGGCATTGTATTATTGACAAACTCAGCCTGTCCCTCAAAATAATGCGCCGATTGGGTAAGCGCGTTCGGACTATTAGCTCCCATACTCAGAGAAAAAACCATTTTGATTTGAGCAAACTGCCCAGATTCAACCGGTCCTTTTTGACATCCATATATAGAGACCAGCTGAAGAACAGAGGCACACTCTAAGATGTCCAATCTAGAAACTTTCCCTTTAAAAACATAACTATAGTAGGGGATCGTTTGAATACGTTCCGTCATATTCACAATCTCGTTACCAATATCTATAATGAGGGGGAATCTACATGTATCTTTGGATTGTGCAAAAACCACGGATTGTGTCCCAAGAAAGTTTCCTAGCATACACGCCAAAGTTACCCATCGGTTGATCATTTCCCCGGGCCTCTTGTCATTTGTGGAAACTTACCTTGTGATACGCCACATTGAGGATTCGGTATTGTATCCAAATCCGCTGGAAACCAAACACTTGTAGCGGGATCAAATACCATCATCACTGGTACAACAAACGCATTCATGAGGCTATCATTGTCAACTTCGTCAAAATGGAAATGCTTCGAATTTTCACATGGACCCACTTTACGACTCTGACCGCAGTTTGCATTTGGATGCCTACACCCTCTTTTATCTCGTAAAATATACAAACGATTTTTTGCTATCGTAACAAAATCAATTGTGTCTTTGCACAAAATGGGTGAAAAGGGAGGTGTTAAATCAGGTCGCTCTTCTTTACGAAATCGAATCGCATCAATAAAAATAAATATAAAGTTGGGATCCTTCATCAGTGAGTCAATGCATTCAGGCGTATTACGCATACTCAGTGCGCTGAGATATTCTGAGACTCTTTGCCTTGCATCTTTTAGTGCACGCGGGTCTACATTTGTAATAACCAGAACCCCCGCATGGGCAATTCCATTTGCCCCATGAAAAGGATCTCGGTCCGTTAATTGAACATCGCCTGTTTGTGGTATTGCCCCAGCAACAGCATAGATACCCCCCTGATTAAATTGCCCATCAAATGGGAAAAATACAGTGGGAAACGGCTCAACTCCAAATTGCTGACATAGTGCAAAAAGATTGCGACGTCCTGGATTTGGGTGATCGGGCGAAATCACACCTGTTTGGATTAATCGGGCACAACCATTATCTATTTTTAAGGGTTGAGTAAATTTTTTAGATGCAACACTATCCACAAGCTTGACTTTCGCTTCCATATCAACAACCTGTTGTTTACGCTCATTTAGAAAAAACCCGACCCTTAACGTAAATGCGGCTTGGTCATCGTCAACAGCAGAACTAATATCTCGAAAACCAAGTAGCTTTCGAGCAGCTTGATTTGCATCCCCCAATGACGGATGTCGACTGCTTCTCAGTAACGTCATAAACGGATGTGCATGCTGTAGAGGGACTTCAGGATTCGTAGGGTTTGGGTTTGGTATAGGGTTATTGGGATTCGGATTAGGTTCAAAGGGATTATTGTTTCCGTTATCCACACCCTTTTTTCTAAACTTAGAACCACCACCACCACCACAGCTACCTACAAAACATACAAGTAGCGTCAAACTTATGACATTGAACAGTCGCATCTCAAACATCTTGTCGGAAGAATGAATAGGATCTTAACTAGAACCGGTCTCATAAATAACTTCTATTCCGATCAGCTGCAATCTGTCAGCCTCATCGTTCTCGGCAAAAATGTTCTCGATGGCCTGCTAAGGCCACCTCCGAGCCTTTTTTACCTGCGGCCTCGAGGCAGAAGATTTCGCTTACTCTCATCACGAAGTTATTTATGAGACCGGTTCTAGTTGTGACTTAAAAAAGATAAAAATCTGTAAAACTCGAATTTTTACCCCTTTGAATAGACTCCGTGTATCATCCAATCAACCAACACACTCAAAGCGTCCTATAATCGTTAGTACCCTTGAGACAGATTAAGATACACTTAAGGTGTATAGGGTTGAAATCACTAACTCTTGGAGATGAGAAATGAAACCGAAGATCCTCAAAAAAGAGCTCTCAGCTTGGATTTTGGACATTATTCGAAAAATAATGTCTGTTGAAAGAGAATGTCGCAAACTTGAAAAAGAGGTGCCTCACATGTTGAAAAAACGAACCAAAAAAATCATAAACCTACTTGAAAGCTTGGCAAAAGAAGGTGAAAAGAAAATTGATACCATCATCGGAGAAAAGGTTTCCCCATTACTTGATTTGTTAGAGGATTGGCTTTCGGAAGCAAAAATAAGTCCTACTAAAAAGAAGAAAACAACGAAAAAGACTGTCCAGAAAAGAAAAGCAGCTAAGCAACCTACAGCTAAGAAAAAGGTAATTAAGAAGAAGGCACGCTCATCTCAAACTAAAAAAACGACAAAACAAACTCGGCCTCGTAAAAAAACTTAGATTTTATCTCAGATAAAATTAAATATTTTTCTTTAAAAACCGATTTTTATTAACAAGATGCACAGCTTTGGTATAAACTTAAGTTATAAGATAAAGCTAATCACCCTTCAGGGAGGACAACATGGCAGTAAAAAAGAAAGCAGCTAAGAAAAAAGTTGCCAAGAAAAAAGTGGCCAAGAAGAAGGTCGCTAAGAAAAGAGTAGTCAAAAAGAAAGTCGCTAAGAAAAAAGTTGCTAAGAAAAAGACAACTAAAAAGAAAGCAACTAAGAAAAAAGTGACCAAGAAGAAGACTGCTAAAAAGAAGACAGCTAAGAAAAAGGTAGCCAAGAAGAAGACAGCTAAGAAAAAGGTTGCTAAGAAGAAGAAGGTAGCCAAAAAGAAGCCGGCTAAGAAAAAGGCTGCTAAGAAGAAGAAGGTAGCCAAAAAGAAGCCAGCTAAAAGAAAAGCGGCTAAGAAGAAATAAGGCTAGCTCTACTTTAATAGGTTAGAAGCTCATAAAGCCCACCCTCGGGATCGAGGGTGGGCTTTATGTTTTTGGGCCATACAATTTCTGAGATATGATATAGTTGAGGCTTCAAAAAAAGGTGTGCACATGCCAATATTTAAAGGTAATTACGTCAAAACACTGTTAAACAAGCTTGGAAAACAGCCAGAGTCTGTTCTTTTTTCACACGTTGCGAATGAATTAAGGCAAATGGGGCAACTTCATCAAGCATTGGAGATTGCACAACGAGGAGCAACTCGAAACCCTGCGTATGTAAATGGGTGGTTTATCCTTGGACTCATTTACATAGATTTAGACCAAAAACCGGATGCCATTCAAGCATTGTCCAAAACCATCCAGCTTGACTCCGATCATATTCGGGCCTATGAGAAACTTGCAAGTATTGCGATTAAGCTTCAAAAGTGGCAAGAGGCTCAACACTATCTCAACTCAATTATGGATCGTCGACACAATCATAGTCAGAGCAAACATCTACTATCAGAGGTGCGTAAAAAGGTCATCACTCAGAATGATTTGTCTCAAAAGAAGGTTTGGCTGGAAGCGGCAGAACTAACTGACCCATCTCCAAAAGAAAAATTGAGACTTAAAATTGTTCAAAACATACGAAAATATCTTGTAAATGACTCTAATCCTAGAAAAATGAGGCCATCATGATACCTACAAATGAATTTAAAAAAGGTGTGAAGGTAGAGATTAATAATGAGCCTTACATCATCGTTGACTTCCAACATGTCAAACCAGGCAAAGGGAACGCGTTTACGCGTACCAAGTTTAAAAACCTGCTCTCGGGTTCAACTCTCGAAAGAACACTTAAGTCGGGAGAGGTTTTACCTGAAGCAAATGTGAGCCTCATGGATTATGATTTCTTGTATAAAGAAGCCAAACATTACGTTTTTATGAATACCCAAACCTATGAGCAGCTTGAAATTAATGATGATTGGATCGAGGCTAAATCACCTTTTTTAAAAGACAATATGCGTGTCCGAATTCTATTTCATAAAGATACACCTTTTGATATCGAACTCCCAAATTTTGTAGAATTATCTGTCATTTACTGCGAACCAGGAGTCAAGGGTGACAGTGCCACCGGAAGCACCAAACCAGCACAAATGGGAAATGAGTTGACCGTTCAAGTTCCCCTTCATATTAAAATTGGTGATACCCTAAAGATCGATACAAGAACAAATAAATATGTCGAAAAAGTAGGCAACAAATGAGTACTAAAGATTCAAACGAAATCCCCAATTTAGAAACAATTGATCCACTTCTAACTTATCTTGTCAGTTTTGGCAAAAAACACGATTTGCGGCGCACCAAAGTACAATTAGGCGAGCTTGTACTAGAAATTGAATTTTCTGAACCGAACCTGGTTACGTCGAAGACTTTTTTGCAGTCTGGGACCCATACCGAATTAAATACAACTCAAGGAGCAACTCAACCCATTGAAGAAAACCCTAATGTCAAAACTATTAAAAGTCCGTTGGTAGGTACCTACTACCTTGCACCGTCACCAAACGCAGATCCGTTTATCTCTGTCGGAGACTTTATCAAGAAAGGGCAAGTTATTGGTATTATTGAAGCTATGAAGCTCTTCAATGAAGTTGAGAGTGAATACAGCGGAAAAGTCATACAAATTATTGCAAAAAATGAAACCCCGGTTGAATATAACCAACCTTTAGTGATTCTTTCTCTCGAATAAGTAGTTATGTATCGTAAAATCCTTGTTGCAAATAGAGGTGAAGTTGCCATCCGTGTTATTCGGTCGGCCCGAGAACTGGGTATAAAAACCGTAACCGTTTACTCAGAAGGTGACAAAGAAAGTATGCACGTCCTATTAAGTGACGAGACGGTTTGTATTGGCCCTGCTGTACCAAGTAAAAGTTACTTGAATCCGGTTGCCCTCATTTCTGCCGCAACACTCATGAATTGTGACGCCATTCATCCTGGATACGGTTTTCTATCAGAAAATGCGCAATTTGCCGAATACGTAAAGCAATGCGGTTTGGGGTTTATTGGTCCAGAACCAAAACATATTAAATTAATGGGAGATAAAGTCGAGGCCCGTAAGCTTGCTAAAAAACTAAATATCCCGATCATACCTGGATCAGAAGGCCGAGTAGCCTCATTAAAGGCAGCCTTAAAGGTCGGGAACATCATTGGCTATCCTATCTTGTTAAAAGCTTCTGGCGGTGGTGGCGGGCGAGGCATGAAAATTGTACGCAGTGCCAAAGAACTAGAAATTGCTTTTTACCAAACCCAAAAAGAGGTCACCAGTGCATTTGGCAACAGCGATATCTATATCGAAAAATACCTTTTGAGCCCACGACATATAGAAGTTCAAATCCTTGGGGACGGTAAGGGCGAAATTGTATCTTATGGTTTACGTGATTGCTCTATTCAACGTAGACATCAAAAAGTAGTAGAAGAAGCCGAACCGTGTCACTTATCACCGGAAGTAAAAGAAAAACTAGAAAGTAACGCTATTAATTTGGGCCAACACCTGCGCTATCTTGGTGCTGGCACTATAGAATACCTTTTAGATGGTGCTAATTTTTACTTTATTGAAATGAACACTCGAATTCAGGTTGAGCATCCGATCACCGAGATGATTACCCGATCAGATCTTATAAAAGAACAAATCTTAATATCTGCCAAAAGGCGTCTATCTCTAACACAATCTCCAACATTCTATGGACATGCCATCGAATGCCGCATTAATGCTGAACATCCTGAAACTCTCTTACCTTCGGTCGGCACCATTAATGGACTGCATTTACCGGGTGGACCCGGTGTTCGTGTTGATACTTTTATTTATGATCAATACAGCATCCCACCTCACTATGACTCTTTGTTAGCTAAAATTATCTGTTGGGACCATTGCAGAGTGTCATGTATTTCAAAAATGAGGCGTGCTTTAAAAGAAACGATTATCAGAGGCATTCACACAAACGTTCCGTTACATCTCAAAATTCTTGACCGACCGGATTTCATTCAGGGGCAATATGACATCAACTTTCTATCAAAATGTCTTGATCAGGTCGTAAAATAGGATTGTTGATGTTTCTTAGGCCTCGCAATTTAGCGAGGTTCAACTATTATACTCAAGACAATGTTTAAAAGAATCTTATTCAGAGCATGCATTATTGCTGGATCGCTTGTATTTTTTTATGTTGTATTGCTTGCATTTGTCCTTACACCTTTGTTGCAACAAAGAGAATTGCAAATTCACTTACAAAATCATGTGAATACTAAGATACTTGCTTCAAGTGGACTAAAAATTGCGTTTTCAGACTTAACAATCCACTTTGTGCCCTTCGCCATAACTCTTGATCAATTTTCTATACAGAAAAATAATTCAAAAAACGACCCATTTCTAATTGCGTCAAACGTCAAACTATATATTTCACCCTTATCACTAATATTTGGTCATTTTTATCTCAATGAAGTGTGGATGAACGCCCCCTCAATCACAACAGGGCCAAATGACAATCAAAATAATTTCATTTTGAGCAAACTAAAGAACATTCCCTTTAATTTGCTCAATAAATGGGTAGGCACTTTGTCAATCACCCATGGCTACACAAAGTATTTAGATCGTGATCACAAGGTTATATTTTCTGATTTTTCTTTTAAAACTCGTTTTAAGAAAAATTATTTTGAAACAACAAATGCATCTAGCCGAGTCATTACATCTGCCGGCACAGACGATTATATATTTAACATTTCAGATACACAGTTTTTGTTAACAAATTCAGATTTGAACATCATTCGATTGGAAGCAAGAAGTGAGAATAGCCGTCTCATTATGGAAAATTCAAAATTTTCTAATAATTCTTTTTTTGATATATCAAATTTTAGTCTAGTAGGAGATGAAAAAATATTATTACTACTCAAAACATTTCATTCAAAATTGGATTTTAGGGGCTTCATAGAATTAAGTAGTTTTTCTTTGGACGGAGCACTGATTGGAAGAATTGGCGAAAGAGCAAAAGGTATTTTAGATTTATCTATCAAAAATGCAAAACTCCTAAACCATGATTTTCCTCAAATTGACTTACCAATTCAGTTAAATAATAATAATATAATTATTTCCGATGGACATTTTTTTGAAAAAAACGGGACCATAAGCATCACCAAAGCCTATTTCCCTCTTACCGCCGATCGACAGTTCAGCGGTAAGTTTAAATTATCTGGCGTTCCTTCGTCACTGCTAAAAGAATTAAATCCTCATTTGCCCACCCAATTTAAATCTAATGGATTAATTCAAGTTCAAGGAACGTTGAATCCATTAGCATTAAGTTATACATATAATTTAAGTTTTGAAAATTTTTCAGTGAATTTATTTAAAATTGACAACAAGAAGAAGCCTGATCTATTTTTACCTTTACTTCACGCTACAGGAACTGGAATATCTTCTTCAAAACAGACAACTCTCGAAGATCTAAACATCAAAATCGGGAACTCTGTCATCAACTCATCAGGTATCATTTCTCACGACAATAGTAATAATCATGCGAGATTCAAAATCAGCAGTTCGAATTTTGATTTTAATGCTATTAAAAAAATCGGAAATACCTCATATAAAGGCGTAGGTTCATTTTCTGCCAGTACTAATTATATTGGAAACCGGCATTCAGTTTCAGGTAATTTTCAATTTAGAGAAACACATGTTGGAGACTTTTATCTTGATTCGGTCTCAGGACGCATCAAATATAAAAACAATAAGACTTCATTCACAAATATCACAATGAAGGGGGAAAACACTCTTGCTAAAGGGGAAGTTCATTTTCTCTCTAATAAACAAAGTAAAATAAAAATCAGTGCCGATGTACAACATTCAACAGTGCGTTTTGTAACAAAATTTTTCAAAAAAAATCCCTTTCCTTTTTTGCGTGTTCTGAAGAAAGGACGAATATCTGGACATGTATTATTACTTGCGGATCGTCAAAATAAATCCTTAAATGGTCGAATACTAGCTAATGGTAACAATTTAGAAGCATACAATGAACACATAGAAAAAGCGTATATCAATTTAAGTTTATCAAAAAACGAAACAATCTTTAATGATTTTTGGATTCAAAAATCAAATAAAAAAGCTTGGTTAATTGGAAAAATAAATAATAAAATGTATGACCTTCATTTAAAAAGTGAACTTTTCCCACTCACTCAATTCACCAGGCTTAAACCATACAAAGACACCCTTTCGGGAAACGTGCATGTGAAGGGGCATTGGACTGGAAGCAAGGAATTTCCCAATTTTAATTTTTATACCTATTTAGATAATGTGAGTTTTAAAGACGAACCTTACCCTTCACACATGAGCTTAAAATTGTCACAATACGATGATGAATTATCACTTGAAATTCGAGATAAAAAAAAGAACTGGATTAGTTTTTTAGCTAATAAAAAACATTCTCAAACTCCCTTTTCTTGCATAATTAATTTTGATTCTCTACCCCTGTTTTCAATAGTAGGGTTAGTCATGCCTAATTTTTTAATTCGACCGAGCCAATCAAAGCTAACATTGAACGGTACACTTCAGGGAAATCTTAAGAACATTTACGAAACTATCTCAGGAAGTATGAATTTTCAATCTTTCGAATTAGGTACCTTGAAAAACAAAGTGAATCTTTTAGAAAAAAAAATGATAACTGTATCTCCTGAACTCCTAAGAACTGGCATTTCGTTTCTCTTCTATGGTTCTCAAAAGAAAAGATTCCAAACAACCTTCTACTCATTTCCCAAAACTGCATTTATAGCAGATTACGACGGCGTTCTTGATTTGGGTATATTTCAACCTTTTTTCAAATCTGAAGGGGGCATCTCAGGCTTGATGGCTGGAAAATTGAAAATTGTAAATAAAAAGAAATGGATCCTCAATTCTCATTCGAAATTACATTTTAAAAATTTAAAAATAATTTTCCCTTTTCTAAAGCAGGTTATATCCTATAAGCCGTTTGAAACCACTCTTAGAGAGAATCGACTTGAATTAAAAGCTGCAAAAGGACAATTTCGATCGGGACAAATGTTAACAAGCGGACACATTTCGTTTGACAGCCAAACTCTAAGACCTTTGGTGAATTTAAAGTCCAAATTCACACAAGTTTCTTCTGAATTTCCTGATTGCATGAAATCTATTCTGAACGGCACCCTTGCTTTAGTAGGATCAAAAGCACCCTATAGTCTTTCGGGAAAAATCAATGTAATTTCGGGTCATAACAATTGTGTTCCTCGACTTATTTTGCTTAAAAACTCTCCATTTGAATCTGAGTTGTTGTCGAGCCTCAGTCCTTCACCAATTTTAAATTTTAATATTAAAGTTTCTCTCGATCCTCAAAGTTTTTTGATGACATTTCCTTTTATCAAAACCTCTATCGGTGGAACATTTTTTATCAAAGGAAATCAGGGAAACATCAAAGTGTCAGGGCACACATCCTCAACCTCAGGAGGTGTCAACTTTCGAAATCATCACTTTAATATAAAAACACTTTCAGTCGATTTAAATGAAAACGATTTTTGGAAAAGCACTTTTTATCTACAAGCTTCTTCTAATATCAGGAGTTATGAAGTATTTTTAACAGCCCAGGGTACTCTCGAAGAATATAATTTCCAGTTTAATACAGTACCTTCGCTCTCTCAAAGAAACACTTTAGCACTTGTGTTTTTTGGCTCTTTGCATTCAGATTTAAGTCAGACAAACCAAACCCAACTGCTACAAACAGAATTGGGAAGTTCACTTCTGCAAAAAATACCACTTACACAATCTGTGTTTGCAAATACAGGGTTGTCTGTACATATTAACCCAAATGTTGACGCCAAAAGAGGCCTTGCAACACCTCAACTCACATTGAAAAGTAATATTACAAATAAATTTCATGCCGAGTTTAAAAAAGACATTGGCAAAGACAAAGGAAATAGTCTAATTTTGGAATATGATTTATCACCCAAAGTAAAACTACGAGGAACTTATGAAGATGAAACCCGGCTTAGTTTAACTCCAAGTGATGGACAATTGGGTATCGACTTGAGATTCAGAAGTGGATTCCACTAGGGCGTGTCCTCATGCAACAACTTAAATTTATCATATTATTTTTCCTTCTCCTTTTCTATATGAATGCAATGGCAAAAGTAGTTGAGGTTGAGAAAATATCACCCGAAGATTTTTTTGGATTTATTAACCATATACAATCAAAAAAAATCGAAGCCGATACACCTGAAAATGCTGAATCAAAACTCAAAAAAGAACTCTCTATTTGGGCGATAAAAAATGGATTCCAAGTAAAAAAAACAGATTTTGAATTGACAAGCAATGAAAAAAACTCCAACATATATTTTTTTAGTATTCATCTAAACAAATACAAACGATTAAAGATAAAAAAAATTAAATGGATTTTTTCTGATAATCGAAATGCTTACATTTTTAAATTGAACTACACATCCCCCCCTGATCTTGAAGGTTATACATTCAATTTGACGACCATCAACAATTCAATTTCGAACTATATTCGGAAATTAAAATATATGGGATTTGTTTTTGCAAAAGCTCATATTTCTTATATGAAAGTAAAGCAGGACGGGTTTACAGTCCATGTAAGCGCTACATTATCTGAGAGATATAAGTTTTATTTTGAAAAAAATAAGTTTTCAAACGATGCTATTTTAAGAAATGCTTTACTGAACAATCTTCAATTTTTTTCAAAAGAGGAAGTTCTAAAGATACTCAATAAACATTATAACGCTCGAGGTTTTAAAAACGCTAATATCGTCATAAAACAAATGTATACCGCACCAGAACTTAAAACTACAGTTGTGAAAATTCGTATTGACGAAGGGCATCAATACCGTTTTGGCTCTCCAATATTTAAAATTGAAGACAATCAAAAAGAAGAGATTTATTCATCGTTTGATGAATTTTTCAATGAAGAAAAAACAGGGTATTTATATTCCAGAGAGGGATTATTACGTTTTCTTTCTTTCTTTAAGGAGTGGGTCAAAAGATTGGGATATTATCAGGCAGAAATTACGCTTAAAAATACCTCTCTTATAGAGGGAGGGCATGTCATGATCCCGGAATTTTATGTCCTTCTTGGCACAAAAACAATTTTAAGTCGGGCTACTATTAAAGGCATACCCGACTCACTTGCTGCGTCGGTTAACAGTATTTTTGAGCCTTTAGCAGGTTACCCTTTGGATAAAATTCAAATTCAAAAATCACTTGATCATCTATCTGAATCCTTAAGCAATTTGGGATATCATTACTCAAAATCTGACCTGAAAATCGAAACACAGCATGAAAATATTGAAACAAAGAAACGATTCGTCTCTTTCAATATTACTATTTCACTTGGTCCACAAGTCATACTAAGTGACTATAGACTTGAAAATTTGTGCGGTACTTCAGAGAAATACCTGAAATATATTGCTCGTTTACAAACAAAAATACCTTTAGATCCAAGAACCGTCCAAGAGAGCATCAGTGCGCTTTACAGTACAGATTTATTTAGAAATATTGAAACAAACCATGT
>JAJCYS010000020.1 GCA_029262815.1 Deltaproteobacteria bacterium | reverse complement strand
GTTTCCGTATTACGAAGAGACCACAAAATACATTCTGCCCAAGCTCTATGAATTTGAAAGTCATCTTAACCAAATCTGGGCCGAAAGCCGGCAAGAGACAAGCCAAGTACACGCGCTATACGAAAAAGTCCAAGATCAGATGGAACTCCTCAGATCTACACCTAGCATCCTTCCCACCCGAGGGTACATCTCTTCTCGGTTTGGGTTTCGTATCGACCCTTTTACAGGTCTTAAACGGATGCATCCCGGCATCGACATCTATAACTTTAAAGGGACACCGATCTTTGCACCCGCTGATGGCATCGTAGAATATGTGGGTGAAAAACCTGTTTACGGTAAAACCCTAGTCCTAAAACATGGCTATGGATTTAGAACCCTATATGGGCATAACAGTAAGATCACAGTCAAAAAAGGCAGCCGCGTCAAACGAGGCGATATCATCGCTCGCATCGGAGATACCGGCCGAGCCACGAACCCCCACTGCCATTATGAAGTCCGAATCCATGAAATACCCGTTGATCCCGAGAACTTCATCCTCGATCAAGTGGGCCCATCCATGTCCAAACGTAAGTAATACACTCAGTTTATTTTTCTAATAATTGTATCAATTCGAGCGCGTCGTTGATGTCAAAATATTTGATAATTGCAATCTGATGTTGATAGTATCTAGTCAAATATTGTTTCATCTTTTTTGAAGAAAACACAATTTTATTCCTACGCCTCTCCATCATCTCCAATGGCAATCCTTTTTGATGAAGGTTTGATACAAAAGGGTCATCAAAAACTTTGTAGTAGGAAGTGATTTTATGCGCATGAACCTCGAACACAAAACGACGAAAGTTAGCAAAAAAGATCCATTCAACGTCGCTCATTTTATTTTCTTCCCCAAATTTCAGTAGTTCAGATGAGGTCTTTGAGCTCACTGTGGTTTCTGACACCATAGTTTTTTTTAAATTATCAGCCAACTCACTATATAGATATTTTACTTTGCTATACGTATGTTTTTTTGTAATTGCTGCAATCATTCTAGACATCAGAAGTTTGAGCCAAACTTTCGCGTGAAAGTATTCAAGCATCACAATTTGATCCCACTGATGGTGTTGAACCCCATGGCTTAGCTCATGTATCAGTATGCCATTCAAATTTACGAGAACCTTATCGTAATAGAGATGAACCCCATATAGTTCGTGTGTTCGATTTGTATTAAAAGCACCTGACCTAGACATGTAGATGGATGCAAATTGTTTATAATAGGGTTCTATATCAGTTAGGTTGATATTTGGGTTTTCTCTCAGTCTAAATTTAATATAGTTCTCCAACATGAGCCGTGTTTCATCTTCATATTTCATGATATGTATCGGGACAGGGTCTCGTTCAAATTGTTTGATTACTTGAGACGGTATGGGGTGAGCTACGCTTAATTTCAACTGACTTAGAGATATCTCTTTAACTCCTTTGTTATAAAAGGCCTGTAATAATTCTTGCTTTGATTTACTGTGTGCAAAAGCATCCGCTAAATCCTGCTTAGACATGCCTGGGAAATATACAGCCACAAATATTTTAATTATTTCTTTAGTAACATGAAAAGGATATCTACCGCTCTGCTTTGTTTCCTGATAGTAAAATTGAGCCATCACGGGCATCAGGTTTTTGACATTTGTTGGGTTGTAAAATTTTCCATTCAAAGATTTGGACAAGTAATTTTCAATTGAATGAATTTTAAATTTTTCGATATCCTGATTGATTTCTTCAAGTGCTCTATTAACTAAACACGAAATTTGAGAATTAAGAGAAGCAAACACCATACTTGCACTGAGACACGCAATGCAAGCACCCACAAGACGTAGAGCTAACAATGAATTATAAAAAAACTAGCTAGGCCTACTGGCATTCCAGTCAGCTAAAAAAACTTCTAACCCTTTATCTGTAAGGGGGTGGCTCAAAACTTTACTAAAAACCCCGTATGGAATAGTCGCCACATCGGAGCCCGCCAATGCCACACGAGTTAGATGCTCAACTGTTCGGATACTTGCAGCTAGAATTTCAGTCTCAAATCCATAGGTTTCATACAAACACCGAATGTCTTCGATGAGCTGAAGCCCCACATGCCCGATATCGTCCAACCGACCAATGAAAGGACTAATATAAGCAGCTCCACATTTTGCAGCAACCAAAGCCTGAAGCGGCTGGAAGCAAAGCGTCACATTCACGGGGGTACCTTCTCGAGATAGCGCTTTACATGCTTTCAGCCCTTCTTGTGTACAAGGAACTTTCACAACCACATGTGTACTCCACGAAGCATAAAGCTGGCCTTCTTCGATCATTTTCACTGCATCCTCGGCTATCACCTCTACACTGGTAGGACCGTGCACAATTTCTGTGATTTCTTTTACGATAATTTCGAGTGGACGGGAATCTCCCTTGCTGATTAAAGAGGGGTTTGTAGTCACACCATCGCAATACCCTGTTGCCATAGCTTTTTTAGCATCTTCGACAGAACCTGTATCCACAAAAAATTTCATCGCTTTTTACCTCACTGAAAATTAATTATTTGCCAAATGAATCTTGCAAAGCTTTTTGTACCACATTGCTGTCAATATCTGTTGTTAATGATCCTTGAAACAACAATTGATGTCCACCACCCTGAATACCTGTCATTTCACATAATTTTAAAAATAATGTTTTAGTATCCTGGCTTTGAAGCTCTTTTCCAACCCAAAGCACAAACCGCCTATCGGCTTCAGTCCCATAAATTAAAAAAGTAACGCCACGTCCTTTCGGCGCTAAGGCACCGCCTAATTTTTTGATACTTTTTTTATGAAGTGTGACGCCCTGCAGCTCAAGCACATGACAGGCATCCCCTGCTTCTTTAACTTGCTTTGCCCAATTTATCGCCAAGCGCTCAACACACTGATCCAAACTTCTGGATTGGATTTTCACTTGATCCAGCGTTTTAGCTACTGTTGAGGCAACCTCTTTTTGTGACACCTGGAGTAAATGAGAAACATGTTTGAGTGCAGAGGCTTGTTCTCTGTAGTGTGCCAAAAGGGCCGGCCCCGCTAAAATTTGAATGCGCCGAATCCCTTGCGCAATACTCTGTTCAGATAACACATGACATTCCAACAGCGCTTTAGTGTTGTTTGCATGCGTGCCCCCACACAACTCTAGACTAACGGGGTTCTCATCACCGATACGAATTTGACGTACCTGATCCCCATATTTTTCATCAAAAAACATGAGTGTCCCCTCGGCTCGGGCTTCTTCCAAACTCGTCTCTTTTGCTTGCACCTCAAGGTGTTCAGAAATACGACCGTTCACCCAATATTCAATTTCAGAAAGTTCTTCAGGCGTAATTTTCTTGTGATGTGAAAAATCAAACCGACATTCAGTCGGCCCCACAAAAGACCCTTGTTGCTTTACATGGTCTCCGAGAGTACGCCTCAGTGCTGCATGCATCAAATGTGTGGCTGTGTGATGAATCTGCGTTACTTCACGCCTTGACCCATCAACGTACAACTCACAAACGGATCCTGCATTTAGATGTCCTGCCTCCGAGCCGCACACGTGAATAATCACATCTTGCACCCTCTCTGTGCTATGGACCGGAATGCACTGACCTGTTTCAACATCCTTAAGAATACCGCAGTCTCCAACCTGTCCGCCCCCGGTTGGATAAAACGGGGTCTGGTCAAAAATAACAGCAATCATATCATCTTGAACAGAGACCGTGCTCAACACGACACTCTTTGCGGTTAAGGTCTCATATCCCAAAAAAGGGGTCGGCGCATGCCCTTGAGTACGGATATGATCCTGAATGAGCATGGACAAGTCCTTGCCATTACCTCGAGAGCGTTCCCGTTGAGCATTAAGCTCTTTCTCAAACGCCGTTTCATCTACAATCATGTTGTGCTGTTTTGCAACCACACGTGTTAAATCAATTGGAAATCCGTAAGTATCATGCAACACAAATGCAATCTGCCCAGGCACTTTTGAAACCCCTTGGGTTTTGAGTTGATCAAGATGATTTTCAAGATAACCCGATCCTTTTCTGATCACTTCAAAAAATCGATCTTCCTCTTCAAGCAATACATCTCTCTTGAGTGTAATATCGCTCGCCACCTCTGGGTAAGGCGTCGTATATAAATTTGAAACAGGCTCAATCAGAGAGGACAAAACGTTTGGAAAAGCAGAAATTTCACCTGCAAACCGCAACGCTCTTCTGACCAACCGCCGCAATACATACCCGCGTCCTTCATTGGAAGGGCGAATTCCCTCTTGCATCAGAAACACAATACTTCGAATGTGGTCACTAACCACACGATAGTTCACTTCTGAATCTGGATTACTTTTGGTTTCTGTAATTTCTTCAATCGTTTTTAGAATCGTAACAAACTCATTGGTTTCATAAATAGTCGATACACCTTGAATCACAGAGGCCAAACGCTCCAACCCCGCACCTGTATCTACACAAGGACGAGGCAGGTCCGCAGTACGGCCATCACTGAGTCGCTCGTAAGACATAAAAACCAAGTTCCAAATCTCAACAAACCGAGGACCTGAACCCCCTACGACATTTTCACCGCCCACCGGACCTTGTTCGGGGCCTAAATCCACATAAATTTCAGAGCACGGACCGCAAGGTCCGATTTCTGCCATTTGCCAGAAGTTATCTTCGTCAAACTTAAAAACTTCCTGAATACCAATTTCTTTCTGCCAAATATGGGCAGACTCATCATCGGAATCGTGCACACTGACATGTAATCGATCGGGTGGCAATTTACAAACTTGTGTTAAAAATTCCCAGGCAAATACAATAGCTTCTTTTTTAAAATAAGCACCAAATGAAAAATTACCCAGCATTTCAAAAAAAGTAAGATGCCGATTGGTGAATCCTACTTCATCAAAATCATTGTGTTTTCCACTAATCCGAAGACACTTTTGAATGGTTGCGGCACAGGGAGCAGGCGCTTCTGTTTGACCTAAGAAAACATCCTTGAACTGTACCATCCCAGCGTTTGTGAACATCAACGTCGGATCTTGAGGCGGCACTAAAGGAGAGGAAGGCAGGATGAGGTGTTGCTTTTGTTTAAAAAAGTCTAAAAACCCTACTCTAAGATCCTGCACTGACCTCATATAAAACGATATACGTCGCTATCTTTCTCTTACTACTGCTTCGTTACAGTTGCGGGTGCAGTCTTTTGAGACGCTACACCAGCCGCAGGTCGAGGCGCGGCGGCAGCAACTTGTTTGGCTTTCATTGCGGCCAAAACTTGTTCTGACATGGTTTTCATCATTTTCGGATTGCCTTCAATGATAACCATGACCTGATCACGTCCTTGCCCTAGCCGTTCCCCATTATAGCTGTACCAGCTACCTGATTTTTCAATCACGTTATGGACAACACCTAAGTCGATAATTTCACCAGATCTTGAAACCCCTTTGCCGTAAATCATGTCAAATTCACATTGTCTAAACGGAGGAGCACATTTGTTTTTCACAACTTTCACACGACACCGATTTCCAAGCACCTCGGAGTCACCCTTTTTAATGCTTGCGATACGACGGATATCCAATCGAATAGATGAGTAGAACTTCAGCGCGTTTCCACCTGTTGTGGTTTCAGGGCTACCGAACATTACACCGATTTTCATTCGAATTTGATTGATAAAAACGGCTGTTGTTCGAGACCGTGCCAAGGAACCTGTGAGTTTTCGCAGGGCTTGACTCATGAGTCGTGCTTGAAGCCCCATGTGAGAATCTCCCATTTCGCCTTCAATCTCTGCACGAGGTGTCAAGGCAGCTACAGAATCAATCACTAAAATATCAACTGAGGCACTGCGAATCAGGGTATCTGCAATTTCCAAGGCTTGCTCACCCGTATCTGGCTGTGAAATCAATAACTCATCCACATTAACGCCTAATGCTCTTGCGTAGTTCACATCTAAAGCATGCTCAGCATCAATAAAGGCTGCGATCCCACCCAGTTTTTGAGCCTCTGCAATCATATGCAGGGTCATGGTGGTCTTCCCTGAACTTTCAGGGCCAAAAATCTCAACGACACGACCGCGAGGTACGCCGCCTATTCCCAAAGCATGGTCTAATGAAATAGACCCTGTCGGAATGATCATCTCTTTAGGAAGACCTTGTACAGCTTCCCCCATCTTCATGATGGTGCCTTTACCGTATTGTTTTTCGATAGATGCAATAGCTAGTTCAATAGCCTTTTGACGATCTTTACTAATGTTGGCTTCTTGTTTTTGAGCACACATAATGATACCTCCGTAAAATCGGTCACAGTATCCCATGTTTGTTAGAGCGGATGCAACTGATAACGTGTAACTGATATCGAATGGCCAAGAAGTTCACGATGACCCTATGACCAATGAGTTAGTAGAGCCAATACTGGGCAAGCTGCACGCCTATAAGTGCGAATCCACCAGCCACGAGATCATCTAAGATCACACCCAAGGCCCCAGGCACTCGCCGATCCACAAATCCAATCGGCCACGGCTTGGCAATGTCTAAAATTCGAAATAACACCACGCCTAAAAGAACCAATAAAGGATGAGACACCGGCATAATTAACGTCACACCCAGACCCAACACCTCATCAATGACTATCTCGGAAGGATCATGCTGACGCAACACACGCAGGACATGAGACGTTGCCCAATATCCTAGCCCTAGCAAAAAACACCACACCCCTACATAGACACCCCAATGTCCTACCGCATGTAACCCCCACCACATGGGACAACACAGGATCGTTGCTAAAGTTCCAGGCCCATACGGCCAATATCCAACTCTAAAACAAGTTGCAATAGCATTGGCCCAGCCCGTCTTATTCAGCATAGTCTCGCAACCACTCTCTGATACGACGATTGACCATTCTAGGACGCTCCAAATGTACATTGTGACTCCCTTCGGGAATACCCACAAATTTTCCACCGGGAATCTGTCCTGCTAGTTGAATCTGCAACTCTACAGGCGTAACGCGATCAGCCAACCCCCCGCAAAGCAATACGGGTAGTTCTTTTAGCCGTCTGGTTTTTCTACTATCTTTTATTTGGTAGAACTGACTCATCAACTCCATAAACGTAACATAAGGAAGCTTAGCAACCCCCTCAACATAATTCTGAACATCATGATTTTTGGCATGCAATAAATTAAATCCCAACGGTGCCACACTCAAATATGGAAATAAGGGGTTGTCCACCACTCTGCGCCACCCCGCTTTAAATACCAATGGATAATGGTCGTAAATATATTTCATGCCATGAAAAACGTAGTGCGCATAAGGCCGACGAAACATGGTATGTAAAGGCAAATCCAACAACCCGTTTATCCAAATCAAATTTGAAACAGATTTGGGGTATTTCAACGCAAAGTAAAAAGAAACATTGACCCCATAACTATGCCCCAACACAGAAGCACGTTTAATCCCAAGGTGACTCAGCAAATATTTTAAGTCTCGGGCGTGAGTTTCTAACCCACCCACTCGATCTGGCATGTTATGAGCCGATTTCCCATGACCACGATAGTCCCAAAAAACACACTGATACTGTCGCTTTAAACTCTCACGCTGAAATCGAAAACTTTTGATATTACAGGCCAACCCATAACAAAAAACGACCGGTGGCCCTTTCCCAACTGATTCAAAATACAACCGAGCCCCGTCGTGTGCTCTAAAAAAACCTTGATGGACCGTTTCTTTGGTGTTCAACCGAGGCATTACCTTCTTAATTGACAACATCCAATGTTTCTCCACTCCCCCTCGATACAGCCCTATCGACTGAGGCGAGAAAGATTACCAATCTAAAAAGTCAAAAGGTTCAAAATCCCCTTGCGTCATGAGCACATAAGGACGTTTCCTAAACTGATCACGATAGTGTCGCCTAACAAAGGTTCTGAGTAGGGTCAACTTTGTCTTCTCACAATCCTTATTGCCTTTTAAACCATTATAGTAGGTCTCACATGCATCGCGAAATTCATCCGATACTATGACACCTAACCCAAACAACTGTATTTTATCAGCCACAACACAAATTATCAGTCCATAACGTGCTAGACGTTTACGCTGAGAAATAGGCGGAGACACCAATGGCATGAGTTGGTCAAAATCATAGGTCCACTTACCCGCATCAAAAGGCTCCTGATACGCATAGCCAGTGTCACTCAAGTTCACGACTTGTCCATTTCTCATCATCACTATATGCTCAGGCCCATCTTTGCCCAATCGACTCGCTAACTTCTTGTGGCTGACCAAATGGTGATATTCACCATGTACGGGAATAAAAAACTTTGGTTTAAACGCCCGAAGCGTGAGTTCACTCTCTTCTTCATAAGCATGACCACTAATGTGGATTGGGGCTTCCTTCTCAGTAAGTACACTCACACCTTGAATCATCATTAAATTTATCATTCTTGAAATAGCTCGCTCATTCCCAGGAATAAACTTTGAACTCATAACGACATGATCGCCTTTTTGTAACTTGATATGACGGTGCATTTCAGCGGCCATACGCATGAGTGCTGATTTTGGCTCAGCTTGCGAGCCCGTTGAAATGGCTACGATATCTTCGCGGGCATGCTTTTTGACATCCCGTTCATCGATAATATGTTCTGCATATTTGGGGATCACCTCATGTTGCCACGCCACTTCTAAATACCTACGAACACTACGTCCACAAAGGACAACTTTTTTACCGTGCTTTTTGGCAGCAGCAAGAATGGAGCCCATACGTTCCATATTGCTTGAAAACAACGTAATAATGAGCATGCCTCCTCTATGTTTTTCAATAATCTCACTTAAGTTTTGAGCGACTGTTGCCTCTTTCATAAGCACATGTTTACTATCCACGTTCGTGGAGTCACCCAGGTAACAAAAAATCGGACGGCCTAAATACGACTTAAAATAAAATTGATCTCCAAAAGAGGCTTTAAATTGATCCATGTCATCATAATCGTACCGAAAGTCTCCCGAAAGAATGATGCGCCCAACAGGCGAATCGATGACAAATCCGTACGCATCGGGAATGCTGTGAGCGACACAAACAGGCGTCAACGTAAAGGCTCCCACCTTAAAAGCTGTATCAGCACTAAAAAGTAATATTTTTTTGTTATGCAACTCAGGATAATCTTCGCCTCGTGACAACATGAGATCCCGTGTAAGTGGGCTTGCATACATCTCAATATCTGGAAACTGCTTGAGCAGTAGGCCAGAAGCACCAATATGATCTTCATGACCGTGCGTGAATACGACTGCCTTGATCTCATCCTTAAACTCTTGTAATTTTCCAAAATTGGGCAAAGAAAAATTGAGACCATAAATATCTAAATCTTGGAACATCACCCCACAGTCTAATAGGATCATTTCATTATTGAACCGAAGGCCCAACAAATTCATGCCAACTTCGCCTACACCACCAAAAGCGTGGACCTCTAATCCTCCTGCCAAACGCTTTATACGTTTATCACTCATAAAAACCTCTTTACCTTTACAAACTAATTCAACTGAAAACGCCTAACTCTCTAATACCTATGAAAGTTAATGCTTAATATGTTTCGACTCTTTGGAAACTGCCAACGCGTCTTTCTTTTGACCTGACACCCCCTCAGACGGAGGTGGAATCAAGGACGTTTTGACCCCGCATCCCAATAGTAAAATAACAGGCAGTATCCAACAAATCCGCGTAACACACTGTATCGTTTTTCTACAAACCATCAAAGCTTTAAATCACTAACCCATTTCATGCTATCATGGAACAAGTTTTTGTATGATACCGTATTTATTAGAAAAATTGAGTTTATCTCAATCATTTTTTAACCCCGTCCACTATAGCATTTTCGGGGCTGGCTTCGCATGTTTATTCAGCTTTCTGGGCGTTGTACTCATATTCCCTTTTTTCATTAAACACATGCAACGAAAAGAGTTCGGGCAAGTTATTCGTAAAGAAGGGCCCCAATCCCATTTTAAAAAAGAAGGCATCCCTACCATGGGCGGCATCATAGTTATCGGGGGTGCCATACTTTCAACCCTACTCTGGGTACCTCTTTCATCACACTTTTTTTGGATACTCATTGGACATACCCTTGGTTTTGCATGCATCGGCGGTTTGGATGATGTCATGAAACTCAAAGTCACCTCTAAAGGACTCCGTGGTTCTATCAAATTGATCCTGAGTATGACCGTCATCACAACTACTTTGATCCTTTTACAGGAAAATGGCTGGCCATTGGAAATTAGCTTTCCACTTTTGCCATGGGTTCACATCGTCTCTCCTTTTATTGTGGTTCCTTTTGTCACTGTTGTCATACTTGGTACAGCTAACGCTTCTAATCTTGCTGATGGGCTTGATGGGTTGTTTGCTGGCACCCACATCATTCTTTTTTTAGTTTTAGGTGTCATAACGATTTTATCTTTAGTGCCCGGCCTTCATGCTGCTGTCTCATACCTACCAGATATATGGATCTTTTTGATTTTCTGTGGTGGCATTATTGGCAGCTTAGCTGGTTTTTTGTGGTACAACGGATACCCCGCACAAGTTTTCTTAGGTGATAGTGGTGCTTTGGGGTTAGGAGCTGCCCTGGGACTTGGCGCCTATCTTTTGAACCAGTCATTCTTACTTATATTGATGGGCGGCGTACTTGTGATCGAAGCCATCAGTGTCATGACCCAAGTTACGAGCTACAAACTTTTTAAGCAGCGGCTTTTTAAGATGACACCGATTCATCATCACTTCGAACTTAAAGGCTGGCACGAATCTCATGTCACCATTCGTTTTTGGATTATTACCTTACTACTTGGCATGATTAGCATCATGGTCATACTCCAGGGGTAGACCCTGACCCGATTACCGGTATAATGTGTACAAAAAAGCCACTTGAGGAGGCACGAGTATGAACCTAAAAGGAAAGAAGGCGTTAGTCCTGGGACTTGGGAGAAGTGGTATCGCTGCAACACGCTTTCTGCATCAGCAAGGTGCATTGATCGATATATCTGATACAAAAGCAGCTTCAGAATTATCTGATGCCCTAGCCACCCTTGAAGGCCTCTATACAAACGCCGAACTAGGAATACCACACACTAAAGAACTCTGTAGCTATGATCTGATTGTAAAAAGCCCAGGCATTCGGGATGAGAAAATTAACAAGGCACTCTCAAAGCACCCAGATCTCGTCTGGAGTGAAACAGAACTCGGACTTGCTTTTTATCCTCACAAAATAATCGCTATTACTGGTACAAATGGCAAAACTACGACCGGCACTATGATTTCAGATCTCCTCTCTCAATTAAAAATCTCTGCCTCTCCACTATGCGGCAACAACGGTAGACCTGTATGCGACTATTTATTAGAGAATGAGGGAAAGCTCAAATCTCATCTGATAGTAGAACTGAGTAGTTTCATGTTAGAGATGTTACACCGTGTTAAACCCCACATAAGCATCGTGCTCAACATATCGCCACATCATATTAACGACCATGGGGGCACATTTGACGATTACTTGAACGCCAAAGTAAATCTTGCCAGGCAAACAAAAAATGTCTTGATTCTAAATGCACTCGACTCTCATATACAAAATTTTAGAGACAATACGCATGCGGAAGTTCGTTATTTTTCAAAGATGAACCTATCGAATTTCATTCAAAAAGATCCCGCGCTCAAACTAACGCATCTTACTGACCCTAAAACTGTCACATTACATTCGGGCAAGAACAACAAAACAGCCTCTTGGAAATTGGACTCATTTGATCTGCCAGGTTTTCATAATAAGGACAACTTAATGGCTGCCCTTCAAGCGCTCTATGCCATCATCGGCGAGTCGTTTATCACCCAAACGCAAAAACTAGATCTCAAAACATTACGGGCACCGCCACATCGTCTTCAACTCGTTTACGATAAGGACAACATTCTTGTTTACAATGATGCGAAAAGCTCTAACATTATGAGTGTTGCAAATGCACTTAAGGCTTTACCAGGTCCCGTGCATCTCATCTGCGGCGGAAAAGAAACTCAACAAAATTTTGACTCCCTTATTCCCTTAGTTAAACAAAAGGTCAAAACATTACTGCTCATCGGCCAAACTAAAGAACGGTTGAACCGGACTTTGGGTGATCACGCTGAAACATTCCTGCTCGGCTCAATCGAGGAAGCCCTTCTCTTGGCTTACCAAAAAAGCCGTATCGGTGACCAAGTTCTATTCTCTCCTGGCTGTCCAAGCTACGACATGTTCAAAGACTTTGAGGAACGTGGTGAAAAATTTAACGGATTTATTGCCAAACTTTGATGAGCTCGGTGTAACTCCATAGCTTCATCATGGCCGTACAGTTTATAAAAAAACGACTAACTGCTGATTACCTCATTTTATCTTTGCTTTTATTTTTTGTTTTTTTTGGTCTCTTGATCGTTTACAGCTCGACCACAATCATTAGTTTTAAACGATTTGGATCTGACACACACTTTGTGACCAGTCATTTATTTCATCTTTTTGCAGGAGCCCTTGTTGGCCTCGGTTGTGCTTGCATCAAACTCGAATGGCTTAAAAAATACACGTACCTTTTCCTCATCCTCGGCATCTTGGGTCTCTGCCTCCCCCTTATTCCAGGATTACAGGTTTCTTTAGGCGGTGCTTCTCGCTGGATCCGATTAGCTGGATTTCATATTCAACCTAGTGAGTTTTGCAAAATACCCTTACTTTTATATTTGGCATACAGTCTCAACAAAAAAATTGAAAAAAAAACCATTCACCTATTTGCCATCGGCACATTACCTCATCTGGGCATTACAGCGATTATGTCGGTTCTCCTACTTTTAGAACCAGACTTTGGGACTGCACTTCTATACATCAGCCTGCTTCTTTTCATGTTGTTTATGGCCGGCACCCCATTAAAACATCTTATTGGACTATCCCTAGCCGCATTACCCTTTCTGGTTGGTGTTATCTATATGGCCCCGTATCGCCTGAAACGCATCCTTACATTTCTTAACCCTTGGTCTGACCCCGGCAATAAAGGATTTCAGACCTTACAAGCATTAACCTCATTCTCATCTGGAAACATTTTTGGCAAAGGCCTTGGCAACTCACAGGGAAAATTGTTTTTTATTCCTCAAGCTCATAGCGATTACGTCTTTTCAATTATGGGTGAAGAGATCGGTTTTTTTGGCATCCTCATATTTCTCACCTTATGGAGTCTCTTCATCTTCAGGGGATTTTGGATCACTCGGCACGTCAAAGAGCCCTTTGTAGCGCTATTAACCGCCGGCGCTACGTTTATCTTAATGACACAATCTTTAATTCACATCATGGTCAATATAGCCCTGCTCCCTCCAACAGGCATGAATCTACCTTTTATCAGTACGGGGGGCAGCAATGTAATTTTATGTATGGCATTGGTGGGGTTGCTATTAAACTGTTCTACATATGTCAAACGATAACGTTATTATTGCAGGCGGCGGTACGGGTGGGCACCTCGTGCCCAGTGTTGTCATGGGCCACTATATTCAGACACACTTCAATGCCAACATCACCTATGTCACCGGGCAAAAACCACTAGATTATCTATTTGCAAAACAACATAATCTAAAGCAAATTGTCCACCTACCTATTCGATCCTTTTCAAATCAAACGTTCGTTCAAAAAATGGGTACGTGTGTTCGGTTATTCAAAAGTACCTACTCGTCTATTCGACTATTAAGACAAAAAAAAGCTAGCCTAATCATTGGTGTGGGTGGATACGCCTCAGCACCAACATTGATGGCCGCATTGATCCTTCGTATTCCCATACTATTACAAGAGCAAAACAGCTACCCTGGAATTGTTAATCGGTTTTTTGCACGGTTTTCAAAATCTATTTTGCTCGGATTTGAAAACGCAGTACAACACTTCATACCCCGGGCACAAAAGAAGTGTGTTTATACTGGCAATTTCAGCTGGCCAAGACTGCGACATGATCAACCCGTTTCATGTCCTCATCCTATGTTACTGATTACAGGCGGGTCACACGGGGCTCAGGCTCTAAATACAGCAGTTGCTGAACACATCGATACCTTATTCTCAAAATGTGAGTCACTTCACATCGTATGGCAATGTGGCACTCAAAATGTAGATGCGATCTCGACTCAATTCGCAGAACTCATCACTCGAAAGCAACTCACGCTGATTGGGCATACAAAAAACCTATTTCCTACATTCCTGGCAGCAGATTTATGTATTACACGCGCAGGCGCACTTTCTTTATTCGATGTCATACACAGCGAAACCCCTGCACTCGTTGTTCCTTTCCCACACTCTACGCACAACCATCAAGTCGCTAATGCCCAGTGGCTCACTCATTTTGGCGCTGCCAAACTCATTCAAGAATCGGATCTGTTTTGGCAGAAAACGCTCATTGATACTTGCATTCTCTGGCTCACAGAACCCACACGTAGAAACGCTTTTGTGGAAAACCTCAAACTCGTAAAAACTCGATACCCCTCCCTCGAGGTTCTGAATACCGTTTTGACTCCATATCTACGCACAAAAAAACAATAGAATTCCCCATGCTTTTAACAAAACTTGTCAACGAATTACCTAACCTTTACAGCAATGACTGGGTTAAATTACAACGGTTCTCCTCAGAGTGGCGAAGCTAGTGGGCGACTATTTCTAAATTTAGACATCCTACGGAGAAAGACTGACCCACATGATGATGACCCACCACATGACAACCTATCTCAGCTGACCCTTCTTTTTTGCCTGAAAATTTCAAGGTCCCTTTTTGAATGGGCACAGTCAACTCACTAGGTCCCTTAACTGCATGAGGGAAGAGAGAGGGAATAACCTTCTTGGCTTCTCCCCAGTTAGGCAAACGACAAGACACATAATGCATACTTTGAAATCCAAACTCATTGCCGTTTGGCGTCATGGAGCGTTTCACACGTGAACCAACCCTATCCGGATATTCCACAAATCCGATGGAAAACTCGCTGCCAGGTATCGCCTCGCACATAATCGTTCGCTGTTTGGTTTTTCGCTGCCAAAAACGACTTCCCGTTTTAGTCTTGGATTCATCTATTGTGACGGGATGACCCGATTGTTCGAGCATAGTTCTCGTACGTTCAATACAGGGGACACGTAAGAAAAGAATTGTTGAGTTTGTATCAGCCTCTTGAGTCCGTACAAACTCAAAAAAAGTATGCCCAAGCCATAAATATGATGCTTTGCCTTCAGACGTGGACTTTTCCTTTGTCGCACGAAACGGCAAGCCGACACGTTGAATGTCTTGTTCAAGTTGAGTTGCCACTGATTCATCTACTAGCTGAATCACCACATGATCTAACCACACGGTCCGTATTTTAGTATGTAAAATCCCTTAAGGCTAGACCCATGCGGTCACGGCGTGCACCACATCTCCTCTAGAATCAAAAAGACTGTGAAACGGGCTTCGAATCAGCTCAGGCATAATAGGCGGATATTCTTTTTGGCAAACAGTAAATCCCTCTTTTTCAAGGAGGCGACACGCTCCTTCAAAATAAGGCTTCTGATCAGTTTGTAAAAAGACCCACCCTTTCTTTGGTTTCAAGATCTGCCTCAAATGTTTTGCGACAGGGCCATCAAATATACGATTATTGTGATGCCTCGCTTTCGGCCACGGATCGGGGAAGTTTATCAAAATACCCTGTAAAAAATGATTTGGAAACAAAATCGCGGGATGGTTCGCGTTGTATCTGAGAAGCTGCACATTGCTCAACTTCTCTCGGTGAATCCGTCTTGCAGATCGACCCAACTGACGGTAATACAAATCTATGCCCAGAAAAAAATCATCTGGATTAAGACGAGCCAACTCGGTGATAAGTCCCCCATTTCCAATCCCAAGCTCCGCATAAACGTTATTCGCCGAAGCTGGCACCAGATCAGGTAATTCTAGTTTGAAAATGTGGGCATCATCCTGCCAAATATACTGGTTATAGGGCTCAGGCATTTGCCGCCATGGATTGGGATAACCCATCAAAACCTGCCTTGCAAACATTTTAAAGCCCCATTTATACCATAAATTACGTTCCTCCCCTTGCTTTTTTGAGCCATCCTGTATTATTTACCCTAAGCATGGCTTCGCTCTTGTCCCAACTCTCAATTCGCACTCTGTGTAAGGATGCTGGGTTTTCTCTGGTTGGATGCCTGCCCATAAAACCAATCTCTTCTTATGATCACTACAGATCTTGGATTTCAAATCAGTACCACGGATCAATGACTTACCTTGCTGACCATCGCGCTGATAAACGGGTTTCTATCCAAACCCTCTTTCCGCTGGCTGAAACCTTGTTGGTCGTGGCATGGCCCTATCGCCCACCTAGCCCCAACCAAGCTATTGCAGCCTATGCGCACACTACACCGGATTACCATAAAGTGATCCCGAATAAACTTTCTCAAGTACTTGAAGAGCTCAAGGTACATCACCCTGACCTTCAGGGGTGGCCCTTTGCTGACATCTTTCCTGTTCTGGAACGAGGATATGCTGCTGAGTCAGGCATGGGCTGGGTTGGCAAAAACACATGCGTTATTGATAGAAAACAAGGTTCATATTTCACTTTAGGCGGCATGGCCCTTTCTATTCCCATGGACCATTACACGGACACCCAATCCAAGAACTACTGTGGGTCGTGCTCCGCATGCATCTCAGCATGTCCAACACAGGCTTTTGTGTCACCCTATGTACTTGACGCCCGAAAGTGCATCAGTTACCTCACTATTGAGTACCGCGGTATTATCGAAAAATCTTTTTTCCCAGCATTGAAAGGACATTTTTTCGGATGTGACATCTGTCAACAAGTGTGCCCGTGGAACAAAAAGCACGTTTCTAACGAACCAGAGTCTTTCGATGCCAAACAGTGGCTTACATTGACCCGGCGCGAGTTTAATGAAGCCGTCAAAGACACTGCTCTCAACCGACTCCGCTATAACATGATGCAACGAAACGCGCTCATCCAACTCGTGCACTCAATAGGTCTGTCCGAAAGCATCAAATGGCTCGAGTCTGAAAAACCTTTAACCGATCTTGCACAAGCCCAACTCCAAGAGTTATTGAAATAAGGAAACTAAAATTTATTCTGGGTCTTTCTTTGTGCTTAACTGACGGGCTTTCTTAGTTGCCTGAACCACAGCATTAATCAAACTGGTCCGAACGCCCCCTTCTTCAAGAGCCACCAACCCATCGATAGCACACCCACCGGGCGTCGTCACATCATCCTTCAATAGCGCAGGATGTTTATCACCTTTCAACATAAGCGCAGCAGACCCTTGGACGGTGTGCGCTATAAGCTTCATTGAAATGTCTCGCGAAATCCCAACTTTCACGCCAGCTTCCGCTAACGCCTCAATAATCAAATAAACATACGCAGGTCCACAACCTGATAAACCCGTCGCCGCATCCATTCGACTCTCATCCAGCTCTACCACTGCGCCCACGGCATTAAATATTTTCTTGGCTGTGTCTAAATGTACTGCCGTTGCATGCTGCCCCCCACAATAAACGGTTACCCCTTGACCAATTAATGTCGGGGTATTGGGCATGGCCCGAATAATCGGTACGGGAACGTCTGTGTAAGAGGCCATCTCTCGGATAGAAACCCCAGCAGCGATGGAAATAATAAGTTTGTCTGGCGTAAGTACAGGACTGATTTCTTCAAACACAGCAGGTATCTGGTTTGGTTTTACAGTCAATAGCACAATTTGAGCTCCTGCTACGGCTTCACGATTACTTGAAGCTACAGTGAGATTATGGGCTTGAACCCGTGCCTGAGAGCGTTCGTGGGCGACAGTGCATAGAAAATCTGTGGGTTTACAAGTGCCACCTTGTATCAACCCAAGCGCAAGACTTTCTCCCATTTTTCCAAATCCGCATACTGCTATTTTTTCATGACTCATGATGCCTCATTGTAGCTTATTCAGCTTTTTTTGCATTCGCAAAATGCTCAAGCGCCAGCCTCAGCCTTTTGTTCTTACATTGTACTAACGCATACCCCTTTTCTTGACACCACTCGATTACGATCACCTTTCCTAAATAAGGAATCATATAACAATCACCGGGCTTGGGTTGCTCGGCAGTAAATAAATCTGTAATATTTTCACGCACTTGATCAATTTTTGTCTGAGCTTTTTTCTCAAGGCCCGTAAATGCTTTCCTCGTTTTTTGTTCCTTAGAAAGCCACTCTCTCATTTCTTTTAAGGTTGATTCGTAGCTTTGCCAGACTTCATGCAGGATTTTAACCTCGAGCACTTTACGATCTTCCTTCAGCTGGTGCGTCAGAGCCTCAACCTCGTTTAACTTATCCTGAACACCTTTTTTCTCGTTAATCATGGCAGTGCTTTGTCGATCAACCTGAGCCACCTTTGCTTGCATAGCCGCCATCAAATCATGTAGCTTCAGTTTTTCCTCACCAAGATACGCCTTAGCTTTCTCAACAATAGATTCCGGCATTCCTTTAGCACGCGCCATTTCTATCCCAAACGACTGACCGATACTCCCATCTAGGAAAAGATACGTCGGCAGACCTTTCTCATATGCCATAGAACCATACATGAAAGGCAACTTCCCAGTGACGCTCAATGCCTTTACTCGTGTGAAGTGGGTACTCACAAACCCAATCACCCGATTAGATTTTGCCCAAGATTCAAGCAACGCTTGAGCTAAGACCTCACCTTCTTCGGGATCCGTCGATCCCATCAGCTCGTCAGCAATCAGTAGTCCCCAGCCTTTCTTTTTTGGCATTTCTTTGAGCATTTCGACCTGAAACGCAAATGAACTAATCCCCTCTTGTACAGATTGTTGATCCCCTACCACTAACCGCCACCAAGAAAAGTGTGGAATTTTAGACCCTGCATCACAGGGCACAGGAATGCCACAGTAACTCATCGCAACTATGGACCCAATACTTTTTAATAAAATGGTTTTCCCGCCCATATTGGGGCCTGAAACCACCAATCCACGACTCTCATCAGAGAGAATCACTGTATTTGCCACAACAGATTCCCCCTGTAGCACCAGAAGTGGGTGGCGCATCTCTCTAATTGTCATCCCTGGCCATCGCTGAGCTAGGGGCTCGGGCAGAATCAAGGTGCCTTGCAAAAGCTTGCCCAACCGAATTTTTGCACGTATTAAATCAAGTTTATGAAGCCACTCTAAATCTACTTTCAGGTCATCAAAATTACGTATAATAACCTCAGAAATCACCCTGAGAATTATTAGGCGCTCTTCTTGCTTAGCCTGCAAGACTTCTACTAAGTGATTATTGATTTTTACGATTTCAAATGGCTCAATGAAAGAAGTTTTCTTGCTATTCGATAAATCATGGATAATGCCTTTCACCTGCTTGTGAAATTGCATTTTAACGGGCAATACATAACGACCATCCCGAAGGGTCACAAACCGATCCATCAACATCGATTGATAGGCATATTTCTCTGTGACAGATGCCAAAGCCTTTTCGAGCGCCCCACGATCTTTGGTCTCTTGCCGTGAAAGGTCTGCTAATTTAGGGCTTGCATCTTCTTTGAGCTCCCCATGAAACGATATTCGCTCCAAGATAAAATCTATCAATTTTGACCAATATTCTTGGGCAGGCAAGAATCCGTGACTTTTTTCTCTTGTATCCCGATCTTGAATGATGGCCTCTAATCGTTCGTGGATTGCCTTACACGTGCTGATGAACTCCACAACATCAAGGCATACGTTGGATTGGAGAACATACCCGCTACTCAGGGTCTCCAGTAGCGCTTCAAGCCGGTCACACGGCGTAAGGTCGATTGCGAGGTGGGCCTCATCTAACTGCGAAAACAATACGACCTGGTCATAAGCGGTCTGGATCGCTGCGTAGGTACTGGGAGGCGTAAGGTGCTTCCCCAGCACACGGCCACCGTTCGTTCGGCACTCTGCTGATAGATACTGACAAAGTGACTCCCAGTCGATACTATTGAGGGAATTCGTCAAATGGGGACTTTTTTCATCTTTCAATGCACTTTTACCTACGAATAAATTGACAAACTTGCTTTGTATAACTTGTAATAAGTCTATATTCTACCGGCAAGGAGCGTTTTCATGGTAGCTAGAAAGAAAAAAAAGGGAACAACTAAATCTGCGAGCAAGAAAGCTCCTAAAACAACCAAGAAGGTAACCAAAAAGAAAGTGGTGAAAAAAGTGGCTAAAAAGTCGACTCCCAAGAAGAAAACCGCTAAAAAGGCGGCTCCGAAGAAAAAAATTGCAAAAAAGAGTGCAAAAAAAGTAGCTAAGAAGAAAGTAACCAAAAAGGCAGCTCCGAAGAAGAAAGCTGCTAAAAAGAGTGTAAAAAAAGCTGCTAAGAAGAAAGTAGCCAAAAAGACCGCTCCGAAAAAGAAAGCTGCTAAAAAGAGTGTAAAAAAAGTGGCTAAAAAGGCAGCTCCCAAAAAGAAAGCGGTGAAAAAGAGTACCAAAAAAGCGGCACCTCCCAAAAAAGTGGCTAAGAAGAAAGTAACCAAAAAGGCAGCTCCAAAAAAACCAGTGGTGAAAAAACCAGTGGTGAAAAAAGCAGCGGTGAAAAAAGCAGTTGGCAAGTCTGAAATCAGCTCAAAATTAAAAGGCCTCTATGGAAAAGGAGCTGCTACAGCCCCGAATGCTGATTTTGAAAAAGTATTCAAAGACGAGATCGAGAGCTTTGATGAGACAAAGCACACACTGTATGGCAAAAGCCAAGATACACAAGCAGCTGAGGAAGAAGAAGAGTTTCTGTCTGATCCTCCAAAAGATGAAGGTCTTTTCGATTACGATGACGAAGACCTAGAATACTGATCGATCATTTGGCATCCCACAGTGTAGTCCACCTGGGTGCTTCATCAAGGAGAATACGTCGTGCATAGACCTGATGCTCAGTTAAAGCCTAGGTATTTTAGTGTTGGAGTTCTGTTTGCTGCACTCGTAGGCGGCGGTGGATACTTCGCCTATTACTACTCTGACTTAGCAAATCTCAACAAAAAAGGGTCTGAGCAAAGTACCACTCAAAAAAAAGAAGAAAAAGAAGACCCTTGGAAATCAGTCCATTTTGGTTACCGTGAATTCAAAAAAACGATCGCTCTCGTTGAAAAGCATTACATCAATCCTGTCTATGACCGAAATGTGGCTTTTATCTATGCAGCAAACTTTGCCCTACATTCTTTGAAGGCGCCTCAAGAGATTGTCCCAGTTGAGTTCTATAACAAGCACAAGGACTTGCCTGACGAAAGATCGATGCTTGCTGGGCCTGTGAAAAAACTCGAACCGAAAGATGCCTACTACGTCCACACATTTGAGAAAAAGGCACAAGAAAAAGAGAAAGAAAAAAACAAAGACCGTATCCTAACAGACGAAGAGATCATTCAAAAAGTCAACCAAGAAAAAGAACGACAACGACTACTTAATGCCAGTTGGAAACCGATTAAATTTGGTCAATCGGGCTTTGAAAAAATCATGAATTACATCATGAAGGCCACACAAAAAGACAAAGACTACGATATCAAAACGGCCTATATTCTAGCTGCTCAAGGGTATTTAAGTTGGTTGGATCCACACAGTGGACTGATCTCAGCAAAAGAGTGGCAGGAATCCACAAAAAAAATACAAGACTCTAGCTTTGAAGGGATTGGCGCTTTACTTCGTCGTGAAGGTAAATTCGTATTGATCGAAACCCCGCTGAATGAACACCAACCTTCCTATAAAGCAGGTTTATTACCTGGTGATTTGATCATTAAAGTCGATAACAAAGTGATTGAAGGCGTTGCTCTTCACAAAGTCGTCAGTTGGATTAAGGGACCCAAAGGAACTACAGTCGTGTTGAACATCAGGCGAAAAGGTCATCCAAAAGACTTTGACGTTAAAATTGTTCGTGCATATGTACAGATCAAAAATGTTGAGTCCCGGCTGTTACCTGAGCTTTCAAACGTCGGCTATATTAAAGTAACTGGATTTATCGATACCACCCTTCGTGAAATTCTTACGCACTATCAACAACTCTACCGAACCTCCCAAGGCAATATTCGTGGGCTGGTTTTAGACCTTAGAAACAATGCCGGTGGCAAACTTGATGGAGCCATTGGTGTAGGCGACCTATTCTTATCCCGAGGGGGGCATGTCGTCAGTATAAAATATGCACCCACCAAAAAACCCCGGACCTTGGAATCCTTCGTGGCTAAAATTCCTTCTTTGATCCCTGTACCTATGGTTGTTCTAGTCAACGCCAGAAGTGCCAGTGCTTCTGAAATTGTTGCAAGTGCCATTCAGGATAATAGTCGTGGGTTTATCATCGGTGTTAAAAGTTATGGCAAAGGTTCAGTACAAAATTTACTCCCCATGCCCAATCGCATTGCACCAAAATGGTACGTCAAGCTGACCATTGCGCTATTTCTTCGAAAATATATGAAAGAAAGCAAACCTGTTCTTGATTCTGTTCAAGTCAAAGGGGTACAACCTGATTTTATGGTCAGACAAGATCCTAAAAAACTCTATTATTTCCGAGAAGAAAGTTCTCCACGACATTTAGATCCTATTTCAGCTGACCCTGCACCTCGAAAAAGTGCGGCTATCAAAAAGGTACAAGGCTGTATGGATAAATCGGGTACGGCTAAAAAAACAATCCAAGCCATGGGCAAAAACCCCAAGTTAAAACCTGATAGACAGTTATTTACTGGTGTTGATGTACTCAGATGCATGATCAGCGAAAAAGTCTATACAAAAATTCGTCGAACACCTCAGTTTGACATTAAGCACAAAAGAAGAGTCCCAGCGTCTCTTCACTTGGAGCAAAACAAAAAACAAACACTATAATAAAAATAGAATCGTGGATTTCTGCCATTTATTTTGGAATTGTAGAAACTGCGTAAAAATCCCCTTTAGTATTCAATTAAATTACCGATTCGATAATAGAAGTGAGGCTTTCGTAAATGTACCTAAAGTTACCTTTGAGCGTTTTTCTATCTGTGTTTGTTTTTTCTTTTTTCTTTCAAGGATGTGCCAAATCTGGGAGTAGTCAGAAAGTTGTCAACCTTGAGGAAGAGGCCATTGCCATTCAGATTGATTTAGAAGGGAGTCATGTTGAACATCTTTCCATAAAAGAGTTAAAAGATCTAGGTGGATTGACTTTTTCTCTGCCAAGCAAAAAAGATGATTCTCGACGCCTTGAGCTGAAGTCTTTAAAAGGAGTAGTGCTTACGGCAGCTCAGAAAAAGTTTACAGTCGATTTAAAATTTGACTATAGCAAACTTAATATAAAGGGTTCAGGGCTTTTTTCAATTCATGAAGTAAAGCACATTACAGGTACATCATTTAAATTGGTTCCAAATCCTAAGTTTGACATCTTAGAGTATAAAACGAGCAAAGTCTTGGACTCTTATACGATAACTGCTTTGCCTAAGTACATCGATAAGCGTCACGGGGGAATTTCCTTAAAAACACTTGTGGATGCTTTTATCAATGGTAAGAATCTTCTGGTTGAATTTCCTCGTTATTTTCTTTCAGAGGCTCCAGTACTGTTGAATGAATCGAATGGGCGATTTTATTTTTATTCAGCTGACCTTCAAGCTCTCAATTATGTAATTAAAATTCGAGATGAAAAAAACAATAAGCTTAACATTGAGGGTTGGAGTGTGAAAGAGTTGGACCTTGAACTTACGGATAGTGGCGTTATTGATTTTATGAGTTTAAGAAATGTAACTCAATTTACTTTAGTACCTCCTAAAAATCATGTCGGGGCTTATTATAATCCTATCGTGATCTCAATTGATCAAAACTTGGCTGAACATAGAGAAGACATCAAAAAGTCCGTTACTTTAACACCGAGGCGCATAAAAATTACCTCACAAGATATTAAAGGCTTTACGCCTAAATTTAGCATCGTAACTTCAGATGGCGCGTATCATTTGATGTCATCCAAGCCGATTTTGAATGTTTATCTAAATGACAAGGTGACAGTGTTAAAAAAGGATCAAGCGGTTATTGATATGAAAGTATCGGATTTGAAAGGCGCTACTTTTGAATCCGTGGGGCTTAAGTCAAAAACGCGAGTAATATTAAACGATAAAAATGTTTTTCATTTTGCTGAAAAAAATTGGGATGCTTTTTTCCCATCTGTGCCTGGTGTAGATATTTACGCTGAAAATTTACCATCCCCTCATAAGAAAAAGTTTACATTGATTTCAAAACACCCTGGAACAGGTAAAATCCAAGAGACGCCTTTTGTGCCTGTGTTTCAACATGAAAATCAAGAGTTGCATTTTTGGGGAGCTCCAGTTCCATTTCTAGATGGAAATTTTTCTAAACTACTTGCCATAAAGGATGAAAAAGGGCAGAAAATCGAATTGAATTTTGAAAATGATTCTGGAATAATTCAGTGGAATGAGCATTACAGTAAATAACGATCAGCATTTTGTTGAACTCCTAGTGCTTCGAACAAAGAAAAACCGACAATCAGACACTAGATTGCTTCGTCGAACCGGGGCACAAGTGCCTACGGTTCTCCTCGCACAATGACTGGAACGGTTTTTTCATTATGACTGCCTAATCTTGTTCAATTTGACGGATGGCAATTGAAGCTTCGAACCGTAATTCGGAGCCTGTACGCACAAGCTCTCTCAACTGAGGGAGAACCGACTTTGCCAATTTTCCCAACTGGCCAAAGGCTTCAATTGTAGCAATTCGCACTTCTTCACTCGTGTCATCCAGCATGGGTCGTAGCTTCGGAATCAGTTCACTAGCCTTTCCTTTGAATTGTCCAAAAGCTCGAACAACCTCTACACGAATGTCCTCGTTGGTTGATGAAAGCAAGGTTTTCAATTTCATGATCACTTTTTTTTCTTGTATATTTAATTTTGCGAATACTTGGATGGTGGATATTTTCACGACATCACTGTCGTCTTCTAAAAAACTAAGTAGTTTGAGTACTGTTTGATTATCTTTCACTCCAAGTGTACCCAAGGCTGTCGCAACAGCCGCCCGCACATTCTCGTGTCCATCAGTTATCATCGAGATGATCGGGGAAAAAACTTGTGCCTGCATACTGGGAAAACGTCCTAAGGCTATCACTACAGCAGCCCGAACATCCTCATGATCATCCTTGAGAAGTTTTCTAATGCTAGGTATGATGGTCGGTCCCTGGCTTATAAACTGACCTAGAGATAGAGCAGCTGCTTCTTTAACTTTTACACTCGTATCACTGAGGAGTTTTCTTAAGTTGGGTACACTACGAACCCCCTGATCGGAAAAACGGCCAAGCGTTCGCGCCACTGCCACTCTTATCGCCTCATCCACATCCGTTAGAAACGGTCGAAGCAGGGGTAAAATCTCGTTTGCCTGTTTCTTAAACTCACCTAAGGCCCGAATAACGGCCACTTGAACAACAGTCTCATCATTTTTACTCATGATTTTGAGTTTAGGTACCACATTTGTACTTAGTGTCTGGTAATGCCGAAATGCCAAAGCAGAGGCCGCTCGTACATCCTTGTGGGTGTCTTTTGATGTCTTCTGAATGTCAGCAAACCCCACCCCACTTTTGCCACCCAATTTACCTATAGATAAGACAGATGCAATACGAACTTCTTCGCTTGCATCACTGAGAAAGGGCCTCAGTTTCGGAATGAGTCTATTCACATGATTATCAAAGATGCCCAGCGCTAGTGCAGCCGAAGCTTTCAAATTGTCAGAGGCTTCACTGTCCTTTAACACGCGTTCTAATTTTAAAATAGCCTGGTCTGTTTTTCGTATTTTTCTTAGGAGAATGGAGGAGGATTTACGGGCCTCACGTCGAACAGCTTTGGACTTAGATTCATCTTCTACGATGACATATAATTCATATAAAGATTGATTGCTCGCAGTAGTCAAGCGCTCCTTAATATGCGTCTTAATAATAGATGTGCGGTCGCCGCCTTTGCCACACCCAGTTAGAACAAAAAGAACTGCGAGTGTAAGGGTGAGCAATATGTTCGTATTTTGCACATTCATTTTCCGCTTCTATACTCGAATTAGTGATCTTCTTCTTTGTTCATGGCTTCAAATACTTCTTTGATTTCACGTTTGGACTGCTCGGACACCTTCTTGAGTTCACCATTAACCCCCTCAGCCCTTTCAATCAAACCATTCAATTTAGTTTCATTAAATTTAGTTATCCTAATCAAGGAGCGAATTGCGGCTTTACGTACAGCCATAGCTTTATCAATCAACATATGAATTAAGAAAGACAGGGTCGTTTCGTCATGATGACTATAACGTCCCAACGTTTTTGAAGCTGCTTCACGTACATAGGGCGATGAATCTTTCAACAACCTTAATATCCCTGAGACAATTAGACCTCCATCATCTTCGATAAGTGTATGATGGTCGAATGCCTCTGCAGCAGCCATTCGAATTTGAAAGTCTTTGTGGGTTAATAAAGAAATAATTTTTTTTATTAACCGATCTTTATCATCACCAAAAAATTCATTCACTGCTCCCAACATGAAAAACATTGCCACATTATTTTTTTCTTTTATGAAGGCAGCACGAAAAGCATTCTCGCCATCAGCATTCACTTTTCCATCCAATTTTACTTGCCTCACAGAAAAATAAATAGCGCCACGCACATCACCATTTGGATCGCTGAACAATTTCACCAAAGATTCAGAAGTTGTTTTAGCTATGTTTCTTGTTCTGGTTGAAAGTGCTATGGCTGCTGAAGCACGGATATATGGTGAGTTATTCTTGCCCTTTAGTTCTTTAAGTTGTTTTTGAACAAACTCTGGATTTTTGTGAATCACATTGAGCTTTTCATCAAGCGCTAGTTCTGTACGCTTATTGCGGATCTCACTTTTTACTGTAGGGTCAAATAAGATAAGCAGTAATTCATACATTGATTTTGCTTTAAGTTGCTCTTTTGTATAATCTGTACTCTTACCCCAATCTGATGGAAACTGAGCCTCAGCCGTAATTTCAGGTTTTGACGGTAGCTTACTACCCTGACTACATCCCACAAAGGCGATTACAACAATCCCTAAAAGGGCCCATTTGGCACCTATTTTTATTTTCACACTCATCTTCGCTCCATCGGTTTAATCAGAACTATACTTAAGGTCGCATCCTATCATTTCCCTCTACCAGTCTCAAATTGCATGTGGATTTCTGCCTGATGGCCGTTAGTGCTAGCCCGCCTACGCTGAAAGCTTCGGCGCGCACTCCTAGCTGCAGGTGGGCTTGCGCCACCCGAAGCTCGAAGAGCGTAGGGTGGTGAAGTGGCGGCTTGCACGGCCATGGATGGCCAAGTGCAGCAGCAGGATGCGTTAGCCCACTGAGCCAACCTAACCCACTTCTTCCTTACCACCAAAAAACCAAACCCGAAAAATACCCTTAATCATCGATTTTGAAATCTGCACCTAAATCCTGAAGCGATTCTTTCAACTGCCCAATCAATCGGTTTTGAAGCTGACGCACCCGTTCCTTCGTCACACCAAACTCCTCTCCCAACTCTTGCAGCGTTTTGGGTACTTCAGCCAACAGGCGTTTTTTCAGAATCATCTGTTCCTTGTGACCCAACCCTTCACTGAATTCTTTCAAACGTGACACCAACACTTCCTGCTTTTCTTTCGTCAGTACGTCATCCAAAGGCGTTGGATTTTTATCTTCGATCATATCGATCAAATATAAATTTTGACTATCATCTTTTTGACTGCCAATCGGTGCATCTAATGACGCTTCCGAATGAGACAACCTCACTGACATCTCATCAATCTTCTCTTCCGGCATTTCAAAATGCTCAGATAACATCTTCCTTGAATCTTGGGCACCGTATCCCAATGCATCAATCCGTTGCTTCTCCCGCACTAAATTAAAAAAGAGCTTCTTCTGAGCTTGAGTTGTCCCAACTTTCACCAACCGAAAATTATCCATGATGTACTTCAAAATATAGGACTTTATCCACCATGAGGCATAATACCCTAACCGAGCCCCATGTTTGGGGTCATACTTCTGGACCGCTTTCATTAATCCAATATTGCCCTCTTGGATGAGATCCATTAAATTTTGTGTGGCATGGTTATACTCGAGCGCAATTTTTACCACAAGCCGGAGATTACTTTGAATTAACTTTCGGACTGACTCTTTGTTCTTATTTTTCCGAAAACTCTCGATTAACGTCTCTTCTTCTTCTTGTGTCAAAATGGGATAATGACTCACATTACGCATGTAATGCTTAATCCCAGCATCAGCAGCTGGTAAATAGGGAAACCCATATTTAACAGGTAACTTTTGAGGTCCTTTTTTAGGTCTGGTTGTAGACTTTTTTTTCTTACTCACAAGCCATCCCATTGTACCGCAAGATTTTAAAAATCAAAAAGCCTCCCGTCCCTGTGTAGGTGCGAGAGGCTTTTTGAAGCTTTTTTTAGCAAAGTGTCCTCTTCTAGAAGACAGAAGATGGGGGCTTACATCATGCCGCCCATGCCTCCCATTCCACCCATGCCGCCCATTCCGGGGGCACCAGCAGGCATACCTGCGGCGGCGGCTTCTTCTTTCTTAGGTTTCTCTGCAATGATTGTTTCAGTTGTAACCATCAAAGAAGCTACCGAAGCAGCATTTTGAAGTGCAGCACGAACCACTTTCGTAGGATCGATTACACCGGCTTTAACTAAATCTTCATATGTTTCAGTCAAAGCGTTGAACCCAAAGTTGACGTCTTTATTTTCGGTCACTTTAGATACAACAATACTGCCTTCGCATCCTGCATTTTGAGCAATAATTCGAATTGGCTCTTCAATAGCACGACGGATAATGTCACGGCCAGCGGTCTGCTCATTATTTGGCATTTTAAGATTATCCAACATTTGAGCTGCACGCAATAATGCCGTACCACCACCAGGCACGATTCCTTCTTCAACGGCTGCGCGTGTTGCATTCAATGCATCTTCCACACGAGCTTTCTTCTCTTTCATTTCAACTTCAGTTGCTGCACCCACACGGATCACAGCGACGCCGCCAACAAGTTTAGCTAAACGCTCTTGAAGTTTTTCACGATCATAATCAGATGTGGTTTCTTCCACCTGAGCACGAATTTGTGACACACGTGCGTCAATTTCTTCTTTGGCACCTGCACCATCAATAATGGTCGTGTTTTCTTTGTCAATCGTAATACGCTTTGCACGGCCTAAGTCTTCCAAACGGGCTTGCTCAAGTTTCATGCCTAGCTCTTCAGAGATCACCTGGCCACCTGTCAAGGTTGCAAGGTCTTTCATCATCTCTTTACGACGATCACCGAATCCTGGTGCTTTAATAGCAGCAACATTCAATGTGCCACGAAGCTTATTCACAACTAAAGTCGCAAGTGCTTCGCCATCTACATCTTCAGCAATGATAATAAGCGGCTTACTCTGCTGAACGACTTTTTCAAGTACGGGCAACAGATCTTTCATTGCACTGATTTTTTTGTCGTAAATCAGGATATAAGCATCTTCATGTGCTACTTCCATACGCTCTGAGTTGGTCACAAAGTATGGAGAAAGATAACCACGATCAAATTGCATCCCTTCAACAACAGATAATTCTGTTTCTGCAGTTTTGCTCTCCTCAACTGTGATTACTCCTTCTTTACCTACTTTTTCCATCGCATCAGCAATGATGTTCCCAATTTCAGGATCATTATTAGCTGAAATTGACCCAATTTGAGCCACTTCTTTTTGATCTTTGATTGGCTTGGATAGTTTGCCAAGCTCTACCGTCACATGCTTTACGGTTTTTTCAATCCCACGCTTTACTTCCATCGGATTGTACCCAGCAGCAACGATTTTAGATCCTTCACGATAAATGGCTTGAGCCAAAATCGTTGAAGTCGTTGTGCCATCTCCAGCATCATCAGCAGATTTTTGGGCCACTTCTTTAACCATTTGTGCCCCTAAATTCTCCATGCGATCCTCAATCTCAATCTCTTTAGCAACAGTCACACCGTCTTTTGTTACGGTTGGGCTACCAAAGGACTTTTCGATCACAACATTTCGACCTTTAGGGCCAAGTGTTACCTTCACAGCATTTGCCAAGGTATTCACCCCGCGCAAAATGGAAGATCGAGCTTCTTCTGAAAAACGAAGTTCTTTTGCAGACATTATAATTCCTCCCTAATCCTACTTCTCAACAACGCCAAGAATATCGTCTTCACGCATCATTAGAAGTTCTTCACCATCAATTTTAATCTCAGTACCTGCATATTTTCCGAACAGTACACTGTCCCCAGCCGATACATCCACAGGCACTATCTGCCCACTTTCAAGCTTTTTACCATTACCGACTGCTATCACATCCCCTTGTAAGGGTTTTTCTTTAGCGTTGTCAGGAATAATAATGCCCCCTTTTGTACGCTCTTCTTCCTCAGACCGACGTACGATGATACGGTCATTTAAAGGTCTAATATTCATAGCTTTTCCTCCTCTTAAACAGAACCTTCAGACTTCAATACATTCAGAACTTACACGCAAGCTCCAATTTTACTTTTTCCTGTTAGCTTAGATATGCCCTGCAACACCAAAAGTCAAGGGACCAAGCCCTTTTTTATTTCCCTTTAGCAGGCTCAAATGTAATCAAAGATAATTTATATCAGCTCTTTTGCACAGACTCAATCAAACTATGACTTAAATCTGCAAAAAGCCAGAGCAAAGCACAGGTGGGCCCCACAGGAAAATCAAGTACATAGCCTACCCTAAGTCCTGCTATGCCCAGAATCAAAATCCCCCCAGCCATGCAAAACCAAATACCCCACGTAGAGGCACTTAATTTATGAGCCAATCGACCTGGGAAAATTAATACCGCAAACGTAAAGATAAGCCCCACGCTTTGGACCATAAATCCAATTAAGGCAGTCATGAGAAAAAAGAGTACCACCAGAGGTAAGCGTCTAGCCCCGTACACATGACGGTACAACTCTCGATCCATAAAGAATAACTGCCATGCGTTTCCATAAACGCCATAGGCACCCAGAAAAATGAGTGCAAAAAAGGCCCCGATATGGAGATCCACTTGCTTTAAAAGAAGTAACTGGCCCAAAAATAAAGCATCAAAATCGACTCCCTGGAGTGGAAATTTGGAGATCACAATCGCCGAAAGTGCCAAACTGCCCACAAATAATTCACCCATCCATGGCTCTTGGGATTGCCGGTCCCATTGAAACAGGCGAAAGCTAATCCCTGCTCCCAAAATACCTACCCCACACACAGCCAACCAGACGCTGGTTGCAGGACCAAGGTCCTGCCCCACAGAAAATATAAGCAGTAGGACTGTAAAAATGGCCATGGAGCTGTGGGAGACGGCATCCACATAAAACCCCATCTTTTTTGAAGAAATAAAAAATCCAGATATCATCAAAGGAATTAACAGCAACCCTAAAAATAATATTGGATACACCCACATAGTCATTGTCATTTCCCTTTACGGTTTCTTTTCGACATCCTCATGCAACTTGACCATTTTGTGCAATTCACACCCGTAGATATCCTCCAAAGACTCATGAGACACATCGCCGACATGGCGATGCCATCGCGCATGCGCACCCAAACAGATCACCTCTTTAGAGAACATGAGTACCTGATGAATTTCATGTGAGACATGAATGATCGTAATCCCCAGTTTCTCTCGGATAGACGCTACCAACTCATAAATAGCTGTCGCGTGGGCAATATCACACCCACTCGTAGGCTCGTCTAAAATCAAAATTTTTGCAGGCTTGAGAAGGTATAACCCTAATACCAGACGCTGCCTTTGCCCTTCAGACAGATGTGAGACCCGGGTTTGGGAAATGTCATCGATCTCAAATACCTCGGCCCACTCATCTAGTGGCATGCTGTAAGTAGATAACCCTTTCTGACATGTTTCAACAATTTGGGAAACTAAGACCTCCGTTCCTTCAAAGGCACGATATTGAGGCAAATACGCCATCTCGTGTGGCTCAAACTGACGTTTGACTTTACCCGATGTGGGCTGCACTTCACCTGAGATAAGCTTTAGAAGCGTACTCTTCCCAACCCCATTGGGGCCTAAAACGCTGCACCAGGTTCCGGCCGAGACTTGCCATGAAACATCCTCAAATAAAGCAGGCGTCTCACTTGCGTAGGCAAATGAAACTTTATCGAAAGAAATAATTGGATCCAACATCACGTCCCTAATCTGAAAAACCTAACAGCGTTCTTGAAAGTTTATTCAGAAATTTATCATACCCTTTATCTGTGTCCTTAGGGTGCCACAGTCCTAAGGGGTTTGCACGAAAGCAGGTTTTGATATCTTTAACCCGCGGCGTTCGGCACAACGCGTAAGGCGGCACGTCCCATACTGTAGGTGGATTCCGAGACTCTAAAGCTTCATATACGTAAGCTGCTTTTCGGACACCTGCCAGATGAATTTCAATGGCTTGATAGTCAATGTCGATCCCCAAATCACTGATATATCGCACAAAATAACGGAATGCATCATGTGTGGCAATCACTCGTACTTCCCCAAAATCTGTTTTTTTACTGAGCAAATGAAGCTCTAGTTTTTTCAATGTTGATAAAAGCTGGGCTTTATTTCGTTCTAATTGCTCCGCTTTGCAACGATTCCCAAAGCGATATTTTAGCAAGGCAATCAAAGGATCGAGCACCTTAGCTACCTGTCTAGGATCCAACCAAAAATGCGGATCTACCATGTGTTGGTGTTTTAGTTCGGTTCCTGAAGGACGTACATGTGTGTGCCCTTCCGCCTTATGTGACTTCTCTTCCCCACCTCTATAAAATGCACCCATTCGATCGAGACGGGCAAAAGGGATATCCCGCAGGCGAGGGATCAACCAGTCATCATAATAAGCACCCACAAGCAAAAAAACTTTCGCAATGTGTAATGTTGAGACAGCTTCAGGGCTCATCTCAATATGATGACCTCCTGAAGCAGAACCCAACAAAGAAATCTCAAGCTCACACGCGCCATCCAGAATGAGACTATGCACGATATGTGCAACCCCAGGAACCGTCACACCCATGATCGCTCTTTGCGATGAAGGATCTTGGTTTAAAGAAGGCCTCTGCCAAAATAAAAAAACAGAAGAAATTCCGATCACTAGAGCAGCAAAAACCCATCGGACCCAATTTTTTTTCACCCTAGCCTCACCCGTAAATTAAGGGGTTTACGAAATATTAGAAACCTCTAACTCCAAACATTAGCATTATTGACCTAAGCAGACCACCATACACTGTCCGTTTTAACTTTGATCTCCTATAAAATGAGTTCTAGTTTTATTCCCCTAAAACAGTGTATGATATCGGCACAATTGAGGGAGGTCAAAAGCGATGAGTGGAGTTAATAAAGTCATTTTAGTCGGGCGTCTTGGATCAGATCCTGAAGTTAAGTACACCTCAAGTGGCACTGCTGTCGCCCGGTTTAACTTAGCAACCAGTGAGCAGTGGTCCGATAAGGCCACAGGTGAGAAAAAAGAACGGACCGAATGGCATCGAATCGTTTTTTGGAACAAGCTTGCTGAATTATGTGGTCAGTACCTCTCAAAAGGACGCCAGATCTATGTTGAGGGCGGCCTTCAAACCCGATCTTGGGAAGACAAAGACGGAAACAAACGCTATACCACTGAAATTAGAGGCCAAACAATCCAATTTTTAGGTAGCACGCAACAACAAACCGGCCTCGGTGGCCCACAAGATATGGCCCCTGCTGCTCCTCAGGGTGAAGTAAACACCCCGACTGGGCACGAAGACCCCTTTTCGGGTGAAGCTGCAACCCTATCAGAGGATGACATTCCATTCTAATGAAAGCTTTGTTTTTCTTGACAGAGTTGAGTGAATTCCTGTAGATTACGTCCCATGCAAGCAATATGTCTTATTCAGGGAAAGCAGTATACCGTCTCCAAAGGAGATCAACTGCTCGTAGATCGTCTTCCTCAAGAGGTCGGCGACAAAGTTACATTTGAAACTGTGCTCAGCATTGTTGAAAAAGATTCAATTAAATTGGGTGCCCCTTATGTAAATAAGGCAAAACTTGAGGTTGAGGTTGAAGCCCATACCAAGGGCAAAAAAATTGAAGTTTTTAAGCGTTTGAAGCGAAAAGACTCCAAGAAAAAACAAGGTCACCGCCAACATCTCACCCAACTTCGAGTCACAGGAATTTCTAAATAATAAGGGTAGTAGGTCATGGCACATAAGAAAGCTGCAGGAAGTACAAGAAACGGTCGCGATTCACAAGGCCAAAGACGTGGTGTCAAACGATTCGGCGGTCAACAGGTCAAGGCTGGTGAAATTATTGTACGCCAACTGGGTACCAAAATTCACCCTGGAAAAAACATTGGCATGGGTCGTGACTACACGTTATTCGCTTTGATTGCTGGCCTGGTCAAGTTCAGTCGATTTGGCAAGCACAGAAAACAAGTTTCTATCATCCCCGAAGCTAGCTAAGTTTTTTCCCAAAAGAAAATCTAGCTGACTAAACCCTAATAAAGCTCTAAATGTGTATTTGAATCATACCTCGCTAGTTCAGGGGAAAGCTTTGCCAAAAGTGGATCAATACCCTCACCTGATAAGGCACACATGAAATGAATTTGAGTAATTCCGGAATTTTGGAATTGGACGACAAAGTCTGCCCGATCTTCTTCCGAAAGCAAATCCCCTTTATTAATGACAACAGTCGTAGGTCGCTGGCTTAGATTGGGATTATAAGCAACCAGCTCTCGTTTTAAAGCTTCCCACTGAATCAACGGAGGTTGGTCATTCATAGGATCCCCATCGAGCACCATAAGTAAGCATCGCGTGCGTTCAATATGTTTAAGGAATCGATGGCCAAGGCCTACCCCTTGAGACGCGCCTTCGATCAGTCCAGGCAAATCGCTGAAGACCCAATCTTGGTCATAAATTCGCACAACTCCAAGTTGAGGTTTCAGAGTCGTAAATGGATAGTTTGCAACTTTTGGTAATGCATTTGAAACTTTTCGCAAAAATGAACTTTTCCCAGCATTGGGAAATCCGACTAGACCTACATCAGCAAGTAACTTTAGTTCAAGATAGACATGGTGTTTTTGGCTTGATTCGCCGGGCTGCGCAAATTTTGGCGCTTGCAAAGTTGCTCGTTTAAAAAAAGCATTTCCTTTGCCGCCACGACCCCCTTGAGCCACTACGACACGTTGGCCTTCGACTGAGAGATCAGCAAGCTTGCGTTTGTTTTCTTTGGTCTCGCCGTCCCAAGTATACACAATAGTCCCCGGTGGCACTTCTAAAACCAGTTCAGCACCGCCATGACCCGTTCTGCATCCCCCTGAACCTGATTGACCTGTTGCAGCTTTAAATACGCGTTGGTAGTGATAATCCAGTAGGCTACGTTTATGACCTGCCTGAAATACAACGTCCCCGCCTTTACCCCCATCACCCCCATCTGGCCCTCCTTTGGGCACATACTTCTCTCGTCTAAAGCTAATGGCACCCCTACCCCCAGCACCACTTTCAACAGTAATCGTCGCCTCATCATAAAAACGCATGGCCTTTACGTATCATAAAGCCCACTAAAAGTCCAAAATAGTTCGATTTTAACCCATCGGCAGAGATAAGTAGCTGTGAGGTTCCTCACTGTCCCCGAACTCTGGCGAACTTATGGTCCCCGAATCTTGGGTCGTAATGTATAATAACCGGCTAATGGATGCTAAATTGGGTACAGACGGCATGCTTCTCTTTGGGGGTAGTTTTAACCCTATCCACCACATACACCTCGAAATGGGATACGAGGTCGGAAAACGAATAGGCGTGCGTGAAGTGCTTTTCATTCCAAATTATCAAAGCCCATGCAAAGACGAACCTATTCTCATTTCACCCGAAGAACGGTTCACCACCTTGTTTAATGAACTCAATCGATTTCAGGACTTGCATACCCCGCCCCCTTTCCTTTCTGTCAGCCAAGTCGAGCTCCAAAAGAAGAAACCTGTTTATACGATCGAAACTTTACAAGAACTCAAACAAATCGATCCCAACTGTCACTTACTCATCGGATTAGATCAGTTTGAACTATTCCCAGAATGGAAAGCCTATCGTGAGATTTTAGATCTGTGCCACCTTTGTGTCGTTCACCGATCGAACGCCACTTTCCCTAAACAAGCCAAATTCCTCAAGTCCGTGGATACTATTGAAGATCATTACCTGTTTGAAGACACCCATATCATTCGTTATTTCAAACTGCCGTTTGATGATCGCAGCTCTAAGGTTATTCGTCATCTCGTCCAAGCCAAACAGTGGAAACATCCTTGGATCCAACACTATTTACCCGATACAATCGATGTTTTGAAGCGATGGTTTAAATAATGAATATTGAACTTCAAAGACAACTCCTTTCGGACTCACTAAGAAACGACGCATTTTATAAAGCCTTAAAAAAGCATGTCACACCCACCACACGTATGCTTGATTTAGGTGCGGGGACTGGGTATTTAGGGTTACTCGCTCTCAAACTTGGGGCTCAATCCTGTGTCTTTATTGAAGCTGAATCGACACTTTCTGTTGCTATTGACATGGCCAGAGCATTGAACTTGAGTCACAAGTGTCATTTTTTTGAAGCCCATTCTACTGATGTTGACCCGATACATGAAATCGACCTTGTCCTGAGCGAAACCTTGGGCACTCACCCCTTTGAAGAAGGACTCATCGATAACTGGAAAGATGCAGCGCGTTGGACCCACGCCACTTCTCTTTGGATGCCTTATCATGTTGATGTGTTTTTAACACCGGTGATTTCTGATCGACTTAAACAACACACTGATTTTTATACCTCTATTCCCGGGAACCTACCCTGGGCATCATTTAAGGCCCTTTGTGATAACCGCGCTTATGTAAAAACTATCCCAGAATCAGAATGTCACAATGAGTCTAAAAAGATCTTTTCAGCGCACGCCTCAGAGGCCCAATCCAGCCTCATGGAAACAAACGTTGCGTGGAATGGCATTTCTACCCCTATTTATGGCCTATGCCTCTTTTGGAAAGCTTATCTCACTCAAGAAATTACATTGGATATCTCACCTCAGGCTCCACTGACCCACTGGAAACAACTTTATCTCCCTTTTTCAAAACCGCTTATCCCTTGCTCAGAATCCAATTT
>JAJCYS010000019.1 GCA_029262815.1 Deltaproteobacteria bacterium | reverse complement strand
CGTGCGCAAAAAATCTTGAGTTAATTATTAGAGCGGGTGTCGGAGTGGACAATATCGATGTCACTTATGCAACGGAACAAGGGATTTTGGTTGCGAACACCCCAAAAGGCAATGCGACAACGGCTGCTGAGCATACTTTTGCTTTATTGACTGCATTGATGCGACATGTGCCACAAGCATGCTACAGTTTATTGAAAGAAAAAAAATGGAATCGAAAGCAATACGTTGGGAATGAACTATATGGGAAAACCATTGGCATTGTCGGGTTAGGTAATATTGGAACAATTGTAGCTCGTATTGCAAATGGATATGGCATGCATGTAGTGGGGTGCGATCCTTTTGTTTCAACGGAGTACGCCAAACAATTATCCATTGAAAAACTCACTTTTGACGAACTTATTGCCCGTGCAGATATCATTACACTGCACACACCTCTTACGGATCAAACCCGTTACCTAATCAACGAGAACACCATTGAACGTATGAAACCAGGCGCACTCATTGTGAATTGTTCTCGTGGGGGTGTAGTGGATGAAAAAGCATTGGTATTAGGTTTACAGTCTGGGCGTGTTGGTGGAGCAGCAATTGATGTATTTGAGCAAGAACCGCCTCCGCCTGATCATCCTTTACTAGCAATGGACAACGTTATTGCGACGCCTCATTTGGGTGCCTCGACTAAAGAAGCGCAAGAGGGTGTTTCAGTAGATGCCTGTGAGTTGTTGATCGAATACGAAAAACATCAGACTGTGTCGAGTGCGATCAACTCGACAATTCGGTTAAATGATTTATCTGTGAAGCAGAAAGCATTCTTTGATTTGTCTGATCGACTCGGGAAATTTTTGGGTCAATTAATGGCAGGTGTTCCCACGTGCTTGGCAATCGAAATTCATGGTGAAGCATTAGAAAAACATCAAGATGCGCTGCTCACACAAGCCACTAAAAGTTTTTTGGGAACGATGGTCTCTGAAGAAAAGGTAAATATTGTAAATGCAAAATTATTGGCACAGAGGCGTAATATTGATTTAGTGACAAGTCATGTGGCCTCATCAAATGGCGGACCGTACAAACAGCTTATTAAATTAGCCGTGACCGTGAACGGTGAATCAGACCGTGAAGAAATAATCGAAATTGCAGGAACAGTTTTTGATCCTAACAGTTTGAGATTAATTGAAATGAATGGGTATGATTTTGATGTATTGCCAGAAGGGAACATGTTGTTTGTGCTCAATTCAGATACGCCAGGGGTTGTTGGCAAAATTGCCTCTGAACTTGGAAAATCTAAAATTAACATTTCAAGAATGTCTGTCAGCCTGTGTTCACAAGAAAAAGTGGCACTCGCAATCTATACCCTAGACAATCCTGTTTCACTTGAATTGCTCGATACGCTTTCAGGGTATGATGAAGTTCTTTTGTGTAAGACAATTGTGATTTAATAAAACCACACATGAGTGATCTATTATTGTTGTCGGGTCGTGATGCTAAATCTGTGTCAGCAGTTTGTGCGCAGCATAATGAATTGTATTCAGTTTATCAGTCGCTTTCTGAAGACCAGACAGCGTGTCTGATATCGAGTGATACTGAGTCAGAACAAACAGAGCTCATGAGACATGCTGCTGCCCATGAGTTGGATCTCAATCCTATACCTGAAAGGTGGAAAACCAAAAAACCCAAACTTATTCTATTTGATGTAGATAGTACCTTGGTTGAAGAAGAAGGGATTGATGTGTTGGCTGATCTAAAGGGGATCAAGGATGAGGTGTCTTTTATCACAGAGATGGCGATGCAGGGGAAGCTTGACTTCAAGGCGGCTTTGAAAGCGCGTGTAGGGCTCATTCGAGGTATTACGGCTGATGAAGTTAAAGAGGTTGGACAGCGTTTACATATCCGATCAGGTTGTGAACGTTTGGTTCAACTCGCAAAAGAAAATCAGGTCATCGTTGCGTGTGCGTCGGGTGGCTTCACCCAAATGGTTAAACCGCTAATGGATCACTTAGGGATTACAGAATACCGTGCAAATGACTTAGTTTTTGATGACGAACAAAAATGTCTTGGTGAGGTGACTCATCCGATTGTAGATGGATCAGTTAAAGCGATGTTCTTGATGGAGTTATGTGAAAAGTTGAGATGCAGGCCGGAAGATACGGTTGTGATTGCCGATGGCGCCAATGATGTTCAGATGATGCGATTATCAGGGCTCGGCGTAGGATTGAATCCAAAACCTAAATTGGCTGCTGAAGCGGATATCGTCTTTCGTTCAAGTGACGTTTCCGCACTCGCGGTTTTATTTAAATGGGTCTAAAAAACCTAAATACTCAAGAACCGGTCCAGACGACAGCTTCTAATTCAAAAGCGACATCTTTAGGCAGTCGAGCGACTTCGACACATGCACGGGCAGGTTTATGTTCCGTAAAAAATTGGCCGTACACTTCATTGATGGCGCCAAAATCATCCATATTTTTTACAAATAACGATGTTTTAACGACATGGTTGAGAGAGAGTCCTTGCGAAGTTAGAAAATTCTTCAGGGTGGTTAATACACGTTTAGCTTGTTTGGCCCCGTCACCGTCAAATAAACATAAGGTGTCCGTTTCGGGATCTAGGGGGATGATCCCAGAAACAAACATCATGTTCCCTATTTTTGTGGCTTGTGAGTACGGGCCAACAGGTTTAGGTGCTGCGTCTGACTGAATCATTTCGATACTCATATAAGGTCTCCTTTGTGTTTTTGAATATTTAAAGATGTGTCAACACGAATGCGACTTTTTAATAATTCGTCTTTGGAAAAATCTTGCAAACAAAGGGCTTCGCCCATCTTCGGGCCTAAGCTGAGGGGGATGCCAGAAGAATCAATGATGGCACTTTGTCCCAAGAAGTAAGGATGGGTGGTTGCATGAAACGAAGATTGATTTGCTGCTGCAATATAACATTGGTATTCAAATGCACGGGTCTTTAGTAGAGACACCCAATTGGATTGTTGTGTTTCTGTGTAAAAAGCGGATGAAACTAGAATTGCATCGCAATTATGTTGATATCTCAGGGTATCAAAGATTGTGCTGTATCTGAGTTCAGTGCCAAGCGTGACTCCGATACGCCAATCTTTGTACGTAAAGAAGCCGTATCCATCTGCTCCCCGACTATAAGTCTCAATTTCATTAATGTGATGGGTGTCATATAACATGCCACGAAATAATTTATGTTTTTGAAACAAGATGGGTGTTTGTTTATTTGGAAATACGACAGCGCATGTAAGATAGGGGGGGTTGTTGTCGGGTGAGTCTGGAGCTTCAAGAAGTGTACCGGCGATAATGACCGCACGGTGGGCTTCAGCCCATTTTGTCATCAAAGTTAGCCATGGATGCGTTGAAGCAGAAAATGGGTGTTTTGTTTTGTCTGAGGTGCGATGAAAGAAACAGGCTTCAGGCAACACAATGATATCAGGCTCCTCCAACGCAATATGTTGGACGAGTTTATAAGCTTGATCTATGTTTTTCTCAGTATCTTCAACACATGGAAATTGAACACACGCAACTCGCAATGACATTTTAGTTGTTATAGCTTTGTTTTGAACGGCTCGCAAGGGAATCCTGCGGGGCTGTAGGAAAATAATAAATACCATGCTGGTCGCGTACGTAGCTTTTACTGATTCTCGGATGAACAATGGCGTAACTGGGGATAGACAGTAAGGGGAGTACACGTCGGGTAGGAAGGCATAGGGAACGAATGACGGGTGCCCAGTTTGGAGAGGCTGTTCTCATAGGGTATGTCGTTTCATAATGGTCCAGTGTGAATGTATAAAAATCTGATTTTTGTTGAGCGAGAGGCATTTTACTTCGAAAGAGGTTAAGAAAAGGTTGGAGTGAAGGGACTTGGGATCTAAAAGAGAATAGTTGGTAAGGTGCTTTTTTTTGGCTAATTAATGAAAGCAAATGAGCTGCAGGTACGGATTGATAAGTAACAGGGATGGAGCCAAAGCGTTGAATATGTTTTTTGATGCGCTCACCCGCCAGGGCACTAAATAAAGTTTTGGGTCCAAGGATGGTAACTGGGTTCGGCCAAGCAGTGGGTGTGGGTGTAATGTGAAATTTTTTGGGCGAGCAGGATTCAAACAGTGGGATTAGGGGGCTGGGGATTTGTGCTAGAGGGAGGTTTTTTTGAGCGAAGTAACGGGATATCTCTTCGGGCTGAATTTGCAGTGGGGGAGCTGTTTTGTTTTGAAGCAGGATGAGTAGATTAAAGTCTGGGAAGGCTTGTAAATGTTTAGTCCAGAAAGATTTGGTGATGGCGCTTAAAGGGGGTGGATCAATTACATGTAGTTTATTGGTCTGGAATGGTTTCTTAAGCTCAGATTGAAATAAGACTTGCTTCAATAGGATCGGTCGAAAGCGGTCTTTTTCTCTATGTATCAGATATAGGTGTTCATCGGTTTGTTTTGTAATAACGTAGGGACCCAGCCCAGCTTTTGATAGGTTTTTTGTCGGGTGTTGGGGAGCTGTAATGGATAGTGTTAGAAATGGCAGGGCTAAGAGGGGTTGAACACGGAAAGACAAGATAAGTTTATTTTTTTTAATTTTAAAGCAGTGTTGAGGATTTTTTTGACATTGTTTGGGTAGTAGCGTTAAAAAAAGATGAGCTTGAGGTGAACGAGGGTGAGAAATTAATGAACGTATCATACTCTGCTGCACGTGCTGCAATGTGAGGGGCAAACCGTCGGACCAGTTTATTTTTTTTAGGATCAAAGCGATTGCTTTATTTGCCTTCGAAAGTTCATATGTGTCAACTAGATCGGGGACAGGTTCAAAATTTCGGCCTGTCTTGAACAATGTTCTTGTGACAAATCGCAGCGCTCTTAAGTCTATTTCTCTCAGGGTGTCTGTCGAATTCAAATTCCAAGCTTGTTTTTTGTGAGTTGCGAGTGCGATCGTAATATGTGTTGCAGAGTTAGGTGGTTGTTTGTGGCAGGCCGTATGACAAACGCACAATAAAGTAAAAATCAAAAATTTTGAACAACTCTTATTCATAAAAACACTTCAACGGACCTATGTATGCTACAGCATAGCCATACTAACATAAGCAGTCAGAATGCTTATAGTCACTGAAAAGAGCAGAAATGTTTTAAATGAGAGCCTTAGTTTTTGTTGCAGGAGGGTGATGGTGCAAACCACACCAATCATTAGAACACTAGGTAAGGATTCGGAAATCATCCGGAGTCCTTGGATCAGTAAAATGCCCATTATAAATGGGAAAAAATAGATTAAACTACGTTTGAGTAGTTTATTTTTGAGTAGTGTTTTTTGATATTTTGTTAAGACACATGTTAACAAGCAAGGGGGGGTGATCAGCAAATAACTCATCATCCATCCAGAGAGTATTGAACCTTGACTGATGCCTATATATGAAACAAAATTCATCAACGGTCCTGGTAGAAGATGAGCTAATCCTACTGCGTACCAAAAATTTTGAGGTGCCAGTATGGGATCTACTACACACCATTTGTAGTACAAATGAGTAATCATTGCGTACGCGCCGCCATAGATAAACAGGCCGGTTTGAATCAAGGTCCATATCAGGGGAAGGCTTAGGCTAAAAAGTTTTTGAGTGTGTTGTAACTTGGGCAAGATCTGCAAGCAAGAGAACCCAACGATATAAATCAAAATATAGTGAATTAGACTTAAGTGGGTCAGGATGCCAAGCAACAAGCTACTCAAAACAACAAAAAGAGATGGGCCGATCATTCGTCTGTAACGGACAAGATGACTGCGTAATGAGCTGAGACAAAAATCAAACATAAATAAAAAAGAAATCATACTTATCGTGATTCGTAAAAATTGCATGTTGACGTAATCACCGGCCCAAATAATGAGAGAGAGAAGCAGAATGCCTGGTGTAATAAAGATAGCTGTGGTCAAGAAGGGAACCCACCATCTGGGGTAAGACTGGTAGGAAAGGAAAACCAGTAATTTTGTGGCTACGGGGCCAGGCAATAGCCACACAAGCCCGAAGGCTTGTTCGAACGATTTAAGTGTACAGAGCTTTTGAGTATTCACCCATGCTTGTCGTGTGAGTAACAGATTGCCACCCCCGCCCATGCCTAGAAGGCTGACGGATAATATCCCTTTAAGAACTTTTTTGAGAGTTGATTGTTTTGAAGTCATGGAATTCTGTAACTGCTATCAGTGTACCATTTTCCCAAATCTGACCAATTTTCTGTCATCGAATTATCTAACATGCACAATCCCCGACACGAGCATTTGCGCCAGTCTTGTCATTCCTGCGAAGGCAGGGTAACCCGGGTTTACCCGAGGGAATCTACTCTACAACTGAGATAAATTCAGCCCTTTGTGAAATGCGAGGGATTTTTCGATGATAGATTGTGTGTCCAATCCGTAATGATGAATAAGCTCCGATTCAGTACCTGATTGACCATAAGTTTCGATGCCTATCTTTTGAACAGGCAACGACGTATGCTCTGCAATAATACTACCAAGACCCCCGGTTGTGTAATGGTCTTCGACAGTGATGATACCTTGAATATTTGAGGTAATCACAGAGTCAAGCCATGTTTGGGGTAGTGGCCAGAGTGTGTTCATCACGGCACAGGTTGTTGGAATAGAGGCATCTGCAGACAAGTGCTGTGCTGCGAGCATTGCGGCTTCGGCAGGTCCACCTGAAACAAGCATCAGTAGTTGAGCTTCAGCAGGTGGGGGTGTTTGAGGCAGCAAAGCGCCTTCTGATAAAGAAAAGGTGTAGGTGTCAGGTAGAATGGGTGCCATTTTTTGACGAGTAAGACGGAGGTAAGCAGGGACACGATGTTCAACGAGGTAGCTCACAATTTGAGGCGTATCAATAGCATCAGTAGGCTGAAGCACATGCATATCCGGTAGGTTTCTCATCAGCCCGATATCCTCTAAAGCCATTTGGCTATGTCCATCTTCGCCGATAGTTACACCAGCGTGAGTGCCCACGAGTACAACAGGGGCTTGGTTATAGGACACGCTCATGCGAATTTGTTCGAAGCGGCCAATTAAAAAACAACCGAAGCTACAGGCGAAAGGACGTTTGCCTGCTAGGGCTAGCCCGGCAGCAATGCCGATCATGTTGCCTTCAGCGATGCCACATTCAAAAAAACGGTCTGGAAATGTGTTGCCAAAGAGTTCCGATTTTGTACTTTTGGCTAAGTCGGCATCGAGTACGACGATGTCGGAATGTGCATGGCCGAGTTCTAATAGGGTTTTACCAAAGGTTTCGCGAGTCGCGGCTTTCATACGGAACGCTCCCTATTTCTTTTAGATTCAATTTCATTCAAAGCTTGTTCCAGCTCTTCATCATTCGGTGCGACGCCATGCCATTTAATTTTGTGCTCCATGAAACTCACGCTGTGTCCTTTTACGGTGTCAGCGATGATGCACAAGGGCCCTTGGGTGGATGTTAGATGTGCTGTTTTATGAATAGCTTCGAGGTTATGACCATCAATGGTGTGGGTTTCCCATCCAAATGCTTCGAACTTTTTATCTAGAGGTTCAAGGGGCATCACTGTTTCAGTGGGGCCATCGATTTGGCCTTGGTTGCGATCGATATAGACAGTGAGATTAGTCAGCTTAAGTTTTGAGGCAAACATGAGTGCTTCCCATACTTGGCCTTCTTGAAGTTCTCCATCACCGCTTAATACAAAAACATGGTGGGGATCATTATTCAGTTTTTTGGCTAAAGCAATACCGACAGCCATGGAGAGACCTTGGCCCAAGCTACCTGTCGAGGCAACGACCTCGGGTAATCGGACGCGGTCTGGATGTCCTTGTAAGGGGGAGCCTAACTTTCGTAGGGACATGAGGTCTAAAGAATCGGATATGAGGCCGACTTTTTGCAACACAACATAAAGCGCGGGGACACCATGACCTTTTGAAAGAACAAATACATCTTCAGATAAGGATGCGTAGTGTTCAGGTGTGTATTTCATGCGATGTAAAAACAGTGTTGCGATGATATCGATTGCGGAGAGTGAGCCACCGGGGTGACCGGATTTTGCTTCCGCGATCATCTTTAAAATTACTTTGCGCATATCGACAAGTGTGTCAGATAAGGTCGCTAATTGGGTTGGGCTAAGTTCTTTTGAATCCATAAGTGCCACCTATGCTACCACCAAATGTACAGGAGTCTAGGACTCTTTTTGTAGGATTTGAGGGTAATTTGGGTGATATGATAGGCTGGGAATTCAAGGTAGGGGGATCCAATGAAAACTGTGCGGTCTGAAAGCTTCTTTAAGAGAGCTCAAGCTGTGATGCCGGGGGGTGTGCATTCACCTCTGCGGTCCTTTAGTAATGTAGGTGGCACACCGCGGTTTATCGATCATGCCAAAGGACCTTATCTTTGGGATGTGGATGGCAATCAGTATGTGGATTGTTGTATGGGCTGGGGGTCATTGCTGTTCGGCCATGTTGATCCAGAAGTTGCTTCGAGTATTGATACGATGATGAGCCAGGGATGGTGTTATGGAACCTGTGAACGTCGGGCTTTAGAGTTAGCTGAGTTGGTGACTGAGCATATTCCTTGGGTTGAGAAAGTTCGGTTTGTGAATTCTGGGACTGAGGCCGTCATGAGTGTGCTGCGATTGGCTCGGGCAGCGACGGGGCGAAACAAGATTTTAAAATTTGAAGGCGGGTATCATGGGCATGTAGATCCGATGTTGATTAAAGCAGGATCTGGTTTGGCCAGTACACGTAATCACAATAGTGCGGGGTTGGCTCCATCACAGGTGCAAGAGACGATCATTGTGCCGATGGATGATGTGACAGCTTTTGATAAAGCTTTGTCAGAACATGATCATGGGATTGCTGCCATTATTTTGGAACCGTTACCGACAAACTACGGGGTGTTGGTACAGGACTATGATTTCTTGAGATATGTGGAAGCATCCGCACGGAAGAACGGTATTTTGTTAATTTTTGATGAAGTGGTGACGGGTTTTCGGGTTGCGTTTGGGGGGATGTCAGAGCTTTTGAACATTCAGCCGGATTTGGTGGTGTACGGTTGTGCGTTGGGGGGTGGATTGCCCATGGGTGCTTTTGGTGGCAAGAGTACGATTATGGATTTGTTGGCCCCAGAAGGATTGGTGTATCAGGCGGGTTCGTTAGTTGCGAATCCGCTCGTGATGGCAAGTGGGATTGCAACTTTGCAGAAGTTGTTGTCGACTTGTCCGTATGGGGAATTGACACGGATGGCACAAAAGTTAGCTGATGATATGACGCATGTGTACGAGCGATCGTTTGGGGAAAAGCCTTTTGCGATCAGACATTATGCGTCGTTATTTTGGATGACGCCGTGTGTGAAAGAAATTCGAGCGATTGGTGACATGCCTGAGAGCCAAGAGGCATTTTTTAAGCAGGTGTTTCATGGGCTTCTCAATCGAGGGGTGTATCTTTCGCCGAATGCTTATGCGCCTGCTTTTATGTCTACGGCTCATACAGATATGGTGTTAGAGAGTATTTTGGAGGCTTGGGAAGGGTTATGCCGTGAAATGGCCGGAGAATAGGTTATAAACACCTGATTTATTGAGCAAAAAAACAAAAAAAGTATGTTAAACTTTAGAAAACTTTGATCCGATCCTAGTTTGGGGGTGTCCTGGATTTGACGGGATGCGCTTTGGGGGGTTAGAGGCATGCCAAGGTGTCGTGACCTTGTAAAAACGCGGCAAAACACAAACTGGCGATAATCTCGCAGTTGCTGCTTAATTATAAGTAGCCCATCTGTCGAATCCTGATCTGCGGGTTCGATAAGATGGTCAGCTAGCAGGTCTGATGGTCTGATGGGGTCGCAAGTCAGGCTGTTGTATTTATTGTGATCTAGCGTCTGATAAAGTGAGCTACAGCTCGATCAGAGGCGAAATTGACTGTAGCGAAGCATGTAATTCTTCTGCCTGTCAACCATTTCGGACGCGGGTTCGATTCCCGCCACCTCCACCAATGCAATGAATTCGAACCTTTGTCCGAATTCTCCCAAAGTCCAAAAGTCTTGAGTTTACATCTCGCATGATACACTGCTCGTTCTTGATCTGGTTGCTTTGGCGTCATCGTAATAGGTCCGAGGAGCTTTCGTAAAAGTAGGGCAGATTGAGATGTCCGCTTTTCGAGCACACTTCGAATATTGTTCAGTCGATGTGTAATCCACTCAATCGGTGGTGGTTCAAAGGCGGATTCCTTAATATGCTCCATACCTTCGACATCTGATTTTAAGGCCTTCACTTTGGTTTCAGCTTCTTCCAGTGCAGCACTTAAAGAGGCAGTGGCTTTGCCCTCCGCAATAAATTCAACGAAGTTATGAATTCGGGTTTCGTGGCGGTTGAGCTCCAATTTCTTGAGCTTTATTTCTTCAGGTATGTGGGCATAATGATCTTTGATTTTCTCAGCTGTTTTTTCAAAGACGGCTCTAAGGGTTTTCGGATTGATAGCTTTTTCATGAACGACAGAAATAAAATGAGCTTCCAGCCTTTTTCGGGAGATGAGGAGCTTGTTAGTACAGGTTTTCTTGATGGCATTGATGCAACCGTAATAGCCACTTCCCTTACCACTCACGAGGGCCATGCTTCCTTGACATAGGCCGCATTTTAGATTGCCAGATAACAAATGTGGGGGATGAGAGGATACGAAACTCTTTTGTTTAGATGAAAACCCTCTTTTACCTTTCCGGATCGGATTGGTATTCTCAATCTCCTGCCATCGGAGCTGTGTTTTCTGCCACAATACATCAGATATTATTTTCATTTCGGGTCGATCTTGGATGATCCATTCGCTTTTGGGTCTTGCCACCTTTTTGATTTTCCCTGAGAGTGGATCTTTGACTGATGTGGTTTTATTCCAAGTGTACTTCCCAATATAGCGATCACTTTTAAGGATTCTTGATATTGTGGAGAGATTCCACCCTCCACGTAAACGTTTGAATGTCGGTATTTTTTGGTCATTTAGCTCTTTGACGATGCCATTGATAGATTTACCTTGAGTAAAAGATTCAAATAAATTTTTAACTACCACAGCTTCTTCAGGTTGAATTTCTATGGTAAATCCTTCTGCTCTGAGTCTTCCTTTTTTATCAGGTTTTAATTCACCCACAGGTTTGGATCGATAGCCATATCCAACATATCCCATGTTGTAACCCTTTAAAACTTGGCCCATTTGGCCCCGGTGTGTTTTTTTGCGAAGATCAGACAGATACAGTTCATTGAAGATGCCTCTAAACTGATAGGCTACTTTGGCATGTTCTTCCTGGGTATTTAGGCCATCACTGACAGAGATAAGCGTCAGTCCCCAAAATTGAAAGAGGCAAAGCAATGTATTGAAGTATTGATTATCTCTTGAAAGACGAGATGAATCATCTATGAGAAGCGTATCAAACAGTTTCGATTCAGCTGCTTTTTTTAACGCCTCAAGGCCTGGACGGTTTCGAATAGAGCCTGACTTCGCTTCATCTACATAGATATGATCTTCTAGGACAGAAACCTCATTTTTCTGTGCATATTCTCGACATACTCTGACTTGGTCTTCGATACTTTGTTCTCGTTGGTTGTCGCTTGAAAATCTGGCATAAATTGCTGCTTTCATGCTTTTCCTCCAGTTTCATGGCTTGGACATATTCTTCAGCCAAGATTTCACCAATGTGATCGATGAGAGCTAACGTTTCTTCGGACAGTGGACTTGCGTCGTTTTCTTGAGTGAGGTGTTCTTGGATGGCTAGATTATTCATGATGTATTGCTTTTATAATAGACAATGTCTATTATAAAAGCAATACATATTAATATGTTATTTTACGAAAGCGATCAAGAAACTGAGTTTGCGATCTCAGATATATTAAGCTTTAAGAAGGATTCAAAACGCTTGGGAAGTTCATGTAATTTATCAATTTTGATTTGTGTCTCGGGGATCTTTAAAACTTTGGTGATATTAAATCCGAGTAGGAGTTTTTTTTCAGAGACTTCAAAAACGAGATATCGACCATCAAACAAATATAAGTTAAGGCCAGGCGTTTCAGATAGCCTAAATTCCTGGGGCTTAATAAGTTTCAGTGTTGAGCGTTCAAATGAGCGTAATAGTCGAATACAGGCTGCCACAATAGAAATAGGAATTTGATATTTTCTAAGAGCTAAAGCTACAGCAAATTCAAAGAGGTTTCTCTTTGAAAACTTTCTCGATTTCCCTCTGCCTTCAGTTTCCTGCAAATCAGGGATAATAACGCCTTTTTCACACAGATGAATCAATACGTGTTGATCAGTTTCAAGTTTGTATTGAACTTCTCGGAGCGTAAGGGGAACCTCTGTTGGCATAAGAGACATTGTCTATTATTTTTGGTATTTGGTCAAATTTGGTTTTGATTGGATGTGGAAGTGTATCACTATATCTATTTGTGGGAATATAAGTGTTCGATAGTCCTTATTATTGAGAATCGAAAATGGAGGATAGAATGGGTGCTAAAAATAATATTGAACTAATAATTTCAAGGTTTGGGAAAGATGAAATCTACACAATACTAATTGGTAGTGGTTTGGGAATGGTTTATTTATGCGTATTTTCGTTTTATGAATTTCTCAACAATAAACTCTTCATTCTATCCTCGCATTCTCTAGGTTTCATATCAATATGCTTTGTTTTTTCCTTTCTTGGAATAGTGGTAAATTACGCCTTTTCTGTTCTCCACTATTTCATATTTTATTGTGTCTTTAAAAAGCGATGCAAAAAAGAGGAAGAAGAAAAAGAAAAAATGGTCATTCACGTGAAAACATGGAAGAATTATTTGACTGTTTATATCCATTTACCTTCGCTATTAGCTTTTGCAGCGTTATTCTCCATTCCAGCTGTGTGGATAGCCTTGGCAAATGTTTTTGATGGTTATTCCTGCATGTTGCTATATCAAATTTTAATCACTGCCCTTTTCGGTTTCAGTTTTCTTGTTTTAATTGTTTTTTCTACGAAAAATATTGAAAACCAGGTAAGAACCGACCTTTGCAAAAACAAGTATTATACGCTGGATGATAATGAGTACCTTAAAAAAATTAACCAGTAAAAACTAAGACAGAACCCCCACTTTAAGTCTTTGAGTGTTTTTTAAATTCCTTTTTAAGTAGCATTTTTAGTAGTTTTGACCTCTATGCTAAGACTTTTGGCGGGTTGGTAAGGGCTCATTGCCAATTTCAAAAGGTGGGTAACAAAGAAGTACCCTAGATCTCAAGTGAAAGCAGCCTAGGACAATATTTCTAAATTTTGAAGACTCAAATACCGATGGGATATTAATGAAGCTACCAAAAGTACTAGGTTGTTTGTATTTTTTAATTGGAATAATAGTTAGTCCCTGTTTATTATTTTCCGAAGAACTAAAATATATTGAACCAGAAGAAGCTTTAAGCTATTTGGGGCAGACTGTAGTTGTATGTGGTAAAGTTGTAAAATCAACTTACGCAGTTAAGAGTAAGGGAAAGCCAACTTTTTTAAATTTAAATAAAGCTTTTCCCAACCAGGTATTTACAATAGTCATTTGGGGGAATCACAGAAATAGGTTTTCATTTGTACCAGAGAAACATTATCTTAATAAGGATATTTGTGTTACTGGTCTTATAAATAGCTACAAGAACAAGGCCCAAATTGCAGTAAATAGCCCTAGTCAAATATTCGTTAAAAAAAATGATACAGAGAGACAAAATGATATTGAACGAATAAAAAAGCGTATAAAATCCGAAAATGAAAAGTTCGATAAAAATAAGTTATTTTGTGGCATGACTAAGAAAGAGGTGTTTCAAATATTTGGTAAACCAACAAGTGAAAGCTATAAGAGGCTTTATTACGGGACTCATGAGGTTTGGTTTAATTCAGGAGGTGTAGTAGATCTTCCCTCTAAATGTATCGAACCATAAATTAACATTGTGTTGCTGGCAACCCATTTGGAACTTTGTGTTTCTTACCCCTTCTCAATAGCCGTTTTTACGGTTTTGACATCTACTCCAAGGCTTTTGGCAATTTGTCCAGGAGTCATTCCTAGTTTAGACATCTGATACACTTTCATGCTTATTTTCTGGTACAAGAAGGGTTCAGAAGTAAATATCCAGAATTCATAATCTATTTCGGAGATGGCTTGAATTGGTTGCAATCGTGTCCACCAAGCCATTAGACTATCGGGGTCAAATGACTTCCTAATCGCCACAGCTACTCCTATTTCGGGTCAATCTCAAATAGAGATCCAACCATCGGTGTGAGTCCATTTCATACGGACCTTTTCCTGGTTAGCGATTCCTTTTAATAAAGGCATAATGAAAGCTTGAAGCCGATTGATGACATGTTCGAAGGAGATTGTTTCGCCGGGATGTAATTTATTTTTTCGAATGAAGGCCTGCCATTGAATCTGTTTGTCTGGGTCATTATAAAACTCGGCTGTAAAAGCGAAAGGAGGCTTCGAAGGGACAGTTGTTTTTCGTTGATCGAATGTTTTCTGCATAGCCGTGGATAGGGATTCTCCTTCAAACTGAAAGCGTTCTGACATGATCCAGATATCGTAAAAATCCTTCATGCGACTATTTGCGATGCCGAGTTGCACCATAGCTTGAAACTTTTCGGAGATGACGGTCTCACGTGGATAGGCTTTGAGGATGGGCGCATTGAATTCAAGCAAAGTGGGAAACAGGATCTGTTGCGGGTCCGGTGAAATTGTATCACCGAAACCGATATCTATCTGTATTGGAATTTTTGCCTCCGACAGGTTTCCATCGAAGGTAATTCTGACGCCTTCATATTCTTGGTCCTCTTTGATGTGGATGGCTTTAACAGTTTCTGGATGAAAAACGACCCCGTCATCGGTAACCTCAGCTGTGCAGATTTGTTGTATGACTTGTTTAAGATGAGGAAGTGAGTTATCACCTTTACCTAAAAAGTCTGCATCACGTGTCGGCCGGTAGGTATTCTTATCCCAAACTAGAAAAAGGAGCGCTCCCTTCAATACAAAGATTTCTTTGTAATTCGATTGACTGAGTCGGTACAGGAACCGCTCCAAACCATAACGAATCAGGAGTAGTTGATAGTCTATCTTGTGTTTCTTGGAAAAATTCAGCAAACGTTGTCTCACAGATGAGGCTATATTCTTGCGTGCAGGGTTTATCATCCCAGCATCTCCATGTATGGTTTCATGATAAGGCTCACTCGGCAAATCTTGGCATACTTCCACAGTTCATCCATTGTACCTTTTTTTAGGCGCCAACATTCCTGCAGAGCCTCAATCGCGACATCAAGACCAATCTTGTTACGGTATTTAAAACAGTCCGCAACGGTTTTAGGCACGTTGTATACCTTGACAGGAACTCCGTGAATTGAATGTGTTTCAACCCCTTTCTTGAACGTCGCATCCGAATATCGGATTACATTGAGTGAAATATCGTCCATCTTGGGATTCCATGCTTTGTTCGGAAATGCCATCCAGATCTCATGAGGTGATTGTGTTGTCAGCTCATGAAAACGAAGTGCTGAAAGCAGACATATTACTCCACCGGGAGCTTTCTTACAGGCCTCAACAAGACTGTGGTACTCTCCGAAATCCTTTTCCGGAAGCGCATAGAGGCCTCTCTGAAGTTTTTCAATCCGTCCCTCTGACAGAAGACGCTTGAGATGAATCTTTGCAATGCCTCGTTCCACGAGGTCTTTCGGGCGTATTACTCCCATTTTTTGAGCTAGTTTCAGGATTTGTTCCTTTTTCGACATCTGAGCTCCTGTTACCAATTCTAGGTACTTATATATAACTACCTAGAAAAGGTAACATTTAAAACTTAACTAGTCAATAACTCTTTGGATTTCCTATATACCCGCAGCTCCTGATATTGGAAAAGTTTTGCATAGTGAAGGGTATCCGGCAACTTTTTGGCATTTACATGAGCGGAAAGGTCGCAGCACTTTCTGGCCAAATGTGTATGGCCGTCACTTTTCTTAGAATTTCCTATCTTATTATAATAGCCGTCTTGACAGTTTTGGCATCTACTCCAAGGCTTTTGGCAATTTGTCCAGGAGTCATTCCTAGTTTAGACATCTGATACACTTTCATGCTTATTTTCTGGTATAAAAAGGGCTTTGAAGTAAATATATAAAGCTCAATATCTATTTCAGATAAGGTTCGAATTGGTTGCAACCGTGTCCACCATTTTCGCGTTTTGCTCGTGGAAATTTTTTCTAGTTACTCCAATCGAGAGCCGAGAACGATGAATTTGTCTCCGCGAAAATGAGTGCCCGACGTAGCTTTTAGCGAAGGCGGGCTCCTATTTAAATGCGTGCCAAATGTTTCGGGGAGAATAAATCGGGGACAGCCACTTGGCCTTTTCCGATCAACTGGGTTTTTGTAGAGGTACGTCTCTGAAACGTCTCTTGTGATTTTAACGAAGGTGTTTATGTGGGCACTGTTTTTCCGGGGTTGAGTAAATCATGGGGATCCCATAACTTTTTAAGTGCTAGAAGATAACTTTGCTCTTCACTTGACATGTAATTTTTAAGAGCCTCTCTTTTTAAGAGCCCTATGCCATGCTCCGCTGAAATGCTGCCTTTGTATTTGTCTACTAAACGAAACACCGATTCGTTGATTTCCCTGGTTTTTTGCCAAAAATGATCATGAGAACCATTTTCTTTTGGATCAAACCAATTGATATGCAGGTTGCCATCCCCAAGATGTCCAAAATGAATCATCTCCATATCTGGAAAATGGGTTTTCTGTAAATTATCCAATTCCTCGATAAATTTACTAAGATTGTGAATAGGGACAGCAATGTCATTTTTATGTAGGTTGCCACTTGTGAGTGTGTGCAGAGCTTCGGTGATATTTTCTCTAATAGCCCAAACTTGCTGTTGATCCAACGAACTTTGAGGGATGATTCCATTTTCTACGAACCCATCATGGATGAAGTCCTCTAGCAAAATTGAAATTTCAGAGTCTAGTAGTGTTTGATCTGGTGCTAATTCGAAAATCCCACATATGTATCCTCCATAAGCTTGATCAAAGGGAAAGGATATATTAGTTTGCCTGCAAACATAAGACATGCTTTTGGGGCAAATCCATTCGAATGCCAAAATAGGAAGTTGAGATTTCTCATAAAGTGTTTTCAATAAATGGGTTGCCTTTGTAATGTCTGAAACGGCTAATAATAATACGCCTTGATTTTTTGGTTTTTTAACGAGTTTCAGTTCAGCCTCTGTAATGACTCCCAAACATCCCTCAGAGCCAATAAATAACTGCTTTAAATCACAACCCAAATTGCATTTTTCCAACGTTTTTCCTAATTCAAGGATCTCACCTGCCATCGTAACGACCTGTAACCCAAGAATCCAGTTTCTGGTCATGCCATATCTTAAAACATGCATACCACCTGCATTTGTTGCGATATTCCCGCCTATTTGACTTGAACCTTTTGCTGCTAAATCAATAGGCCACATAAGGCCGTAAAGGTCGCAATGGTTTTGCAAGTGCTCAGTGATGACGCCAGCCTGGACTCGAACGTTACGTCCCAGTTCATTAAGAGGATATATTTGGTTCATTCGATCTAGGCTTAAGATGAATTCCCCTTGGATTGCTAATGCCCCACCAGCCAAGCCTGTTCGACCGCCAGATGGCACAACGGGAACACGATGTGCTTCACATATTTTTAGAAATTGAGCAACCTCCTGAACTTTTCTAGGAAAGACAACCCCTTGCGCACGGGTTGTGTGACGTTTTGTCCAATCTCGGCCGTATTTGGATAATATTTCAGGGTCTGTGTGTAAAAAATCTGTTCCAAAAGTTGTGTAAACTGAACGAAGGAATGATTTATTGTGACACTCTAATTTACTCATTGAGTAATGCCTCAGGCTCTTGTTTTAATGCTCGTTCAATAGTAGATCTTTCAAGCCCTGCTGAGTGTAAGGCGTTTGCAAAAGTGATGAGTGCTTCTGGTGTTCCCGGGTTTTGAATCTGTCCAGAATCACTTGCTAGTATCCACCTGGCATTTGGTAATTTCTTAATGGCAGCTGCAATTTCGTCGGCCGTCTTAGTTTTTCCTAGTTTAGAGATTGAGAAATAACAGGTTTCAAACCATGTCCAGTCTGTTGCTAATGCTTCGATTAGTTCGAGGCTTAGGCAGGGTATTTTGAAAAAAACATGGTTTATCAACAGACGAATACGAAAATTTTCTACTTTTATAAATTCGTGCAATGCTATTATTTCTTGTGCTGAAATATGGCCTGTTCCTAATGCAACGGGGGTTTTGTGAATGAGCTTTAATATCTGTCTTACGGATTCTTTGAGTTGACCAGAAGGATCCAAAATACTCAGCCCTTCTTTAGGTGTATGGCTTAAATGGGAGTTTTGGAAATCAAATCGGCCAAGTTCATGGAACACGTTTGCATGGTTATCTGCATGTATCGTTGGCAACCAAATTATTTTTGCGCCCATACGGACCGCTGATTCTACGGCAAAAGGGTTTAGGCCGCCCACAAAGCAATTTAGGACTAAGCCTCCAAATATTTTAGTTTCGATGAACTGTTTGTTAATAGCATAGGCCATTTCAATACTGCTACCATGATGAGATTTCAGTACAAGCCCGTTCATCTTGGCACTTATACAAGCTTGCGTAGCTTCGATGCAGTCATTGGATCTAGGGAATAAACTTGGATTTGCATGGACGTGAATATCCCACGCATTACTTAAAATATCAGAGTCCAGTAAGCGTTTTTGATTACTGCCCATCGCCTTTTATCCACTGATCGATTTTATCAACCACATTTTTAAATGTTTGATGGGTGTCATGCATCCATTCTGTATGTCCTGCATTGTCGATCCAAACTAACTTTTTATGTGAACCACGAAAATTTCTAAAAAGAATGTCAGCTTCCTGAGGTAGGTGTAAACAATTTTTTTTCCCATGCATGATCAGTAAGGGCAGGTTCGATATGGAGTCTAAGTTAGATTCGGGTTTGAAGGATAAAAGCGAGTTTGCAAATTCCAAATCAACTTTGCAGCCAAATGATTCTAATTTCCTTAACTCTTGATCAACATACTGTTTAGTAACAGGGTCAAGGGGGTATATGTCAAATGGATCGACCTTAATTGGTTTATGAGATTCCTTTTCTGATGATTTTAGCTGGTTTAGCCAGTCTAAAAATTTCAAATACCCTTTTTTTTTCCGGATTGATACCTGCATACGATGTGCATTGTAAAATCCATTCAAACAAATTAATTTACTTACATGGGGTGAGTGTTTGGCGACTTCTAAAGTTAACCCGGCTCCCATTCCCCAGCCCAAAAGAACAATGGAATTTTGTTTTTTTGTTTTCTGGGAAACAAATGTAAGTGTATGAAGGATATCTTGAACTTGATCTTCGACTCGGATGAAGCCTGATTTGCCTTCACTTTTGCCAAATCCTCGATAGTCAAAGCCAAAACATAAGTATCCTCTTGGTGTTAAAGCACGTGCAAACCTTGCAGGGTGAATAGCTTTTAAGCCCATAAATCCAGAGCAAATAATAATCAAAGGACCTGAGTATTCCTCAATAGACTGAATGGAATCTTGGAAATAAAAGGAGCCATCTAGCGAGGAGTTATCGCTATTAAATCTTACGTTTTGTTCATTCACTAAATTCCCCGGTGTTACAGCCTAAGTCCTTTAGAAACCATACGGTTTTCTAAGTAGTGTAATCCTTGATCAAGCACAATTGAGAGCAATGCCGCCGGAATCGCGCCCAGTAAAATCATATTTGAGTTAACTGCACTTATGCCTCTAAATATCGGATCGCCATAGCCACCCGCCCCAATCAAAGCAGCTAACGTTGCTGTTCCAACGATGATGACGGTACCCGTTCGAATCCCCGCAATGATGAATGGCAAAGCTAATGGGATCTCTGCTTTCCACAATATTTGAAATGAAGTCATGCCCATTCCCTTGCAGGACTCGATGAGTGCTGGATCCACGTTGCGTATACCTGTGTAGGTATTTCGTATTAAGGGTAATAATGCATATAGAAATAAGGCAACAATGGCAGACTTCACCCCAATACCCAAAATTGGAATTAAAAAGCCGATGAGAGCTAAGCTAGGAATGGTTTGTATGATATTGGCAACATTAAATACGGGTGTGCTGATTTTTTCAAATCGCGTCAGCAAAATGCCTGTGGGAATCGAAAACAATATGGCCAGAAATATGGAAATGAGGGTTAAAAGTAAATGTTCTTGCGTGAGACGGAGTAGATAATCACGTTTGCTCCAGAAAAACGCAAAGAAATTGTCTCGAGCAGAAACGGTGCTAGTTATGACTGAAGTATCATCTTTGATTAATTTTTTGCGACTTAAAAAAGCATGAGCCACCTCAGCTGAGGATTTCCCCATAGAATCCACTTCATAGTTCATCCGCATCATTTCTTCATTAGAGATCGTGCCCTGCAGTTTTTTAAGAACGGGTTGAATTTCAGGATACGTATCTATGATTGATTGGCGTACTAACGGGGCTGCTTCATAAGGGGGGAAATACTGCCGATCATCTTTTAGCAAGCGTAGCTTAAATGCTTCCAGTCGCCCATCAGTTGAAAACGCTGCAATCATATCAACTTGCTTCTCTTTAATAGCCGTATACATAAGACCTGGATCTAAGCTCATAGCATTGGCTTCTGGAAATTCGATACCATAGGTTTTAGTAAGATTAGGAAAGCCATCTTGGCGATATAAAAATTCGTGCGTTGCACCGATTTTAATTGTTTTGGCAACCTCTTTAAGATCAGAAATGCTTGTTACATCTTGAAACTGAGCGTCGTTTCTGCGGACTGCAAGCGCGTAAGTGTTATTAAATCCAAAAGAATTGAGCCAGACTAAGTTGTATTTTTTTTGAAACGCATTGTAAACAATATGGAATGTTTTTTTTGGATTAGATATAGGTTTTTGCTTTAATATGCTTACTAGGCCTGTGCCGGTATATTCAGGATAGATGTCAATATCACCTTTTCTCAGAGCTTCGAAAGCAAATTGAGTACCTCCGAGGTTTAGTTTACGCTCGACATGGAGATCTGTTTGGGACTCAATAAGTTGAGCTATAATTTCAGCCAGGATATATTGTTCAGTAAAATTTTTTGAGGCGACAACAATTCTCTTGGATGGGGCACAATAGCACAAACAACTGAAGCTAAAGATGCTCAGGGTAACCAGGATTGAAAAAATCGCTTTCTTACACATAACCTTCCAATTGAGATTCTACAAACTCTTTAGCAAAAGCATTTGCGGGATTATTGATAAAATCTGCTTTCGTTCCTTTTTGGATAATTTTGCCTTGATTCATTAAAATAATTTCAGATCCCAACAAAAAAGCTTCTTGCAGATCATGGGTGACGATCATGATTGTTTTATGAAGTTTTCGATTAATCGATAATAATTCTTTATGCAAATGACTTCTAGTGATTGGGTCTAGGGCACCAAAAGGCTCATCCATAAGCAACACTGGGGGATCATTCATAATGGCCCGAGCAATACAAACACGTTGCTGTTGTCCGCCGCTTAGTTCTGCGGGATAACGGTTGCCGTATTTCTGTACTGGCAAGCCGACCAACTCTAAAAGCTCAACCGCTTTTTGAAATGTTTTATCTTTTAATTTTTTAACGACCTTTCCCATCAAAGTCATGTTTTCGATGATGGTCATATGGGGTAAAAGGCCCCCTTTTTGAATGACATAGCCGATGGATCGCCTGAGTTGTACTGGATCAATTTTGGCAACATTGATGTTGTCGAGGAATATTTGGCCTTGAGAGGGCTCTATCAAACGATTGATCATCTTGAGTATCGTGGTTTTGCCACAGCCACTAGTACCAATTACACAGCAAATCTGCCCCTTTGAAACCTGGAAAGAGACATCCTCAACAGCGATTACCCCATTAGGGTATGTCTTGTTTATATTCTTGAGCTGAATCATCAGTTAAGAATCAAAGGTAGTATCGATCCATGATCCTTTCAAGTCTTTTCTGAATAAAGTCTAAATCTTCATCTCGGATTGTGTGTAGTATGTTTCTTGCTTCTCTTATTTGTGATAAGTGAATTGATGTGGTGATGACCTCCTCAGAGTCACTTTTGGCAGAGGCGATTACCTGACCGAATGGATCAATAACTTCACTTTCCCCCCAAAATTTCAAGTTCTTTTCTCGACCCACTCTATTTACAAAAACCACAAAAGAGCCATACATTGTGGCATAAAAGCGATTGAGTCTTTTCCAACTTTCTTTTGTAGATAAGCGACTACCAAGACCATTTTCTGGACTACAAACCGAAAAACTTAAGATGTGCGCGTGATCTGCTGCGGCTAAGTGAACCAATGCAGGATTCCATGCATCACCACATATAAAAGGGGAAATTCGAAAGGGCCCTTGTTCAAAACAATTGGCGCTTGTTCCTGATTTAAAATACTTTCGCTCTTCAAAAATTCCATAATTGGGTAAATAAATCTTACGGTGGATATGTGAGATTTTACAATTTTTAATGAAGGCAAGGCTATTGTAAAAGTTTATAGATGTTGTTTCTTCTATAAATCCTAAAGCGATGGATATGTCTTTCGTGTGATTGAGTATGTCTTGGAAAATGTCATCATCCGTGATCAGAGAGTATTCATGGAATTTTTCTCCAACACAGTATCCTGTAAGAGCCAGTTCTGGAAAAACCAAGAAATCAACTTTTCCGCGATACTCGTCAATAATATTTTTAATTTTTTGAGCATTGGCTTCGACATTCCCTAGCTCACAATCCATCTGGACAAGTCCCACATTTAGAGGGGGCAGCTTTCGTTTTGTGTAAACCACTAATACTATTATGCTGCTAAAATTTATAAATTAAACTATTTTATTGTAGATTTATTATTAAGTTACTTACTATCCTGTAGGTATGATCTTGAAACTCAACTGGAGCTGAGCCCTTAAGTTCATTCACACTGATGTAAAAGCTTTAATTGGAAAGGGAGATTACCTGAAACATCCACCCCTTTATGGATCAGAAATCGATCTACTAAAAAAAGATGTTTTAGCGCAGGGAGCTTAGAGCCAAAGATAGCCAGGGCTAGTTTTAGAGACCACTCCATAGGTGCCGTCATATAGAGCCAGTCAGACCCATAGGCAAGGAGCAATCCATTAATAATCATGAATAAATCTAAGATCAGAAGTCGAATAAATTTTCCGTTTTGAGAGTAATGCCCTTTTTTATATAGGTTATTGAGTCCACTGAACCCAATGGATGTAAAAAAGGACTGGCCCATCGATAGAAAAAGAAAGTCTTGAAGAAAGCTTGATGTTAATACTGATGGTACCTCCAAAGGGTGTGCTGAGTGGGCCAGAGTTCGGAAGAGTACGAGCCAAAATGCGGTATATCCAAAGTTAAAAATAAGTTGATGTAGTTCACCTAATTTGGGGTTAATAGGCTTTCGATTATGCAAAGAGACGTTGCCGTCGTTACTTTTAAATAGATTGAGAGTAAGGTCTGAAAAGAATTGAGGTATCCCTAACAGCTTTACTCTATTTAGAATATTCAACCACGTTTTCCCCCAGATTTCGTGAAAGTAATAAAGATAAAACTGTACCATTGTAGCCAATAGGAACAGGTGTATATTGTGGCCTGAGGACATCAGCCCCATGTTGGAAGACTGGCTGGTTAGTTGCGTAAAGTCAATTAAATTGAAACTTTGGGGATGCATCATACCAGTCCAGTTTGTAAAAACAGCAAGTATAAAAGCCACTGAAGCCATGATTCCTCCAGCGGTTCGCATAAATTGATTAGGTTCTACATATCCATAGGTGTTGTTTTTTGGAAATGCCTTCTCAACTAAAAAAATAAGAGGTTTAAGGGCTACCTCGACTGGTTTTAATAAAAAGGTGATGGATAATTTTGTTTTCCTATCTTTAGGTTGTTTCATATTTGTGGGATCAAATGCCATGGTCATTTGGCTGACTTGAATAGCGCCTTTTAATGCGTTATTTATTAGCCAATTCGTATCAACTGCATGAGATTCAATAATTATTTCATGTTGTTTTTTTATGCCCTCAAGCTTTTGCAGTAGCTGCTGGTCTGAAATGTTAGATCTAATAATGAGGCTGATTTTTCTTATTGGTTTTTGTTTATTAGATAAAGAATCAGTATGGAGATCTATGTTTTCAAGAGGAATAGAAATATCTATAATGCGATATTTTTCAGTGCTATCTGCATCATGTAATATGGATATTAGGTCAGTCGCTTGAGTATTCTGAATAGTGTATAAAGTTTCGTTATTAGGGGTAGCAATATGCTTTACGGGCTGCCCATTGATGAGTGGATTGTCAGTTGCAAATACAAGATTGTTTCCCGTGCAAATGACTAAGATTAATAGAAATATGCTAGAAATTGATTTTTGCATTTTTTATTGATGATCCAAAAAAGTGGTTTCAGATGGCTCTGAAAATAAACTCACGCGATACTAGCTTGATAACGTATCATGAGTTAAAGAAAATGTAAATAATTAAAGATAATATTAATAAATGAATTTTATTAATTTAATAATTCGGGGACAGTCACTTATTTCATGCTAAAAAGTGAGCTGTAATTTTTTAATTCAATGAGATTACTCACAGGATTGGCTCACTCCAAATTTTTGTAACATGAGATTAACATGTCGTTCGTAAGCGATTGACCAAGCTATTTGAAGAAATATTTTATTTGATGATGTTTTAAGCCCATCGTCAATTCGCCCCAGAGATTCTTTGAGAAAATATTGATCGAGAAAGGGATGTAACTTGAACTGTGCCAATACTATGGATGAAAGGCATTCAAGTTTGTAGATCGAGAGAAAATGCATTACATGCTCTACTTTATGCAATTCTTCGTAATCTTTAATAAGCCCAAGAATATCAAAATGAGCTTTGTAAAATGGTTTGATTTTTTCATCAATCAGTAAATTTTTGTAAATCAAAAAATTTAAATTTTCAAATATGAACTCAAAAAGTCTCTGCCATACTTTCATTTGCATTGAGTTTTTGAATTCACGATTATCTGTATAAAAATTAACAAGAGAGTTAACAGAAGTCGAATAACTTATTTTCCAAATCTTTTGAAGCGAGGTATTTCTGACACTAAAAAGATCTAATAAAGATAAGCCAATTTCAGTCATTGCTTGATAGCTCTCAAATAAGGTGATAGGAAAGTATCCATCTGGCGATTTCCCATTCTGGATTCTATAAGCCAGTCTGATGAATTCCTGATTCAAATAGACTAAGAAAAAAGCTGCATGATAATAAAGGTCGTTATTTGTAAAAAAACCAGATTCTTTTTTGTGTTTTCACTAGAACCTTCGGCAAAGGTTTTAACTGCTAATTCGTATGCAGATTTGAGCTTTGGTAGATCAGTTGCATAAGTTTGAGTAGGTGCGAGATACGTTATTATGATTCCAATTGTGATTACACGAATCTTAATTCACACCCTCCCTGGTATTTCTATTATATCCATATGATGGAACAAATCTCGAGAAAATATCATGATGTGCACTTTGTTACCAATTTCTTTAATAAATCGGCGACAGCGAAGTATGGATGCCAAAAGGGTGCCAGGTAACATATTGGCGTTTCTCCTAACTGTATTTATCTAAAACTATTGATTAATTTGGCGACTTTCGCAAAAACCTTATCTTACGAATAAAGCTTACCGATAACAAAGGATTGGATGAGGTGAGTAAGGCGTATGGCTATAATTCGTCAAATTCGAAAGGCAACACCATTTTTGTGGTGTTGTATGTTTGTTTTACTTGTTAGCAGTTGTGCGACAAGTCAAAGAAGAGCTTCAAGGCCCTTGGTTATTGGTTCTAAGAAGATACATCTTCTTTGGACAGGTGTAACTATTGATTTGTTGGAGTTACAAAAAGTTTCTTTTTGGCCTTCTGGACATCCAAGAAATAAAAAGGAAATGCTCGAGTATATTGAGAGCAACCTTGACGTAAAAATTTTGATCAATCATCGTAACAATATTCGAGTTAACAGTGAAATCGCTGCGTATGAAATGGATCATGCGAATCGACTTACTTTAAGAGAAAGAAAATTACATGAAAAAGCAAAATGGTTCTATTTAAATTTTTATTACCCAGAAATATTTAAAGAATCCTTGCATGCTGATGCTCATTTCGTGATGTCTCCTTATGAGCAAATCTTGGAAAATCGTCCTTACAGATCTCACTATGTCATGATTTTTTTAACAAACGCTAATAAGCAGACAATTCTTCATGAAACTATGCATGTTCTTATTGATCGTGAAATAGTTCGTGATGACTCAGGTCTGAGACCTAAGAAAACGTATGTAAAGCCTTTAAAGAAAAGCATTATGCTTGATTTTACTAGCCAACTCGCACTTAAAAAGTTGGCTTTAAATCAAAAAAAACTTAGGTTACAGAGACAATTAGAACGGACGACAAATAAAGTTAATAGAAGAAAACTCAGAATAAAATACTACAAAAATATATTTTCGTATTTTTCTTTAAAGTTAACACTTATGGCGCTGGATAAAGGTGATGAGATGGACATTGATGGTATGTTGTATGAAAACTATGATCAGTTGGGGTATATGATTACGGGGTACCCAAGATATGATTTGGATTACTTTTTGAGAAATGGAGCCGCTTTAGAGGCTTCTTTTGAAGAGGTTGTAGGAGAAACAGACAGGTTGTTTCAAGAATTCAATTCAGACGAAGATATGTATAAAGCTGTTGCCAAGGAACTGTCTATTTTAATGCTTGTGATAAAAGAAGTTGGGAAGGCCCTTGATCTTGACCGGGAAAGGATTAACAAATATTTCTCATAGCAGGTCTTTTCTTTAGGTCTTCGTGAACAGCGAAGTACGGGTGCCAAAAGGGAGCCGGGGAACCTTTTGGTAAAGTTCCCCGTTACTTTTTTTGAGTTCTGTTCTTTTCGTCAATCGTTTAGTTTGACATTGGATTGATTGCAGGAATTTCGTCGATAGAGCTCTCATCAAGTATGAAACCATCTTCACCAAAAGTAATCGTGTATTCGCCATAGCCTGCAGATGGCCCTTTACGGGTTAGGGTTAACTTCCAAGAATCTTCTAAGACTCCAGATACTCCGGAAGTAATTTCACCTACCGTAAAATATTTAGGTGCAGGAATCTGGATATCTAGAGTTGATGAGACACTTGCATAGGTTCCTTCTTTTGATTGATATCGTTCTTGAGATGTCCTCACGGCACTCAAATAGTTAAACGCTTCAGATGCCTTTGAGCGTTCGACTGAATCACGGAATTTGGGTACAGCAAAAGCTGCCAACACACCAATAATTACGATTACAACGGACAGTTCCACGAGGGAAAAACCGCTTTGTTTACTAAACTTTTTGGTATTCATATGACCTCCACAAAATTAAATAACCTGTTAACTTCGAGATCGGAATTTGTTAAAAAATATTAAATATTTTTATAAGGTCTTCGTGAACTTTAGTGATTTTACATAATGATTCAAGATACTTAAAATTCACGTACTCAATGCCTATGGCACCTTAATAATTCGGGGAAAGCGAAGTACGGGTGCCAAAAGGGAGCCGGGGAACCTTTTGATTTGGGGAACCTTTTGATTTTTGACCGGAAAAAAAACGGATAGTATGGCGGACATACAAAATGCATACGCGCAACTCAAGGGATTTTCATCGTGGGACGCTTTTAATCAACGAGAGATGTTTCTAATATTGGATGATTTTTACCAAACTCATGGAAGGTTTATCAAGGTGGGTGAAATAATCGGGATAGATGGCTTAATAATATTACCTGAAATTAAACGAAGAAAGATTGGAATTGCAGAAATGGGGAAAGTGCTTACTGGGAAAAGTACACAAAGTATGGCGGACATACAAAATGCATACGCGCAACTCAAGGGGTTTGCATCATGGGATGTATTTTGGCAACGAGAGGTGTTTGTGATTTTGAATGACTATCTCCAAACTCATGGCAGGTTTATTACTTCGACTGAAATTAGGGGTGTGAAGGGGGTCTCCAAATATCCCGAGCTAAGAGGAATTGGACTAAGGGAAATCGGTACAGCACTTACTGGGGGAAGTACATACAAAATGGGGGATATCAAGCGTGCATTCACCCAGATCGCCAATGAGGGAAGTAAACGCATAAACTTGGAAAACTCCACGTTAGAGACTGGCATTGATGCCCAAGACTGGATAAAGATATTTCAGGTGATTCATGATCAAACCAAAATTTCAATTACAGAAACTCCAGACATTACTCAAGATTGGGGCTCCTTGCGAAGTTTGATACTGTCTCATTCGGTGTTTGGATATCAATCGGGTACTTCCTATACTGAGCAAGAGATTAAATCGTTTCTTTTAGAATTCCTTCGATGGGTTGACCAACATGTAGAAGAAAAATCTATGGACACAAAGACTAGCTCTTTGATCCGACGTGTTCTTCAACAAGCGATTCAAGAGCCCGTGAATAAACTTAATGCATTACTTGAAAGATTTCCGGCCTGTATGAATGAATAAATAAACCAAAAAAGAGCCGAGGAATCTTTGGCTCATATTCTTGACTTATGTTCTATTACTCGAGTATAAACTGCTGTCTGTCCATTGATTTAAAAGTAGGGAACGGAAACATGGCACGCTGGAAAGAAATTTTACACATTGCATGGCCTCTTATCATTGCTAATAGCTTTTGGAATCTCCAACTGACTATCGATCGGGTGTTTTTGGGAACATACTCCACTGAAGCGCTAGGTGCAGCTATGGCTGTTATGGGTGTGTTTTGGGTACCCATGGCCTTATTACAGCAAACAGCTAGCTACGTCACCACTTTTGTAGCCCAATACTTTGGTGCTCAAGAAAAGAGCAAGATTGGCAGCTGTGTTTGGCAAGCGCTTTATGTAAGTGTCTTGGGAGGATTTGCCTTCTTGGGATTAAATCTTTGGTCTACACAATTTTTTGACATGGTGGGCCATGCCCGAAACATTCAAACGCTTGAGGTGTCTTATTTTAACGCCCTTGCATTTTCTGCTTTACCCACCGCTTTAATTGCTGCAATCAGTGGATTTTTTATTGGGTTAGGCAACAGTAAAATTGTGATGCGAATTAACTTTGTAGGGCTAGTACTCAATGTTTTTTTAGATTATTTACTGATATTTGGGAATTTCGGTTTTCCAGGACTTGGGATTGAAGGTGCCGGGTATGCCACAGCGCTTTCCGCTTATGGGGGTTCTATATATGGACTCTATTTACTATTGAATGCAAAGCACGAAAAGCAATTCAACATATTGAGCCAGTGGCAGTTTAGTCCTGTGTTGGTCAAACGATTTTTGAAATATGGCATACCGAGTGGGTTGCAATGGGCATTTGAAGGCATGGCTTTTACTGTGTTTTTGATTATTATGGGACGTCTTCAAAATGGAGAAGCCGCGCTTGCTAGTAGCAGTATTGCTGTCACAGTAATGATGCTCTCTGTCCTACCGAGTATGGGTGTTGCTCAAGCTGTGATGACCTTGGTGGGACAGCGTTTAGGTGAGGGAAAGCCGAGTCAAGCTGAGCAAGCCACTTGGGATGGTGTGAAGATTTCTTCTATCTATATGGGACTTGTGGCGATGACATTTATTTTTCTCCCAGAGTTTTACCTATCATGGTTTCAGAACAAAGAAAACGTAGCGTTATGGGCCGAAGTAAGTGCAATTGTACCAACTCTGCTCACAATCGTTGGGATGTTTACAATTCTTGATAGCATCTATCTCAATATTTCGTTTGCACTGAAAGGTGCTGGAGATACACGTTTTGTGTCACTAATAGCACTGACGGTGCCATGGCCGTTACTGGTATTACCTGCATTTTTAGTTAGAGACTTTCCGAACGCTGTGACCTTAGCTTGGAGTTTTGCAGTAGTGTACGTATTGTCGATCACTATCATCTTAGTTCGGCGCTTCAAAAATGGGAAATGGAAAGGTATGAGCGTTGTTAGTACGGGTTCGTGATTTTTAAAAAATTGAGAGGGGGGAGGCATACGTTGAATGAACAAGCAATAATTTCAAGAGACGAGCTGAATTATTTGAATATGTCTGAGATAAAATCATTAGCAAGACAATTTAATTTGCCGATTTACATTCATTATGAAAATAAGAGACATGAAATTTTAAAGACTAGTGAAATTGAACGAAAGGCCTATCTTCTAGATAAGATTTACGCGTACATTAAAGGGAAAAGAAGTTTCAAGCCTTTAGTCTACCCAAAGCATATTGTGAAGATGGGAGAATTTAAAAAACGCTACAAACCAGAAGATTTGGTTCTTTACGGTGAATTCAAAAGCACAAATAAGGTTTTGATTGAGTGTCTTAAAAAAATGACGAATAATAAATTCCGTTTTGGTGCTATAGCGTTTATTGAAGTGCACAAAATGTGGAGAAAAGGGGAAACGATAACCATTAAGCAATATGCTTCCATTTGGTTGCGGGAGATGGAAAAGCACAAGATGCCTTTAAAAGAGTGGGCGTATTTGACAGATATTAAGAACGGGTTTGATCAAAGATCTTGGAAAGATTACCGGAAACAAAAGGCAGAACACATTATCAGTACGTTAAGCGTACTGATTTAGCTAAAATGCATTATTATTTCAGATACATAATGTAGATTCATTGTAAGTTAAATGACCTATTTAATAAATCATATGACTTAAATAATAGATCAATTGACCTAAATAATATGATATAATATATTCCATGTTAGATAAAATTTTTGGTACAAAAACAGCGTCTTTTGTCATGCTTCATTTGATTCACTATGGGGAACTTCACGCGAGGGGTCTTGCAAGGGATACTGGGATTTCTCTATCTTCTGTTCAGAACCAGCTTGCTAAATTTGAAGATGCGGGCGTTGTCATATCCAAAAAAATTGGGAATGTGAGAATTTATTCGTTTAACTTCAAATCTGCATTAACCAAGCCGCTTATGGCGCTTATCAAAGTTGTCCATTCGTCTATGAGTATGTCAGATAAAGAGACTTTATTTAAGGACCGAAAAAGGCCAAGGAGAGCAGGAAAGCCAATTATTGGGAGAGGCGACAAATGAAAATTAATTTACAAACATGCACGGAGGAAGAGCTTTTAAAAATTCCTTTAGTTAAAAAAGGGCTTCAAGAAACTACGCTCGTAACTTAGAAAGCACTTTGAATCATTAAACTTTTTTGTCATGGCTTGGCACTCTTTGTTCGCAGTTGTCCTTTTTTTATAACCTTCGTACGCTTCGAAGTTTGGAAAACTAAAAAGTGCAATTGCAATATTCTCAGGCCCTTCTTGCCCTAAAGTCGGAAAGCTAAAATCTGACGTATGGTTTTCGCCAGGCAGAAAGTAGCCATGATGTGTGCCGCCATTTTGCTCGATCAATGCAATCCAATAGGTTGCATATTCTTTAAATTCGTTAATTTTTGTAGGATCTACTACATATCGAATAAAGCAGGTGAGCATTGGTTTATTTTTTATCGTTTCGAGTTTTACGTGCTACAACAAGCTCATCAGGAAAACTTGCGCCTCCTTTGAGAACTGTGTAAGTAACCAATAGACACCGACTGCCCTGTTTGGTGTAAATGTAAATTGCTTCTAACAACACATTTGTTCCAACCCTAAATGTGTAATAAAGAATATTATCTGAAATTTCAGTGTAGGTCAGGGTTGACTTATGAACATTAGTATCTACGTCTTTAATTTTAGAAGAAAAACTAATCGACTTAGATGATTCGTTAATTATTCTAAATTTGTGTTCACTATTGCTTGTTCTTGTTTTGCTATGTTTTGTTAATTTGCTTTTCTTCTTAATCACAAATGTATCAGGGGTGAATGAAACGTTTAGTTTTTCTACAACAGATCCATACGGATCGATTTCAATTGATTGGGAAACAGCATCAAAGTCATCTCTGAAGTTAGAAGGGAGAGAAGGTTTGTCTGACTTAGATGCACTTTTAGCAAACTGTAGAAGCCTGAATAATTTTCTTGAGTTTCTTGATTTTAATTTCGAGACCGTATAGTGCTGACTTTCAACATCGAAACTTCCAGACAAGAGATTTCTCAAAGCCTCTGCTCCCTCTTCAGCATAAATTACGGTCGATGTAAGAGACACGAGAAAGAATACACACAAAATATATCTACAAAATTTCATAATTAAACCTCAATTAAATTAATTTAATATTAGCAAATAATATAGTATGGATTTCAAAAATTCAATACATTCGTGGCTTTTAATTGAATCTGGGCAGAATAACCGGTTTCTGAAGCCTAGAAATGCTTTTTGAGAGTAAACCGTCTATTTTGATCAAATACTTTTTGGAGAAACCGCGTGTCGTCTCTGGATAAATCTTCTCCTACCAATTGATATGTTTGAGTGTCTCGAATTTCGGGTGCTGTATCTTTAGGGGGCGCATTAAAAAAAACAAATTTCCTACTATCAGTGACGACTGCGCTGTGGTTCCAAGAACCCACTACGCAATGATTAGAGCTGTCACTCTCCACACTCAACAAATTTCTTCCCATAGAGTATTCATCGATCGGATTTTGCACACCTAATAGAGGTAATACGGTAGCCATAATGTCAGTATGGCAGGTTCTTTTCTGCACCATTTTTGGCTTACTGCCAGGGAGCTTCAATATTAAAGGTGTTCGGGTTTGCTGTTCAGAAAAACTATTGTTATGACCGAATCGTCCTGATTCAAAAAACTCTTCTCCATGATCTCCTGTAATAACGACAATGGTATTTTTATATTGAGGCATAGATTTCAGTTTTTGTAAAATTTCGCCAATCAGACTATCTGTGAAATAGATGGTGTTTTTATAATCTGCAAACAATGCATCACGATGATTCTTGTTGAGTGTTAGATAATTAACGGGTTGTTTTTGGTTCGAAAATTTAAGAAATTCGTCTGGATAATAACGTCCATGTGCTGCATCTAGGAGTATAAAACCAAAAAACGGCCGGGTTGGGTCTATAGTGTCTAACCAGCGAATAAACTCAGATTTACTTTTCGTGTTTCGGTTTGCAGAGTTAAATTTTGCCAAGTGGTCATTAATGTATTCATTAGGCACTGATTTAAATATAGTGTCTCTGAATTCAGGCCAATCCATGGATGATCCAGCAACCACTTGTATTTGGAACTGTAGTTTTTTAAGGACGTCGAAAAACACAGGCGGTGTTTTCGTCTTCAAGAACGGAAACCAGTAGTTGCCGTCAACACCATAAAACAATGTGAAGTATCCAAACCGAGTTGTGTTGCCACCGCTGTAGTGATGTTTGAAATATAAACTTTCTTTTGAAAACTCATGCGTTTGTGGCATAACGTCTTTATTCACCATGTCAGATCGAAATGTGCATGCCGTAATGAAAATGATATTAGGAGCAATTTGTTGATGTTTAATTTGAATAGGGGTTGCGGGGTATTGGGTGTGCGTTTGGCGATTGACGAGCGTGTGATCTATAGGGCTATTAGGCTTTAAGCCGATGGGAATATATAATGGAATAAATGCAGGTTTATTCAGAATGGATTCTAATGAGTGAGCAGCCCCGTAAGCCAAGAGTGATTTTTCTATGATACATATTGCGACCAATATTACAGTTCCCTTAAGCCTAATGAACCGGAATGGTTGGTTTGACGTGGAATCTAATCTACTTTTCGATTTTTTAATTACGTGTAACTGAATAAGCAATAAAATTGACCCTATCGAAAAAAGAACTAAAAAAGGGATGAATCCAATATGTAAGTTTTCGTACGAAGCTGGCGAAGACAAAATATTTCGGATAAATCCGTTTGACATATGTACTCGGTAAATTCGAAAGATGAAAAAATCCGATATGGTGAAAATATGAAAAACTGTAAATCCGAACATGAGGCACCAGGGTACGATAGGGAATGCTAGGAATTTAATGTATAAAAGAGGACTTAAGAGAAGCCAGAGTCCGACATATAGAATAAGTGCTGATGAGATTGTTCCAAGGGCAGAGAACAACACGTCAGAGAATCCACTATAATTCGGCAGTATTAGAAACAAACTAAACAGACACAAAGAGACAAAAAAATTTGTCTTGAGCAAAACCTTGTTTACGAACAAAGTCACATGTTTATCATAACGGGAATTGATTGGACTGAACAACAATCTTACAAGATTATTGCTGAGTGTAGCTTGGAACGACTATTCAATTTGGTATCCTATATGTGAAGTGTGATAAGGAAGTTGTCACAGATTACGCTGCTAATCATATATTTTCTGATCGTAGGGACTGTGGAAGCAGGTGATGAACCAGATCCTGACATACTTATGACCTATTTAGAGTCAAAAGATCCCTTCAAAATTACGCCGGCACTACAAAATATAAAATACTATTTTAATCGACTAGATCTTTTGCCTATGCTGCCTGCCATTATCAAACTCACGGACTACTTTGATACAACGATACGAGAAAGGGCACATGAGCTTATTTATTTAATGTCAACAAACCATCAAAAAGAAATCTTAGCTGTACTCCATAGGTATGTAACAGATAAAGATGTGGAAAAAATAAATAAAATAGGCAATGTCTATCGTGCACTTGATCAAGTAGATGAGAGTTTAATAAAGAAGGTATTTTTGTTGTTGGATGGAAAAGATCAATTTATCAGAAATACTGCTGTCGGCGTGTTAACTGAAATGGGGCCATCAGTTGTTCCTGCAATTTTGGATGTTTTGATTATGGGTACACCCACAAATCGAGCTTCAATGATCGCGATAATTCGGAATTTAGATTTCGAAACACGAACGTCGTCAGATGTCTTAGTCGATTTGGTTGGGATTGGAAGTTTATTACAGAGCATTTATTTAAATGACAACCCTGGATATTCGGATATTGTTAATTTGGGGGACAAACCTAGGTTGGTTCTTTATACTTTGCCTGCATTGATACATCGTATGAATCGAAGTAAAAAAAACATCAAAGTTAGAAAGCAAGGTAAAGGTAGACGGAGCCTTGCTGAAGCTGCAGAAGAACCCTATATGAAACTTGTTGTTGATCATAATCGAGAGGTTGTTGAGACCCTAAAGTGGGAAAAGCGAAAAACTCATTTCTATGATCAGGAGGTAAAAGCATTGCTAGGTGAGTGGCTTAAGGTTATTCAACCGTGTACTAATTAATTTAATTTCTTTCAGTCAGTAGAGTAAATTGACTTGCAGACGGTATTTTTTATGTGTCTTAATCACTAGGTTGTTTGGAGAAAATGAGTGACCATCAGAAAGGATACCCTTCTGAATTTAACGATTTTTGATTAGTTGATACTAGAAGAGATATCCTAAGGGGTAGGAACTACTGTCGCAACAGTGCCTTGAGGGTGTTTATACCAACCGATTTTTTTGCCAGGTTCAATTACATCTCGAACTTTGAAAATAGTAAACATGCCACCCATGCCTACAGGACCAAAGGGCCCTATCCCGCCCATCATAGGCAATGTGTTTTCCGGACCCTTCATATGCTTTACATGCATTTGATGCTCATCCATACCCTTTTCACCCATTGCCATATAGCCCGGAATAAGCTTTTGGATTTTGCCTTCAATTTTATCTTGTTTAACGCCAATGGGGTTTGGAATATCATGACCCATTGCATTCATGGGATGGTGACGACGGTGGCAATGGAACGCCCAGTCTCCAGCATTTGCAATAAATTCTATATCTCTTGTTTGTCCAGGTGATACCAGAACGGTTGTTTCAGGAATTTGAGCTGATTCGGGAATATCACCGCCATCAGTTGCGACTGTTTTAAATGAATGGCCATGCAGATGAATAGGGTGAGAGTCCTGAGATACACTGCCTAAGCGAATTCGTACCCGTTCGCCTGTTTTTGCAACAAGTGATTCGGTGCCGGGATAAGCCCGGCTATTGAATGTAAAAATATTAAAATCAGTCATGATATTAGGGTTCGGTCTCGAAGTCCCTGGTTTAACAAACCACTCGTTGAGCATGATGGCGTAGTCTCTATCGATTTTATGTTTCCGTGTTTTGGGATGAATAATAAAAAATCCCATGGCGCCTAATCCAATCTGAACCATTTCGTCACCATGAGAATGGTACATCTGGGTGCCATGTTGCTTTAAGGTAAATTCATATTTAAACGTCTTACCAGGGGGGATGCCTTTTTGGGTCAAGCCTTTTACGCCGTCCATGCCACTGGGTAAGATCAATCCATGCCAGTGAACAGCTGTGGGTTCAGGTAGTTTATTGGTCACATAGATGCGAACACGATCGCCTTCAACAGCTTCGATGGTCGGGCCAGGTGTCTGTCCGTTGTATCCCCAAGCTTTTACGTTCATTCCCGGAGCAATTTCCCATACGATTTCTTCAGCGATCAGATGAAACTCTTTAACCCCATTAACAACTTTCCATGGCAGTGAGGATCCATTGGGTGTAATTACGGGTGTGTAGGGAAGCTTAGCGAATACAGAGACTGGTAATACTATTGTAGATAAGAAAAGCAGGTTAATTAAGTAGTGTGTCCGGATATTGTATTTCATACGCTTTCCTTTTAATGTTGATGGGTAGGTGCAGACTGCTCAGTTGCAGTGGCCTGCTTAGGTATGATTTGTTTTACATGACTGAATTTCTCACCTATTAAACCTTCTAGTTTTGCACGGGCAACCCAATATTCTTTTAAGGCGTCGATGTGATCTCGTTTGGATAACATTTGATTTTTCTTTGCCTCGAGTAAATGAAAATTGCCGAGCAACATATAATTGTAGTGTTTAAGAGATTCATCTAATATTTTCTTTTCGGCAGGGAGAATAGATCTTTCATATAACTCAACTGCTTTGCGTGCAAGTTGAAGCTCAGTGTAAAAAAGTCGAAGTTTTGTCTGGGCTTTAGATCGTACTGTGTTTTGCTCCCATCTTTGTTTTCTGAGCTCAGTTTTAGCTCGAAAAACTGCTGCTTTATTACTGCCGAAGAAAGGAAGTCCAATACTGGCGGTAGGGCCGATAAAGAGCTCTCCATCTGAGTTCCATTCGCTTTTAACGCCGAGATGGAATTCAGGTAACCACTGTGATTGAGCAAGCACTAGATTGCTCTTTGAGGCCAGGATGTTTTTTTCTGAAACTGCTAAATCGAGATTATGTTGCGAAACATTTGATTTTAGTGTTTTCAGTTCTGGGTCTTCGCGGGGTAACTTAGGAAGCGTAGGGACAATACTGAGAGTGTCAGTATTGTTGGTTAGGCCTATTAGGTTAATAAGTTTGAATTTAGCTATGGCCATAGCTGCATGATCTTTATCTAGATCTAGTTTGGCAATTTGAAATAATTTTTGATATTGAGATATGTCGAGATTATTGATATTTCCTGCTTTACGTTGTTCTTTGGCCAAAGTAAGCGTTGCTTCAAGTGTCGAATAAGCCGATTGTTGGAATGTGTTTTTTTGTATTGCACATTGGTAGGTATAAAAAGCGATTTTTATTTCAGTTATTCTTTTTAAGATTCTATTGATGATATGTAATTTTGTTTTCTCAATACTTCCCTTAGCGGATTTTATCCGAGCTGCTCGTTGAAATAAATCTCCAATATTTTGGCTGAGGGATATTTCATACTCAGTTTTACCGATTTTTTTCTTAGTAGGAAATATGACCTCAGCTTCTAAAATAGGGTTTTTAATTGATTTGGCTTGGATTAAATCGGATTGGGATATATTCAGCTCATTTAGATACAGCTGAATAGAAGAGCTGTTTTGTAGTGCGACTTCAATAATCTCGTCAAGCGTGAGTGGGACGTTAGAGTTTGTGTAAAATTGTTTTGAAGTTTTTGAGATTGTCATATTTTTGTATTGGTGAACGTTCTTTTGAATTCGGTCGTGGATATGTTGATTGACGTCACGCATTCCCAATTTGGGATTAATTGAAGTACACCCAAGCGTAACGCAGGTAACAACGGGCAAACTTAAATAAACAAAACTCTTTTTTTGCATGGCCTCCCCCCTCAGGAGCTGAGCGACTCTAGTATATCGTGTTTATAATCTAAATTTCTCTATATTCATGTTGGCCATATTGATTAATGATTCATATTGGTATACAGTAGCTGGTTTTGGGCCAATTCATATAATCGGAGTTTAGTTAATGTTTTTTTGCAAATCGGATTTTCGAAAAAAGTGTGTGATTACTTTTGCGCTGGTTATATGTGTTCTTGCCGCGCCTAGGATTGCCTATACATGTCAAGGTGAAGATAGTCCAAGTAGTATATTGTTGCCACATGTAAAGGATCTCTTCAAACGGGATTTATATATACCTGGTGTTAATGATCTAGATGTTGTCTCCCATTTGATTAAGCGCATTTTGCAAGCTAAACAATCGGATGCCGTTCTAGTTGTTTGGGACATTGACAACACGCTACTTAAATTGGAAAGTCCAGTAGGTAGTACGGAATGGAACGGCTGGCAGTGGGGCTTATTGGATAAATTTATAGCAGGAGATCCGAATAACTTAACTCCTCATTTGCCTTATCTCGTGGCGCCAACGTTGCCGTTGTTGCATCAGTTGAACAGTCTTCTGTTCTTTCTTTCCTCAACACAGCTGATCCAAAATAATACGCCGCATTTAGTTTCTTGGTTAAAAAAGCAAGGGGTTCATGTTATTGCATTGACTTCTCGGGGACCCAGGGATAGAGCGAGTACACCGATTCACCTTAGTAATCATGACATGCAATTTGCTGACACGCGAATTGGCCAACATTATAATCCTTTTTCAAACCCTATTGATCCTTGGAGTTTTAAATTTGACCTTAATTTTCTTTCGGAAAATGAAAAAATTGAAAGGCGGCAGCGAGATCGAAAAGTCGAAGTTTTATACGAAAATGGCGTATTTTATACAGAAGGTCAGCATAAAGGTGAGATGCTCGAACTACTACTTAAAGTGACAGGTCACTGGTCAAGTATTGAATCTGTTGTGTTTATTGATGACTCTAAGAATCAAATTGACAACATGCGCACATATTTTTCAAAACAATCCATCCATACATCCGTGATTCATTATACGGCCAGCAAAGATGGCACACGTAATTTCAACGGAGATATGGGGTTACAATCTACCGTGCATCAAGAGTGGCTCTCGATAAGAGAGAAACTCGTTCAAGATCATTGGGAAGTAGAGTCGTTCAAGCATGCAATTGGTGAATTTAACATCTCCCATTTTTTACCTAGGTGAGAGAGTTTATATTAATCAACCATTCCAACTAGTTATTCTCTTATAGCGAGTTTCCTCCAACAAGTGCTAATAAAGACGATACGTATAGGTATAGAGATAATTGTAAAAAAAATGAACCTTTTTCCCGATTCACTCGTCTAAATGAGTGAAAGTTAAAATTAATGCTGCTCAAAGGAGGATGACATGAGTAAAGCACTAAAATTATTGAGTATCATTTCTCTTCTAAGTCTGGCAGGTGCTCAAGCTGGATTTGCAAAAGGATATCGAGGGGGGCCGCACGGACATCATAAGCATTGGCTGAAGGAACTCAACTTAACGCCAGAGCAAAAAGCCCAGATGAAAGAGATTCGAGCGAAATATAAGGAAAATCTTCAGAAGCTGCGAATTGAGAAAAAAGATGCTCGCATAATGTTACGGGCTGCACTAAAAACAAGCGCATCTGAATCTAAATTGAAGCAGATGTTTGCTGATCTACAAAAGAAGAAACAGACGTTTGCAAAAGCTCGATTCGAAAAAATCTTGGCGATTCGCAGCATTTTAACACCTGAGCAGCGCCAAAAGTTTAATGGACTTAAAGGCAAAGGTTGGCATCATAAAAGGAATGGAAAAGGACACCATCGACCAAGGCCGTAGGGTATGGCAAGTAGAGGGGTCATAAACGGATTGAGTCCATTACTGGACGCCTTTTTCGCTTCACCTAAGGGTGAGGCGGAAAAGGCTTTTAAGGCAGTGTTCATTCGCTACCATCCCATGGTTCGAGGGGTGCTGTATCGAATCTGTGGGGACTCAGAGCTAGAAGACTTAACACAGGAGGTGTTTATGACTATCTGGCGAAAATTTTCATCCTTCGAGAATCGATCTCACCCTAAGACGTGGGTGTATCGAATTTGTGTGAACAAAGGAATTGATCATTTACGAAAAAAGAAAGTTCGAAAAGAAGACGTTTTTGAACACCCTATAGAAGAGCACCCTGATCCAAAGTCGTCTTATATAGAAGAAAAATTATTAGTTGAAAAAGCACTTGAAAGTTTATCAGAGGAACATCGCTTGGTCTTAATTTTACATATTTTTGAAGAACTGACTTTGGAAGATATATCGGAGGTGCTGGAGATTCCGGTTGGGACAGTGAAGTCGAGAATCTATCATGCGAAGCAAAAAATTCGTGCCTTTTTAAAACAGAAGGGGTGTTTATCATGAATTCAAATGAAGAACGAAAATTAACGTCTTTTTTGAAATCCCAGAAGCCTTGTCCAAAAGATAGAGATCCTCAACAGGATTGGGACAAACTTCAGGCACAACTGGAATCCCCATCGTTCATCACTCGAGTACTACCTTGGAGTGGTCCGGCCTTTGCTCTGGCTGGTATTTTGTTATTTATCCTATGGGTGCCTGTTGATTTTGGGTCAAAGGTTGAAGTGAAGAATGGTGTCAGTATGGATGCTGTAGAAACTCTTGCTGCGATGTATGAGGATCCCCAAGAACTTGAAGTAGGGGATGACTATCTTGGTTTACTGGAGGCTGTACTAGAAGAATAATCAGAAAACATTAAGCGTGCCAAGGTTTCTTTATTAATACTACTAAACAACTTTAGTTTTTATGATCGTATGACGATAAGGGTTTCGTAGGCGATAGGCCGTGCTTGGAGCAAAAAACGAATGATTTGGTTTTATGTTGTCATAGTCTGTTTGGGCGTTGCATTTTACGTGGGCGTAGGGCTTTTGATCTCAGAGCTGATTTCAAAGCACTTTTTAAAAGAGCCCAGCAAAAAAGAGAAGGAACGGTTTGCCTTGAAAACAGGTATCTTAGAACCTAAGCCTAATAAGAAAAAATCGACAAAACTAAAAGGAAAAAAAGCAGCTTAACCTCTTATCTCTACTAAATGTATACTCAGAAGTTTAAAAAACTCTCTTTTTACCCATCAGTCCGTCCAAAGAATACTTACCGCCACCCGTGAACATCAACGTGAGGAAAGGGATTACATAGAGTAGGGCAAATTCTTTCTTGCTCCATGGATCATCCATATGGACTACAAAAGCAGCTATACACATGCCAAACACGATGGGAATCGCCGCAGCGCGAGTTAAGAAGCCAAGGCCTACAGCAATTGCACAAAAGAACTCAGCAAAAACCATCAACGCCAAACTGGGTGTAGAGCCTAAACCGAGTGGATCTGGGAAATGCGGTGCGATTATTGAAAACTTCATAAGCTTTCCCCATCCGTGACTACAAGCCAGCATACCACCAACACCCAAACGTAAAACCAGCAGTCCAAGATCCGTCCACATATATGTACCCCCCATTAATCGTCATTGTTTATGTTGTATTGTAAACACAAGTCCGGATTAAGACGAACTTCTTTTTTTCTGGGATCGTCTAGATCGTCGTTTTTTTTGCTTTCGGATTTTATCTGCTTTCTCAGCCTCTGGACTCAGGCGGCCTTCAACTTTTCTTTGAAACTCTTTAACTAGCAATCGTCTTGCATGAAATCGATTGAGAGCTTGTGATCGAGACTCTTGGCTTTTGACCTGTACACCTGAAGGTACGTGTTTTAACACGACACATGATGCTGTTTTATTAATTTTTTGTCCGCCTGAACCTGATCCACGAATAAAACTTTCTTCGAGGTCTTTTTCTTCGATACCATAACGGGCCATCTGAGATGCAAGTTCTGATGTCTTAGCATCAGTTACAGGAAATTTCATAATCAATTCCGTTCTAGCAAAAGAACGGCTCCATGAGACGCATATGATGTAATTCCCAGCCGAGCTCCAAAAAAAGCTGGGTTTTCTACACGCCCTAGATATACTTAAGCCACATTAACTCTAAAACTCAGGAGGCACAAAAATGAGCGAGAGACCTTATAAGTGTGATACATGGCCAGGTATGATTCCTTACATAACCGTAGCTGATGCAAGCCGGTCCATTTCTTTCTATAAAGAAGCGTTTGGGTTTGAATTAGGCGATAAACCTATGGAGCAAGACGGAAAGATTTTACATGCTGAGATGACGTTCTTAGATACACGGATTATGTTTTGTCCTGAAGGGGCCTTTGGTGTTGAAAGTAAAACCCCCAATAATTCGAGTCAAAAATGCCCCATGGGCCTTTATGTTTACTGCAAAGATGTAAAAGATCATTATGAGAAGGCTATCGCAGCGGGTGCCACATCAATTTCAGCTCCTGAAGATATGTTTTGGGGTGATCGCATGTGTCGTATTGAAGATCCAGATGGTTACATCTGGAGTTTTGCTCAAAATGTGGGTGATCATGACCCGAGCAAAATGAAAGACTGCTAATCTATATATATAAAGAAGGTGCTCAAAGTTTTTTTTAAGGAGGTCTTATGTATGAACTTGCAGCGTTTCCAACCTGTCCTTATGTACACCGGGTCCAGATTTTATGTCACGAAAAAGGCATTCCTTTGAATGTACGGCACGTAAATCTCAAAGAAAAACCAGATTGGCTGTTAGAAATTTCGCCTCGAGGTAAAGTCCCAGTTTTAATTACTAAAGAAGGACCGTTGTTTGAATCTCAAGCCATCTGCGAATTTATTGAAGAGAGCCATGTGGCATCCCCTATGTTGCCAACGGACGTTTTCTTGAAAGCGCAATGTAGGGCTTGGATGTCTTTCGTTTCTGATGAGTTATACCCAAAAGCTTACCAAATACAACATGCTCAAGATAGGGAAGCCGCTGAGTCAGCACTTTCGGTTTTTCGAGAGAAGCTAGACATTCTAGGAGACAGGCTGGCGAACAATTGTTTCTTAACGGGTGAGCACTTTGGACTGGTAGATATTGTAGCTGCCCCTATTTTTATGAGAGCAGAGATATTCAAAGCCAAAGGGTGGTTGGATATTTTGGGTATGAATGAACATGTGCAAGAGTGGAGTAACCGTGTGTTGAGTCGACCTTCGATGAAAGCAGTATTACCTGATGACTTTGCTGATCGAATTTGTCAGCAGATGGTGGAGTCTTGGATCCTTTCTAACCCTCAGTGAGAGCCGCTTAGATGTAGTCCTATCACGCCCAGAACAATAAGCCCTATTGATCCTAATTTCAGGACCGTAGCGGGTTCTTTGAAGTACAAGATGCCCACAAACGCGATTAATGCTGTTCCTAAGCCTGACCACACCGCATAGGCAAGGCCGACATCTAACTTTTTGAGAGTCAGGGTCAAAAGCCCAAATGACACGGTATAAAATACGACCATCCCAACAGAAGGCCACAGGTTTGCAAAGCCGTTTGATAGCTTCATGCATGTGGTACCAACGACTTCAGTGATGATTGCCAGGGTGAGATAAAAATAATGAACCATGTAGTGTAGTCTACCGTGGATTGAGGGGACTTGAAAGGCGCGGTTAGAGCCGGTCTCAAAAATAGCTCTGTAATGAGAGTGTGAGCGGATAATCAGGACCAAGGCCGCAGGGCAAAAAGGCCCGGAGGCGTACTTGATGGTACGTCGAGGACTTTTTTGCCTGAGAACGCTGTGATTGATTATCCGAGCCATTCGTAATAGGAGATATTTTTGAGGCCGGCTCTAGTTGTTAATGTTATTTGGAAATGATATGTAAGGGTAGGATTTAAATATGAACAAAGAATCTTCTAAACCTCAGATGACGATAGCTGGTGAAGTGAAATCACAGGGTGCATCGCAACCCGTGCCTTTATTTCTGAAAATGTATCGAATTTTATTTACTGTTCTAGGCCCAATCCTACCAAAATTGATGGGTCTTGTAGCCTATCGCTTGTGGTTTAAAACGCTCCGATTTCCATTGCCGCAAAAAGAGAAGGATTTTCTAAAGAAAGCACGTCACACGCGAATGCCGTTTGAGGGAAAAGAAATTCGCGTGCTCTCCTGGGGGACGGGTGAAAAACAAGTATTACTTGTACACGGATGGCAAGGTAGAGCGACTCAGATGGTGTACTTTGCTGAAGCGCTGTTAAAGGAAGGGTACCGAGTGATTGCACTTGATGGGCCTGCACATGGACTTTCTTCAGGTAATGCAACGACTATCTTTCGGTTTACACGTGCCATCCAACATGTTGAGAACAAA
>JAJCYS010000018.1 GCA_029262815.1 Deltaproteobacteria bacterium | reverse complement strand
GTCATATTTTTGCCACTTCGGATATTCTCTTCTCAACTTCTCTTCAATACTCTCTTCTTTTGGCTTGATTCTGTTTCGTTCTAACTCTGCTATCTCCTTTGCAGCTTTTTTGTAGGCTTCCTCTAATTTTTTTAACCCCTTTTTAGTTTCTTTTGTCGAATGATCCAAAGAATTGAGAAAAGTAAAATAATTTCGAAGATCAGAATCTATCTCTGCAACTTTCCCATCTTTCACATATCGATACTCAGTACCTTTAGAGCCATCGGGATACTCAACTTCAATGACATACCCCTGTTGTTTCGCTTCACGAAACAGCGACTTGATGACATACGCAAGTACATGTCCAGATTTCTGCTTAGATTCAAATTCATATTTCAAATTCATAAAAGAATCGTCGGCAAAACCACTTGCAGACGCAATCAACACCCAACTGATAAACCAAGCTCGTAACCAAATCATCGCATCACTTTTTGTGCAAAACTCTGACCCAATTCAGTTACTTTCTGAACATTAGACAGGTCTATCTGAGCTGACATAGCAATATTCAATTTGGTCTTTTTTTGATGTATTTCATACTCAGCCTTCAACTGCTCAAGCCATTCCTGTTCGAGTATCTCTACGGTCGGAAGCACCTTAAATCCAAAAGCACTCGGAAAAGACAATCGTTTCCAAAAAAACTGCCACTGGCGTCTGACAGGTACAGGCGAATCCAAGTGATAGGCCACTACAAAAGTTTGAACAATGCGCTCAAGTCTTTCAGGTGTTTGGTGGAGTACCGCACTTAAGATCTTAATCTCATCCACCTTCGAGACTAAAGAGAAGCCCGCTTGACCCAAATACTGACCACATAGCACTCCTGTTGGCGAGAATTCTCTCCCATCTGCACGGGTTTCGTCCGACTCATTCCAAATCAGACTTTTTTTATTTTTTTGAGAACGATTCTTTCTCATTTGATGCTTTAGTTCAAACAACACTTTTGTCGCGCATTTTTGAAATGCCTGTAGGTCATATATGATTTCCTTTTGAGCGGATTCAGGCGTTTCTTTTGTAGTCTCAAGGAGTACTTTTTTCACTAAGATTTCTTTTTTTCTGTTTTTTACTAACCTCTCCACGTGCTTAATAATGGCCGCTCTTTCTTTTTTTTGTCTAAGCGCTATAGCATCAAGCTTGCCCCCCAAATCTTCAATGGCATGAAATTCACTCTCAATATTCTTAGAACTAACCAAGGGTTCTGATTTAAATGTGGGAAATTTTATAGCACCCAAGAAAAACCCACGTTCCATCATTCCTATGGTATGTCCCAAATGATACTCTCCCTTCTCTAGGCTATATTCAGCACCACATACAAAAGGCATGCATAGCCAGCCCAACAATATTAAGTATTTCATTTCGTCCCCTTTTCAGAAATAACGTCTTTAAAAATGCCGTAAACCAAATCCCAGTGTCCCAAATTATGCATATTTGTAGAATCCAATTTGTTGAATACAAACCCTTTCTGCAGTCCATGACGAATATCACCCTCAATCAAGAGATTCCACATTTCATAACGATAGATTGCACGCTCAACAACTGAAGTTGTTTTTCGAATCAGCTTGCTTGGTTTTCTAAGATGGGTCACATAATATTCTATAGCCCCATCATAGATTGCCGATTGACGTTTGATTTCTTCAGCCATCTGACGATCTGTTTCTTTTGCCCATTCACCAAAATTTTTCTTTATTTCTTTTACCTGCTTGTCTTTAAATGCTTCCACAACCTTCGTAAATGCGGCTATTTCTTGCTTTAAGTTAATAGCCACATTCACAGAGCCAGTCAACAGACTCACTGTCTCTTCAAAAGACCGAAGGTATTCGTCTTTCATAATGAGCTCACATACACGTGTGACGGTTTGTTGTGCGTAAAGATCAGCATTCATGGTCGTACTTCTAGATCTGCCGACCAAATCCTTAATAAGCTGATTAACACGTACAAGTTTCGTGTGACCTTGGTATTTTTGAGCAACAAAATCGGCTAGGTTCGCAATAAATTGACTTAATCCGGCACCCAACACAACACCGTACTCTGGGGAGAAAAAGACTCCCCCCACAATGGCACCGATGATTGCTGGAATATGTTTAATAAATTCATTCAACTTGTCATTTGAAACGTTACTTTCGATTATAAATAAATCGCCCCCAACCCAAGTGAATAGAAATCCAAACTCGGGATCCTGCCCTACGCTTTTCCTTTCAACCACATTTGGCACAGGAATGACTTGTGACGGAATTATATTCAATGTGCGCCACATCTCCGAAGTACATCGAATATCCCATAATTTCAAAAGTCGTTTGGCATCTGAGGCTAACGTCTTTAGCTCAGGTAGCAGTCGCTTAAATCTCAACCGCTTTGTCTCAAGCCATATCTCCACATCTTCGTATTCCTGTTTATTTAGTTTATGCTCATGATTATCTTTGTACTTCTTTAATTTTTGGTTAATTTTTTCTATTTCCGCATACCGTTTCTGAGCCTCAGATGTCATTTTCTCTTGAAGAAACAACATATCCAACAGGCGCATATGATAATACCGATACATCGCCGACTCATAAGTGCTATCCACATGCCCCGGAAATTGTCTTGCAAGAATGTCAGTCATGCTTTTTAGCACTACCTCAGGGTCGTTTCCCTGCCCTTTAGCAGGCTGAATCACGACCATACAGACCATGGCTAGCATAAGTATTCGTTTCATCATTTTTTCCCCTTTTTATTCATCTATTTTTGAAATAACTGATTCTTCAATTTTTTGAAACGCAGTATCAGAAGGTAAAACTAAGGTCACTTGAGCTAACAAAGGCTTAGCCGCTTGACCTAGCACCAGAAGCGCATCAGCACCTTTTAACGCTTTGAGACCATCTGGAACCTGCACTATCATAGGTGAAGATAGCTGCAATGGAGTTTGCCATTGAGCCTTCGTATCTAGCTTCAACATACATGCTGGAATCTCAAAGTATCGTGTCAGCTTGGGCAGGTTTAATTCTCGGATTTTTTGATAATGCAATTCACACTGATTTTTTGCCCGAGCTTGTACAAAAGTATACAGTTCGGATACATCCCCAGCACCCCAGTTCTCTAGTGCATGCTGAACAGATCTCATCTCCCCCTGCTCTTGGGTCATGATTTGCCACCCTTGCATCACAACCGGATACACATTACGCTCAGCCCAGATTGGCATGAGTTGCGTGTACAGATTTTGTGATAAAACGCCAACCTCTTGGTTATTTAATGTAAACTCTAGCGCTTTTTTATGCAGCTTTGCTAGAAGTTCACTACTCTTGTCTGACAAGTGACGGGCCAACCGAACTTCATGAAATTTATTCACGCTGTTAAGCGCCAGAGTTCGGGACTGATCTAAGGCTTCAAGTTTTTGGATCGTAATGCTACCCGAACGCCCATGGGTTCCTTTATGCCCCCAATGCTTTTCATAGGTCCTCCAAAACTGGTAATTTCGAACTTTGGTATGCCCATTAAAAATATTGCCCACACGTTTTTTGGTATGAATAAAATACCGTACATAGTCTCGTGGCAAATCCTGAGGCAACTCGCCTGGCTCTCCCCCTTCGCCTCCTGAACCCCCAGTTGAGGTAATTTGTCCCGCTTCTGCAGCACCCTTCAGATAAAACAACGTTATGTCCACACCTGGCCCACCTTGGCCCCCGTTTCCCCCTTGACCGCCATTGCCACAGGGCATTCTGTATAAAATGTCCAATTTGCTCTTTTGAACAGTCTTCGCATCGATGGTGCAATCATCAAATCCTTGGGGCATCACACCGCCAGGTCCCCCTTCACCGCCCTGACCACCTTTGCTCCCGTTTTGACCCTCACCCTCTATGACTGGCGTGCCAATTAACGTCTCTGTGAAAATTCGAATAGGCTCAGGTTTCGGACACCCATCTACACCCGAATAGCCTTTTTTGCCGTTTGAGCCGATACCAAACACCTGACCCTGCTGACCTTGCTCTGCCTCTTTGGTCTGATCTGTCGGACACGTGTCAAATGCACGTATCCGACCTTTGTTCCCAAAGACCAACGTTCGCGTATCGATGCGAAAGTCATATCCTTCAGTGATAATTTCAGCATTGATGACTAAATTGGGTACAACAATTTCAGTATCTTCAGTGAGCCGTAATGTTTGATCGATGACATACGTACTGCTTCCAAAAGCCTTACCAGAACTTACAAATATCGCTATCGATAGACACCATAAAACAACTTTCCATTCCCGCATAGTTCCATTCCTTTCCTCATGATTGGAACCCACCATAGTGCAAATATTTTGAAATGCCAATGTCTAAAAAAAGAAAAAAGTTGGCACGAAATGTGCATGTAAAAAGGGTTTGCATGGATTTTAGGGTAGATGGTTTTGGTATAGATTTTAGGCAAATTCCCGCTCACGTGCTATCGCATGTGTCGGGAATGATAAAAACAGGCAGACGCTAATACTGGTTGTCTTTGTCTTCACCGGATGCGGAAGGATCCGAGGGGGGGCATACAAGTTCTGACTCAATATCTTTGAGTCGCTCTAACACAATACCTAACTTCTGAACCTGCAGATCATCCGAAGTCAAATGGTGCACTTCATCTACCCCTCCGCTGACAGACTCTTTCATCTTTTCGCAGACCCTGTCCAACTGGGGTTTAATTTTCAATTCCAAGAACGCAATAAATGCCTGGAGCTTTTCAAGAATTTCGCTGCAGTCCTTCGGCCCTACAAACCAAGAAGCGGTCACTATTTCATCGCAAACCAGTCCATCATGACCCTTTGCTATTTCTGAATATCTCAGAAATTCTTCTTCAAAGCGTTTAAGCCACTCTTTTTCCAATACCCCTCCCTCGTGTGTAGCTTTTCGGCTAGATAGTAGGTAACCTTTAGCCCTAAATCAACTAATTCAGCCACTGGACATAAGTACTAAAGTTTATTAACCTAAATCCCTATGTCAAACAAGAGCCCCTATAAAGATACCCTCCTGCTACCCAAAACCCAATTCGCCATGAAAGCTAATCTCACCCAACGCGAGCCCGAAATGCTCAAAAACTGGGAAAAAGAGAGCTTATACAACAAAATGCGATCTATTCGCATCGATAAACCTGAATTCATCCTTCATGACGGCCCCCCCTACGCCAACGGCAATATCCATCACGGTCACTGTCTAAACAAAATTCTCAAAGATATCTGTGTCAAATTCAGACACATGCAGGGCCACCATGTTGATTTCGTCCCAGGTTGGGACTGCCACGGCCTACCCATCGAACACGAAGTCGAAAAACAAGAAGACATCTCTCTACTTACAAGCGACCGCCCAACCATTCGAAAACGCTGCCGATCCTACGCCTCAAAATTCGTCAAACTTCAAAAAAAGCAATTCATGCGTTTAGGTATCCTCGGAGACTTCGATAGCCCTTATCTCACCATGGACCCCAGCTACGAAGCCAAAGATCTCGAAGTTCTTGCCGCTTTTGTTGAAAAAGGGATGGTCTATCGACGTAAAAAACCTGTCCATTGGAGTATCGGCGGCCAGACCTCACTAGCTGGTAGCGAAGTAGAGTATAAGGATGTCACAGATCCCGCTATCACTGTCATGTGCCCCATCGCTTCTGGCAACACCCACTTAAAAGATGTCCTAGAAAACACCCACGCCTTATTCTGGACTACCACGCCATGGTCAATCCCTGCTGTACTCGGCCTTTCAGTCCATGCAAATTTTACATACGGCATATTCGACACCTCTAAAGGACGAATCCTGATAGCTACCGATCGAGCTGAAGCCACATCAAAAGAAGGCGAAATCACTCTAGATAAACCACTTTGGACTGGCACAGGCGAAGATCTCAAAGGCGCTCAATTCGTAAACCCAATCACCCAAAAAGACATGCCCGTCCTGATTGGTGATCATGTCACCTTAGACATTGGTACAGGAGTTGTCTCAACGGCACCGGGTCATGGTGAAGATGACTATAAAATAGGGATCGCAAATGGGCTTGAAGTTATGTGTCCCGTAGGCCCTGATGGCCGATTCACAGATCTTGCCCCTGCATATGTGGGACTCGAAGTCTTTGAAGCAAATCCCAAAATCATTGCGGATTTGAAATCAAAGCATGCATTATTCGCTCTTCATAAGCTAAAACACAGCTACCCCCACTGCTGGCGAACCAAAAAACCAGCCGTGCTCCGAGCAACCGAACAATGGTTTATCGATTTTCACAGTTGTGGGCTTAAAGAATTTGCAACCGCTGAGGCCAAAAAATCAAACTGGATACCCGACTGGAGCCTTTCACGCATTGAAGGAATGCTCAAAAATCGTCCTGATTGGTGTATTTCGAGACAACGTGCGTGGGGGGTACCCATCCCGTCACTCGTATGCTCGGATTGTCATGAAGAAACCCTCAGTGCTGATGTCTGTAAAGCTGTCGCAGAAAAATTTCGTGAATCATCAGCCGACATCTGGGACAAAGTCCCCCTCGAAGATCTCATCCCACAAAAGTATTTAAAATGCCTGAGCTGTGACAGCACGCAAGTCACCAAAGGAACCAACATCCTAGATGTCTGGTTCGATAGCGGTATCAGTTTTGCCGCCACGGTAAAAGAACGTTTAGGTATTGATCAAGCTGACTTATACCTCGAAGGCAACGACCAGTTTCGGGGATGGTATCAATCTAGCCTGTTAGCCTCCTATGGCTATCAAGACAAAGCTCCTTATAAAGCCGTCCTGACACACGGTATGATCCTTGATGAATCAGGTCACAAGTTTTCAAAATCGAGCAAAAACTACGAACCTTCCGAAACCTTTGTTTCCAAGCACGGCGCCGATGTGCTTCGCCTTTGGGTCTCAAGTGAAAATTTCAAAGACGATATGACCTTCAGCATGGAAAACATCAAGCGAGTCGAAGACGTCTATCGAAAACTACGAAACACCTTTCGCTACATGCTCGGTTTCGTCTCTGCTCAAGGAGATTACAGCGAAGCCCCTAAAGTCAGCCATCCACTGCATCAATACATGCTCCATGAGACCCAAGCCTGGTTGGATACGATTCAAAAACATTACGAAGCATATGAATTCAACCACGTGTTCCGTGCGTTCAACACCTTTTTTACGGTTACGTTGAGTAACTTTTATTTTGATATTTTAAAAGACAGCCTCTATTGCGATGCCAAATACAGCCCATTTCGAAAAGAAGCACTCGACATCCTACGCTACATTGCATTTTGGGGGTCTCATATGCTGGCTCCAATTTGCAGTTTCATGGCGGAAGATGTTTATGAACACCTGCCATTGACTGATAAATCCAAAAGCATTTTTCTCTCCCCCGTAACTTGGCCAGAACATCATGTCAAAACATCTAACCCTTCTCTAAACAAATCGTTTACCGAAATACTTGATATCCGAAACAAAGTACTCGCCGCATGCGAACCCCTACGAAATAACAAAACCATTCAATCTAACACCGAAGCACATATTACGATTAACGGCAAAATTCCTCATGCGCTTGAAACCCATGCTGAAGAACTCGCTCGGTATTTTAATGTCGCTGCTGTAACACTGTCGCACGATGAATCTGATGGGTTGACCGTGAGCGCAAACAAAAGCGCCGCTGAAAAATGTCCACGATGTTGGCGTCTGGTTGAATCCTCACCTGATTCAGATCTCTGCGTCAGATGCGTTGAGGTGGTGGCTTCGCTAAACAACCCTACCCCTGTTTAGCGTGAAATCACTGATTTAGCCTCATTTTTGCCCTTGCTTATAAAAAACATGTGTCATATGATTTTTCTTTTGTGGGCTCTGTCTCCAAAAGATTGAGCTTTAGGGTTAACAAGGAGGAACATATGTCACTAAGAAGAACCAGTTGGGTTGTGGCTCTCAGTATCTGTGTATCAATTTCTGGATGCACCTTGTTCAAAAAATCTCCTGAATCAGCCCTCAAACGGATCAAAGCAGAAAAGATATTACGCATCGCCATAGACCCTACCTACGCACCAATGGAGTTTGATGGTCCAGATGGAAAACCTACGGGATTTGATGTTGAGCTGGGTGTCGCGATAGCACAAGAGATGGGCGTGTCTGCTAAGTTTATAACAATGTCTTGGGAAGGTATTTTGACCGGGCTCGTATCAGGTGGCCGTTATGATGTCATCATGTCTTCGATGAACATCACCCAAGAACGTCTAAAACAAGTTAACTTCGTTAAGTACCTAGAAATGTCTCAGGTGTTTGTCTCTCGTACGACTGGCAAGCATGTTAAAACGACTGCAGATCTTTCTGACAAAATCGTCGCCGTGCAAGCTGATACCACATCTCACTCAGCTGTACAGTCCGCACAGAAAAAAGGCGTGAAGATAAAGAAGATTAAAGCTTTCCAAAAAGCCACGGACGTCTTTCAAGCCGTACGTGTGGGTCAAGCAGATGTGATTGTGATTGATGAACCCGTTGGGTTGTATCACGCTAATAAGGATCCCAAAACATTCAAAGTCACCGGACATGCAATTGCGCCAGAACCAGTTGGAATTGCCATCCGGAAAAACGCCAAGGCATTAAAAAAAGCGATTGAATCTGCAGTTTCAAAACTTAAATCCGACGGTACATTTAAACGGATCTCTCATAAGTGGTTTGGAACAGAGCTAGGCAAACTCTAGTTTCTGTTTACATACATTCAAACAACTTAGGAGATCTCTATGGAAGATTATAGTTTTTGGGCGTTCTCTACCCAAATTGTGATACCCCGTATTTGGGTCGGGTTTCTACTAACATTACAATTAACTTTTTTGAGTGGCTGTTTTGGCGTAGCACTTGGACTTTGTGTCTCACTTGCACGTATCTCGCAGAATAAAGCGTTGCGTTGGGCTGGTGGGATGTACGTCACTGCCTTTCGGGGCACCCCACTCTTGTTGCAGATTCTTTTTATTTATTTCGCATTGCCTCCGCTGCTCGGTATCAGACTCGATGCGATGCCGGCAGGGGTTCTGGCTTTGTCATTGAATAGTGCTGCGTATTTGGCCGAAATATTTCGCGCTGCGATTCAGTCTATCCCCAAAGGGCAATTTGAAGCTGCTCAAGCATTGGGTATGGGCTACGGGCTAACTATGAGGCGCATCATTCTGCCGCAAACGTTTCGTCGCCTCATCCCGCCGGTGGTGAATGAACTTTCTGCGATTGCCAAAGACTCATCACTGGTCTCTGTCATCGCGTTAAGCGAAATGCTCTATGTCACCCAGCGGATTGCCGCTAAGTACCTACGTCCCTGGGAGGTATACGCCTGGGCCGCGGTTGGATATCTGTTGATTGTTTTATCTCTGACTGCAATAGCCTGGTATTGTGAAAAACGTTTAGAAAGACGAGGTGCCTTATGAACACAGAACCTTTACTTCAGGTCGAAAACTTACATAAATCATTTGGCGATTTAGAAGTACTCAAAGGTGTCGATGTGAAGATCACAAAAGGTGAGCACATTGTAATCATTGGACCCAGTGGATCTGGAAAATCTACCCTACTTCGTTGTCTCAACTATCTAGAAGTACCCACCGCAGGTTCTATATACTTCAAAGGTCAACGTGTAGATCCCTCAAAAGGCAAGCATGTGTTGAGTGAACACCGAACCCACATGGGGATGGTTTTTCAGCGGTTTAATCTCTTTCCCCATCGAACCGCACTTGAAAATGTAATGGAAGGCCCCCGGTTTGTTAAGAAACAAGCCAAAGCTCTGACACATACACAAGCAAAATCAATACTCAAACGGGTCGGGTTAACTGACAAAGAAAATAGCTATCCTATCGAACTATCAGGTGGGCAACAGCAACGCGTAGCTATTGCTCGAGCACTCGCCATGGCACCTGACTTGATGTTGTTTGATGAACCCACATCCTCTCTTGATCCAGAACTCGTCGATGAAGTACTCCATGTTATGAAAGAAATCGCGGATGAAGGTATGACTATGATGGTGGTAACTCATGAGATTGCGTTTGCCAAACGTGTAGCAGATCATGTCATTTTTATGGATGAGGGACGGATTGTTGAACAAGGCCATCCTGATAAGCTATTCAGTGCGCCTGAACATCCAAGAACACGTGAATTTTTGAAACGTGTTTTACACGAGTCTTTTTAGTATAGAGAAGGAGCAAAAATGTCGAATTCATTTTTAACTCAAGTCACACAAGCTGTCACCCAAATCCCTGTTTCGCTATCGCCCAAAGATATCGCAATTCGTAGAAATATCTGTAATTCAGAGCTTGACCTCATAGGATTGCCGGTCCCTCAGCAGCGAACCCTACTCAAGGGTTTGATGAAAAATTTAGATCCTAAATCTAAGTCCACGCTACTGCTTTGGGACCATGTATGGAAAAACTCCCCTTTTTTTGAGGTCAAAGCGTTGCCGTTGTTTTATTACGAGGCATTGATCAAAGATAAAAAAACTGCGCTGGCCTTTTGGCCAACCACCAAAAGCTGGGCCAAAGATTTAGAAAATTGGGCCCATTCAGATGTGCTTTCAAAATGTTATGCCGCACTTTTAGAATTTGAACCTACGCGCATTTACCCTACCCTACAAACTTGGAATCGCTCCAAAAACCCTTGGCTACGAAGACAATCCGTAGTGAGCTTGTTGTGCTACAGCGCGTTGAGAAAAAAAGTGCTCCCTAAAACTAAACTTTTCCCATTAGTCGAATCGTTACTTGCAGATGATCACTACTATGTACAAAAAGGCATCGGATGGACCCTGCGAGAACTCAGCAATGCATATCCTGATGCGACTTGGACGTTTCTCAAAAAACATGTATTGAGTATTTCATCGCACGCATTTTCAGCCGCTGTTGAAAAAATACCTTCGACACAAAAAGAGGAGTTAAAATCAAAACGCAAGGCCCACCGTACAAAAAGCAGAAAATAGCGTTTTTTGTCATCCTTTTTTTCGGCCGCAGATGGATCCCTGCCTTCGCAGGAATGACAAGATTGAGGCTATCCGTGCATGTATGAGCCGGAATCCATAGATTGCTTCGTCGGGTTTACAACCCTTCTTGCAATGACATCAATAATTATTTAGCAACTGCGATGCCGAGGGCCATACCAACAGATACGGCTAGGTTAAAACTGCGTATGGCAGACAAGTCCACTGGGAGTTGTACCAACTCAGACGCATAGGTTTCATAAAAAGACGGAGGAAATCCAGACGACTCGGATCCAAAGACAAAATACTGAGTCGCTTGGATCTCTTCAGGTGATAAATCTGTTAGGACTCGTTTCCCTCGGGTACTTAAAAAAATGCACGGGCCCGATTGAAACTCTAGAAACATCTCCCACGACTCATGAATACAGAGTTTAACTGAAGGCCAATAATCTAGACCCGCACGTCTCAAATATCGTGATTCAAAGGTAAACCCGCAGGGCCGAACGATATGAAGCCGGTTGCCTAACCCTGCACAGGTACGGGCAATCGTGCCGGTGTTTTGTGCGATCACTGGTGAGACCAGTACAATATCAGGTACTTGTTTTTGTAAGTGCATACAAACTCCCGTGTACCACTTTTTTATGATCTAACACGTCTTCACCACGAATAACCAAAGCGCCTGTATCTGCGTCAATCCCCACGATTGAGACAGTTGTTGGGTTTTTATTTTTCTCATGATAGACCCAATGGACATCATGAGCTACTTTCCTCATCTGGTCAGCAATGCAAGCCATAAAGGGTTTTAACGTTTCTAAATCTGCAGATTCAAATGCAATATGCTCCATAAAAGTGCGACGAATTTCTTGAACACCCAAATCATAGGACAACCTCAAAGTCCCAGAAGCTAAGACGCCTAATGCTTCGTCTTGCTCAATTCCAGGTGAGTCTCCTAAATTCACCCCTACCCCACACAAGGCTACGCCCGAGACAACTTCGGTAAGTATGCCCCCCACTTTGAATACTTGCCCACGGTCTAACACACAAAGATCATTCGGCCATTTGACAAAAAACACCCCATCACAATGTCTTGCCAAAGCTTTTTGGAGCTCATAACCCAACCATAATGTAAAAACACCTGGTGGTAGACCCTTAGGGTAGGCAAAACAAAAAGTGCCATAGTAGTTTTGATCGCTTGTACTCTCCCAACGATGACCTTTTCTACCGTAGCCTTCAGTCTGGGAACGAGCTTCAACAATCCACAACCCTTTTTGATCTTTCATAGAAGAAATATGACGCTTGGCTTCACTGTTTGTAGAGTCAACAGTATTCAGTTCCATTAAATAAATGGGTGGATCTTGGTCAACTACAGTGCGAAACATGTCTCTCATCCCTCAAAATTGCAACTTTGGGTGCAACCATATTTAACCCTTCAGGCCGTGCAACTGCAAGTACATGATCCTTGATGGTTAAAAAAAACACATGCCATAGGCTATTTTGGCGTTCAAATACCCAGTAGTCTTTGGTGTAATCTGTTAAAACCGTTTCTTTGAGCCCTACCCTCATGCGAAGTCCGACCCCTACCGCTTTTACAATGGCTTCTTTCGCCGTCCAAAATTTAAAAAAAGTATCCCAGTTGGGAGATTCGCCTAGAAATGTCCACTCAGCAGGTGTAGCAACTACATTAAGTAAGGGCAAGTGCCGTCTTACCTGCTGAATTTCCAAATCAATACCGATTCGATACGGCGCAACCGCCCCTGCAACAACCTCAGATTTATGAGAAAGACTCACATATCCATTACTCGCTGGAAATAGTTGAGGTTGTCCTAAGGGTGAATACCGTAATTCGCCTGAGGGCTGAGATCCAAAAGCAGATTTAAGTGCCCGCCTGGCCTCTATTTTTTGTGCTTTTAACGAAAGTGGCGTACTGAACACACGAACTGATACACACGCATTCATAACTGCAGGCCTGTGAATTTACGGTGAGGGATGATAGACGTTAACATCGTCTGAATTCATGGGAGAGGCTTCCCAGACATCTTGTTTGATGCGATCCATAAGCTCTTGTTCGAGGTATTGAAGTACATGATCGATTTCTTGGCGAACCAGATTACGGACCAGCTGTTTGGCATCTTCGGTTTTTAGCCACTTTTGGACCACTTCTTGAACCTGATAACCCACATTTTGAGTCTCAATTTTAGATTCAGGCTCAATTTTTGGAGCCACGGGTCTGGGAGGTGCTCGACGAACCGGCGGAGGTGGTATTTTAGCTGAGCCGTTTGTCTGTGTAGTCGGTCGAAAGGGGGAAGTCGAAATTGTTGGGGATGCAGTAGGCAAATTTGCCAGTTTGGGGGCCTGCATCTCTGAGGCTCCCCCCTTCTTCAGGGATTCGAATTTATTTGGCTTAGACTGACCATATTGATCAATCACTTCTAGAAAAACTGAGGTTTCAAAAGGTTTCCAAATACGGTGATCCGCTTTGCACCAAATGTATTTATCTTGATCGAATCGATCAAAAGTCCCACACATTAGAACAACGGACACACCTGGAATTTCATGACGTACTTTAATGGCATAGGCTAGATCATACCCAGTCATCTCTGGCATATTGATATCAGCTAATACCACATCAACCGGATCTCGTTTGACTTTCTCGAGCGCTTCCTTACCATCGTGCGCAAAGAATACCTCGTACCCTTCACTGGAAAGCGTCAATTGAACTGCTTTGTGAATGGTGGGAGAGTCATCTGCTACCAGAACTCTAAGTTTTTTTTGCTGCTTTTCTACCACTATCAGTCTTACCCTTACTATTAAGTATAAATTGAACTTTTGCTTTAAGCCAGCAAACTTTTGATTTTAAAAGAATAAAGATTCCAAGTGCAACCTTATTGTATATTTCAATAGGTTACAGGATTTTTCTATGATCTTTTTCTGATTCTTTTCTATCTTATCTATATCTATATACAATCCGATCGTCAGTATACTTGAAATTCATACAAAATCCATACCCAGAGCGATATTTATGACAACATTAAATATTCATCACCTCAAGCGCTAAAAAGTAATGTAGAATCAATCTTGCCCTGAGGGATTCGAGGTAGATTGAAAAAGGAAAAACCTATACTTTTTCAAAAGGGAGCCACTTCTTATTGCTGGTGAGCATGCAGTTTGACTATTTGGACTGAAGCCTAAAGGTGATACAGCGGCGCCCACCTTTCCGGGTGGGTTTTTACCTTAAAATTTACTTACGGTTCTTCGGGGCGAAAACAAAGTAACTATACTGATATAAACTATTTCTCGTGATAGAATCTTAAGATAAGTATGGAAACAGAAAAAACACGCCTCAACAGGACGCCATCTACGGGTGGCAAACGTTCACCGATCATTCACACCCATGAGCAATGGGTAGTTGAACTGGCACACAATGAAAAAGCGATGTTGCTTGATGACACGATCCACATCAAGGATGAAGCTACGTTCATAGAAAACGAAAAACAAAAGCAGACTGAATACTTCATCATGACTCTGAGAGCCAAATGTGTTCGGTTGATCGAAATTTTTAATCAGCATAAGGGGCCAGATACTAACGGCATCAAGATGTTTAAAATTGCCGGCAGCGAATTTGATTTCATGCTCTTTAGAAATACTCTGAAACTGGTAGTCATGACGCCAAAAACTGGCCTCATAGATGTTTACTTTTCAAGCTATATCGAGGCTTCAAAGGCAACTGAGAGTCAGCCTTATGTCTCAGGCGAACGGCTCGAATTAGTGCTTGGGTTATTTGATGAACCTTACTGGCAAGTGAAAGATCAGCGAATCAACAGTGATTTCATGCTTCGCAAATTTATCTCAGATTTTATCCTGATGTCCTGCCGCTAGAACCAGACTCAATAATAACTTCTATTCGATTCAGCTGCAATCAGTCGCCTCATCGTTCTCGGCGAAAAACATTCTCGATGGCCCATAGGCCACCTCCCACCGTAGTACGCGTACTACGGTGGGCAAGCCGAGCCAAAGTGGCAATCTCCCCCCCCCCCTTGCCTGTCCCTGTCGTAGCTTTAGCGAAGACGGACGGCCTTGAGGCAACAGACTTCGCGTGATCTCATCACGAAGTTATATATTGAAACTGGTTCTATTAACTTTTTATCTGAAACAGTTCGCCAGCATTTTGGTACGTTGCAACGCGTTACCCTGTCATTCCTGCGAAGGCAGGAATCCACCTTTAATTCAATTTCGTTCTTCTGGAAGTCTATGCCTTTTATGAAACCCTTTTTCGGACTCTTCTATAGGCTTACTTTTATCTTCACCTTTAGGAACAAGTTTCAAGGGAATACCTACCATGCTTCGTTCAGGAGAAAACCAAACCAGTCGTCCTTCTTTGGGTTCTAATTCATAATTGTCGTGGTCAAGATTTAACTTGTAGGTTACATCTAATACAGGTGCACCTAATATGAGAACAAGGTGAGTAGGGACTGCATCATTAAAAGATAGCATTTCAGATTTGATTTTGTTTAACTCTTCTTCATCTTTAGGTTCAAACGTTTTTTTATTCAACATTCGAAATAGTGTTTGATAAAGCCTAAAATAGTGTTTGTTTCCCGAATCAGATTTAACTTTTTTGCCAACAACATAGCTGCTCAACATACTCAAAACAGAATCCCTGTGTTTATCAGCAACGCCCATTTTCTGAGACAGCAGAAATGCAGCTTGAGCAAAAATCATTCCTCTTAAGGAATCTTGCTTAAGAGGAGGGGTAGAAAGGTCTGCATATTTTTTAAAATGGGCAATTAATTCCTTTTTAGCCTCTTCATTTTTATCTTCATGTGCCAGAAGTAATAAAGAGACTATCAATACTCCAGATCCATACAAAAACCCCAAATCTTCTTTTATATCAGCCGACCCTGATCTGAGTGTACTTAAAACTTGTCCATCTACAATTCGAGTTAATTTATTCCAAAACGGGTGTGGTGGCTCATCTTTGCTTATTGTAGATCTCAATTTGTCGTCAAGAAATTGATCATAGTAGAAGTCATTCAGTTTTTTAGCCATCAGAGTTGTGTCGTTCTTATACCGCATTCTTAGACTATAGACAGCTTCTAATAATTCTATTTTTTTTGCAAAAGGGCTTCGAGAAGCAAAGAAGTCTATATCCAGTTCTTTGTTTAACTTTTTGGTAATGTAGTTGTACGAAATTTCTAAATAAGATTCTAATGGAATATTCTTAATTAATTTGGGCGATATTTTTAGGAACAAATTTCCTTTATCATCCTGGACTATCTTATAGTCAAGAGCTTCAAAAACATTGAGTGGATCTTGAAATTCAAAATTAACTTTAAGATGAGCGTCTAATACTGATTTGGCCTCTTTCTGATTTTGAGTGATTTGCTTTTTTTGTTCGGATCCAACCAATGGATTTGGTGTATTGGAGCCACTACACCCCATAAACAAGCCTACAAAAATAAATAACCCGAGATAACGAACCAAATCACAAACTCCCTATAAACGACCCTATCGGTCTAATCCGATCATTTCTTGAGTTAGTCTAGATTAAATAATTTTTCGGTATTTTGATGAGTTGCTGCGCATATTTCTTCTAAAGCCACACGCTTAAGCACGGACACTTTCTTGGCTACCTCAACCACAAAAGCAGGTTCGTTCGGTTTACCCCGGTACGGTTTTGGTGCCAAATATGGAGAGTCCGTTTCGATCAACAATCTATCTAATGGACACACCTGAACAGCTTCGCGAATAGGTTCTGCACTGGCGCCAAAGGTAATAATCCCAGTGAATCCAACATACCAACCCAAATCCAAAATAAGTTTAATCTCGTTTACAGATCCAGTAAAGCAATGCACGACACCTTGGACGCCTTTTTCAGCGTAAGGTCGAATAATTGCCAACGTATCATCAAAGGAATCTCGCACATGTACCACAACGGGCTTTTGAATTTTTAAAGCGACTTCAAGTTGGTGTTCGAATACTTTTTGCTGGCAATCCTTGGGTGCATGATCATAAAAATAATCCAACCCACACTCCCCCACTGCACATATATTTGACTGTTCATGTTCAAACAATTTTATCCAATGTTCTTCATCATACGTTAGAGCTTCATGAGGATGGGTTCCCAATGTTGTATAGAGTTCAACTGCATCACTCTTCAATTCTCTAGAGCGTCGATAAGTCGGTTCATCGTTTGCAATCGCAATGATACGCGAAATCCCTGCGGATCGAGCACGTTCACAGGCCTCAACAGGATTCTCTAGGCTTTCTAAATGACAATGGCTATCCGTTAATTCGTAAGTACTCATTTCACCCATCATACACAACACCTCTCATCAATTATAGGGTGGATTCCCACTCACGCTTCGTGTGTCGTGAATGACTGGGTGGCGGTTTGTAATGACTGAGTGTGAGTATTAAAGTGATTCGTAGCGAGAAATTATATTTGTGAAGGCATACTTGATATTAATACTGCCATCCAACTGCTTGCGACTGAGTACATCAGAAAATTCCAAAAAAGCCCCTGCCAATTTTACAGTCTCATTCGACCGCTCTGATTTCGACATAGCCTGAAAACAAGCCGCTGCATAACTTCGCCAATCCTCTAATAGGCTTGGCTTTTGAAGCTGAAGATAACTTCTGAATGACATCAGAGAAAGTTCAAATGGTTTACCCGAATGATGCATCCTGTCTTTGTCACCCTCATAGACATACACTTTTAATAACCGAGACCGAATGGTCATCGGCAGTGCATGCGACAACGCACCAAATAATAAAAATGAGACCTGATCAGGCGGCTCTTCAAGTGTTTTTAATAGAATATTCCACCCCGATTGCGATACATGACTCACATCGGGCACAACCACAAAAAAAGGTAAATCAGATGGGGCGTCTTGTTTTAGCAAAACTGCTTTCTGCATCTGCCGAATATCATCAAGCGGGACTTTGTTATGCCCTTCAGCAGCTTTCAAAAACCAGTGATCTGAACTCTGTTCCACTTGATGTTGCACACATGCCCGGCAAGTACCACATCCAACCGTCCCTGCTTCCTTAGGGTGATGACATAACATCGGCATCCATAAACTGTGCGCATCTGAAATTAAATGAGGGGGTCCAGTGACGAGTAGACCATTGGGGAATTGTTTCTTTTGACGAAAACTTTCCCAAAGTGTTAAAAACTGACGCTTATTCACCTTCCCCCCACAACCGAAGAATATCTTGTGAAATTTGCGCAACAAGCGTTGCTAGAGGGGCCTTGCCATCGACAATCATAAATCGCTCTGGCTCTTTATCCGAAAGAAACTGATATCGACTTGAAATCTCATCGAAGAACGCTTTGCCAGCTTCATCATTTGCAGATGCATCTGCTCGATTCGACACCCTTTTTTGCTGTGTCTCATAGTCTAGAGATACTAAATATGTTCGGTCTGGTTTGGGGAACCACCCGAAAGCATGCACCCACTTATCTAGCGCATCTACATCCAACCCACAAAGGTAAGACTGATACACCAAAGTCGAATCCATAAACCGATCACAAAGTACCCAATTTTTTTCTTTAAGCGCAGGCTGAATCACATGCGTGTAATGCTCATGACGATCCGCCAAAAAAACCAATAGTGCGGTTTCGGGTGGCATTGAATTCTGCTTAAGTTGCTCAACAAGTAAATTCCCTAACGGACGTCGTGATGGGTTACGTGTCCATAGACAAGCATGATGAGCAATGAGATTTTCATACACCTGCTTTGAGAGAGTGGTTTTGCCACACCCATCAGGTCCTTCAAAGGTGATAAAAGGGATCATCCCAGAATTTCCTTCAAAGACGCCTTGGAACTAGCTGCCCAGGCCTTTTCGCCTTTTGCAACTTGGATACATTCGGTTTGGGTGTCATGCTCCAACATCACATAGTGGTTGGGATTTTGTACCATGCGGTGGTACAACTGTTCTTTTTCAACCAGGGATTTCAACGGATCTACATCAAACCCCATCAAAAACGGAAGGTTTACATGGTGGGCTGTAGGCAATAAATCAGCCCCATGCGTCAGCAATATGTTCGAGTCTGGAAAGGTAATATCGAAATGTGCCATGAATGGCGTATGCCCTTGACCCACATGCGCAACCACCTGGCCATCACATAGTGTCGTCTGGTCTTCAGTAAGCCACTCAAACTTTACAGCAGATTCCAAAGGTTTAAAATCATCTAACCGGAAGCTGGCCCTGTCCTTTAAGCTAGGTTCTGAAGCATGCGCCCAATGACCTTTGTGCACCACATGGGTTGCATTGGGAAATGTCGGACAGATTTTACCTTGATTGTCGACGGTGGTCAGTCCCCCTGCGTGATCAAAGTGGAGATGGGTAATAAAGACCGTTTGAATATCTTCGGGGGTTACGCCATAGGCTTTAAGCCCAGAGGTAAGATCCGGGCCCGTCAGGTTGATGCCATAAATATCAGCGAATTTTTCGTCCCAGCGTTTCCCAGCGCCACAGTCAATAAGACACCACGCGCCGTCCTGAGCACGTCGAAACAAGAGAGACCGCATAGATAATCCAATCCTGTTTCGCTCGTCTGCAGGAATGAGTCGGTTCCAGATGGGCTTCGGAACGACACCGAACATCGCCCCACCATCAAGTCTGACCTGCCCTGTTTCTATTGCGTATGCTTCCATACACGATATTGTACTTAAAATGGCAGCTTAGGGGTGGAACCTTCTCTACGAACTTTACGTTTCCGCGTCTTTCCGGCTTTAGACTTCTTTCGTTTACGTTTTAACTTTGTATCTCTGTTTGGCATGGCTTCCTCCAAAATTGAGCCCTATGAGTCATTCATGTTAAGCTAATAACCATGGGGAATTCAAATGTTTATTCGTGTTTTTGTCTAAAAAGGCTCTTTTTAGGTTTATTTCTTATACTCACGTCAGTTTATGCCCATGCTTCCTCATATGAAGTGGACCCCTATGAGTATGAAAATGACATTGGGGTGGTCCAAAAAAAGCGTTTTGACCCCGTTGGACGCTTTAATGTGAACCTGATAGGCGGATTGAACCCTTTCAACAGCCTACTCTCTGACTTTATGGTGGGTTTTGGGCTGCAGTACAACTTTTTGCACTGGCTCGGGCTAGATCTACGGGGATATAAACATTCTTCCAAAGAAAAGACTCTTTTTGATGACACTAAAGCGAAGGTAGAACCTGCGAGACAGGCTGACTTCTTCATAGATTTGATAGATTCTGAAGTATCAGCTCATTTGGTTTGGATACCCGTATATGGCAAGCAGCATCTCTGGTCGCTTTCTGAGTTCCATTTTTTAATGTATTTGTTTATAGGAGCAAGCTTCTTAAGCTTCAAAGAAGCCACACTATCAAACGGCAACGAAAGAAAGCCAGAAAGCTCTGCAGGGCTCAGTATAGGTGCAGGCATACAAATTTTTCTTTCGAATTTATTCCATATTAGCTTTGAATTACGTGATGTGCTGTATACAGACAACAGCTATAACAAGGAGCGGACTCAAAACTACGCTATCATTCAAATGGTCATTGGTATTTCATTACCCAGTTTTGATGAACCTAAACGAAAGATCTAAGACAAAAAAAAGCAGAGAGCCCGTGGAGGCAGACCCTCTGCTATTTTATTTTCAGCCAGCGCTAAACTTAAAATTGTAGCTTCACCTGACTCGCTCTAAATGAACTTTTTTGCTGGGTTTCAACTGTGCATGCTTAGGTAAACTCACAAGCACATAGTTGCCATTCATGACATCTTCAACTTCACCGACCCCCAAATCGTGACGTGTGGGAATAACCGTCCCCCCATGCTCGCTGTAGGCGGCAATTTCTCTATTATAGGTTTGATACGCAACCACTTGATCCCCTTCCTCAAACACTTTTCCTTCAGAGGGCACTGTGATTCGTAAAGACTCAGCTGCAAACGCTTGGGGTATCATCGCAAAACCTAAAATACCTAATCCGATTCTGATGCTAGTTCTTAATTTCATTTTGCCCTCCTTTTGATTTTGGCTTTCACTGATAAATACGCGCCAAATACCCAAATTGTGACAAAGTAAAATTATTTAATGTATTTAGTATGTTACAAAAGTTTAAAAATATAAAAAGAGCTTCTAAAAGGATACAGAACCCTTCGAGCGGCCAAATCCTATTCCCCAGTCATTTCTATAACCAGTCCTGGTTTCGGATTAAAACTTACGTGTACTGGTTGAAGCGTTTGAATCAGTTGTTGAATTCGATTGTATTCAATATTGTAAGACTCTGCATTTACCATTTGTTCGATAGGGTTGTTCTCAAATTCTTTGTAACGTTCTGTTGGAACATAAGAAAAGTTAATCTTTCCGTCGTTTCGTTTTTGAATCACCAACGTAAAATATGACCCTTCTGAAAATCGTGAACAATTAAAAATCAAAATTCCGTTTGGGTTCAATTTAGATATGAGGTTATTTAAAATATTTGATTGCACATCGTCACTAAAATAATACAGCAAATTAGCAAGGTAAATAACGTCACTATTTGGAATTGAATCAAAAGGCAGCTTTGCATCTTGATGATAAATTTTTACATGTCCTTGAGTTTCTAACGAAACTAACTCTGGGTGTATCGTTCTAATACGCTCAACAATGATTGAATTTTCATGCGTGTAATGATTTTGATTATTTCTTTGTGCTTGGAGTAACAGACCGTTATACAGATTATGTTTTTTTGAACCTAATTTTTTATATTTTTTTAAAAATGGTTTATCGTTAAACGATTTTCTAAAATTTAAATTAATAAATACTTCCGTAAGGATTGGCAGTTTCTTATTCATTCGAAATAATGCAACAGGTTGAAACTCAGCATTATAAAAAATTCTTTTTTTGGTTTTGAGATCAAATAAAATATAGTTATCAATATTTCGGTCGACAACATGCAACTGAGTGTTTGGGTAGTGCTGTTGAAAAAATCTATATGTTTCTAACGAAGAAAACCCAAAAGATGCACCCACATCCAAAATCTGCAATTGTTTTGATGGTTCTTTAAAGTAGTTGCTCACATATTGCAACCCAAGCTGGTCGAAATGCTTTAATCGACCTTCAGATGATTCTTTGGGAACCGTCTGGCTGTCCCACGTGACAACATCTTTGTCGTACAATTGAATTACCGAGCTTTGATTAAATAATGCATAATTAACTTGATCAATGAGCGAATGCTCAGGCGACCTCTCTTTGAGTCCCTGTTTAAGGGCCAGTAGTTTGTTATAAAAAATAATATTATGAGAAATAAAAGGAATATCATCAGGCATAAATTTGATTTCTTCGTATGCTAATTGATTTAGCTTTTTGATAAGACTTATTTCATAGGGACTATAACCAGAGCGTTCAATCAATAAAGTTTCAAAATCACATCCAAATGAGCCCGAATAAGCTCCCAGAAATACAAAAACAGCGAAAAACACGTTCCTAAATAAAACCATCAGATAACCTCATTTATCAGGAGACTAAAGGTATCGATAATCACTTCAAAAGTCAAGCGTATCAATCTTTTACAAATTTTCTTATATAACGAAATAATATCAATCAGTTAAACAAACCATGCCATGTTTACACTGCGCCGTGTTTAAGTTCATTCCCGCTAACATGTTAAAATGAAAGATAGTCAGTCTTTTTAAAAAAGTTTGTCACACATCAGCAACAAGGAACGTAACACCATGGAAGGGTTATCTGACGAAGCGCTGATGCTTCACTATCAAGCCTCAGCTGATAGTGATTCATTCGAGCAATTATTCAAACGGTATGAAAGTAAAGTATACGGGTATTTGAGAGCCCGTGTTCGGGATCAAGCCATGTGTGACGACATACTCCAGTCTACTTTTTTGAAGCTACACCGCTTCAAGCACCGATACAATGCAAAGTACCCTTTTGCTGCCTGGTTATTCACTATTTGTCGAAATTCGATGATTGATCATCTGCGTAAACAAGCTACACACAGTTATTCCCAGCTTGATACGATGGAAGGCCCAATTGACACCTCAGAGCCTCCAATGTCGAATGAATCCCCTGAATTTCTTAATGAGCTACCCGATCGATATAAGCAGGCAGTATCCTTGCGATACGTCTCCGATTGGAGTTTTGATGAAATAGCTCGTGAGCTTGGAACTACATCCGAGAATGCACGAAAACTCATCAGCAGAGGGATACAAAAACTAAAAGTCGTCCTTAAAAAAATGGAGGCATCATGAGTGAAACAGACGTACAGTCTAAAAAACAGTTCGAGCAAGAATATGAGGCTTTCCTCAATGCGCCTCCCATGACGCCACCGTCTCATATTTCTAAGCGCATTCGTCAAACCATATTAAAGGATATTAACCCTTCTCTGCCTGCTTCACTCCTTCAACTTCTCCTATCTCACGTTGTATTCGTTACACTCTTGATGGTCGTGTGTCCTCATTTTGGCGTTTCGATTATTCCGGGTTTTAAAGGACTTCCTGCTGTATTTGCCATCTTTGGCCGTACTGTCTGTAAGGTGTGCTGCGGGTTTACAATTATGGGCGTCAGCCTGTTCCTAAGCACACGTACGCTACCCATAGGGCATCTCAAACGATTACGTACTTATCGCCCCCTCATTGTGGCACTTCTATCGCTGACCACGTTGTTCACTTTGGCATTCATAGGCGGCAAAATTCGATGGATGACTGATGCACCCGCTTGGTTTCTGGGTGCATGTGTAGGTGGCTATATTCTATTCAAAGTCAGAAAAAACATGCCCTTAAAAACAACCGCCTCAAACGACCACTAGCAGACCAGCAGCTGGATGTGTTAGCCCATCGAGTCTTATTTGTTCTCTGCTTCTGGTGCGCGTAAGTTTATTATTCGGTTTTTTTGAAAGAAGGGAAAGAAGTAATGATAATTGGGTTTAGCTGACCTTGACTAAGAAGGACCACGTGATGGCGATCTTCTCTTTGCTTTTGAATAAATCCTTAGGCGGATTCGGAAACGAATGACTTTCGATAAATGCGTTTATTGAGGCTTCATCCAACTGGCGGTTACCAGAAGACTTAATCACTTTCACCTCTTTGATGATTCCCGTTCTACTTAAAACCAAGAGAATTTTAGTTTCATGTCGATCATCACTTTCCAAAGGCTGTCCCAATAAATACGTACGGTACGCTGCTGAATTTATATTTGATACCCAGTTCTGACGCACACGTTTTCTCATTTGTGAAAAATATCCGTAATATTTAAAGGATGCACTGTTCAATAGCGTCTCATCACCCAGGTCAATCTTGTCTACGTAATCAACAACTGCACCACCTAATCCAGGATCCCCTTGGGCATAAGTTTGATCCTGTTCTTGATATTCTCGATCCATTTGATCAAACAGTTTATCTGGAAACAGCATGGCTAAATTCTTGGAATGACCTCGTTGAATCGTCGGCGCTTTCGTTGGTTTTGGAATAGGCTTGGGTTCGTTTTTAGCAACTTTACCACCGGATTTTAAATTCTTATTTACGGTTTCCTTTTTGGCTTTGAAATCATGCTTTGCTAGATATTTTGGCTTTTCAGCTTTCTCTTTTGTCTTTCGTTCGTACGGGATGAACTTTTTGGGCTCTTTCTTTTTCTGCGGAGGTGCCAACTGGACTTCAAATTGCTGAACGGGTTTTGCTTTGGTTAACTGCTTTTGAAAATAGAGTTGTGGTAATCCCAACCATATCAGGAGAAGGTGGACCCCTACTGAGAATAAGGCCCATGCAATCCATTGCTGTTTTCTCCGCTGTTTATCCAACGACGTTCTCCCCTTTCATTAATGGTATCGTCCTATGGCGCACAGACTTTAGACCCCACCCTTCTAAATCCAAGAAATTCCTTGCTTTTTAAACAATTTTGGTTACAATTCACAGGGAAGAGAGTGTTCGTATGCCGATTTATGAATTTAAATGTGAATCCTGTGGCAAAGTCATGGAGCTGTTGATGAAGCTCAATGACCCTCATCCCGACGCTTGCGCTCATTGCTCTAAAGGCCCCCTATCTAAGCTCATTAGTCAAAGTTCCTTTGCACTCAAAGGATCAGGGTGGTTCAATACGCTATACAGTAAGACACCGGAGAAAAAAGAATCGAAAAAAGGTAACGCTGAGAAAAGTGACGCGTCCAAAGAAAAAAGCACCCCCGAATCTAAGACGGCCCCCACCGTCTCATAAGTACTACTTCTACCTATTATAAGCGAAATTGAAGGAAATTACATGTCCACTAGGACAAGGTCGTTGCATAATTCGTTCGTTTTCTCTTCCTGGCTTGGGAAATGAGTTTTTAAAATTTTTCCACTTGATTGAATGGCCGTCACCAACCCATCAGCTAATTGGCGTTTCTTGATAGCCTTGACCAGCTCGTCGACCGTCTCTTGCCACACGTCCGGTGGCAGCTTTTTGTACACACCAGCGTCTGCCAAAATTTCAACACGGTGCTCCATACAAGAAACAAATATCAAAATACCCGTCCGGTCTTGAGTGGTATGTAACTTAAAATTAAAAAATGCCTGAATCGCACGCTGATGTACTTCTTCAGACATTTCCTTGGGATGAATTGCGAAACGTTCAATAGCCGGGATCGATCCAACAATCCAACCTAACCACAAAAAAGGAACTTGTAACACCACAAGCCAAAAAGGGCTTATTGACTCCACAAAAAGCGCGAGCACCCCCGAAACAGCAAGTGTAAATGCGATAGCTATCCGCCATGTTGCACCCGCATACACATCACTCCGAGTCGCTACTATAGGTACAATCTCACCAGTAGTATGTAATTCAACTTCTGAGATTGCATCTTTAATTGCTTTTTTTTCACTATCTGTAATCACAACCATATCGCTACCAACTACCCGAGGCACCACCGCCAGAAAATCCGCCGCCGCCGCCTGACCAACCGCCGCCGCCGCCAAAACCACCGCCAAAACTACGGCCGCTACCTAGCATGCTCCCTAGAAGTAACCAAGTCCAGGCGCCGCCGCGTCCTCTACGACCGCCACGTCCAAACATACGACCGCCGCCCATAAAAAACATCAAGAATAAGAAAAAAATCAAATTTCCAAACACACTTCCAGTGCCTCTTCGCCGTCGACCCGATTTGATGGGTACACCTTCCGGCAGAGGTTTCCCAAGCACATCTGCAATAGTTGCGAGACCTGTATAAATACCTAATCCGTATTGTTTCTTTTTAAAGTGAGGCACGATGGCTCGGTCAATGATCCGACCTGCGAGTACATCCGGCAAATCACCTTCCAACGCTGCACCCACCTCAATGCGCAACTTACGATCCTGTACAGCAACTAAGAGTAGGACGCCCTTGTCTGCTTTTCCAATCTTCCAAGTCTCAGCAACTTGGAGGGATACATCTTCTATAGGCTCACCGTCTAAGGTTGGCACTACGAGAACCTGCATCTGAATCCCGTGTTCACGATAATAGGTTCGCAGTACATGCGAAATAGTTTGCTCATCCTTCGATGAAAATATGTTCGCATGGTCTACAACCGGACCTGTGAGTGAAGGTACTGTGAACGCAAATAGGGATTTACCCAATGCACAAAGAAACAGTGCTCCAAGCAGAATATATAGGGTTATGGGACGCATCTATTAGAATGTTACCTTCGGTGCTTCTTTGATTTTGTCAGCGTTTTCAGGTTCAAATTGAGGTTTTTTCTTGTACCCATAAATTAAGCTGTTGGTCCAAGACATGGGCGGTACGGTTACCCCATCATTAAACGTTTTGATGGATTCAATGTATCGTCTGCGTGCAATACTGATTCTGTTTTCTGTACCTTCAAGCTGTACTTGAAGGTCTCTAAAGTTCTGATTGGCTTTCAAATCTGGGTATCGCTCAATGACAACCATCAATCGAGATAAGGCTGAGCCCAACGCACCTTGAGCACGCTGGAATTTCTGCATCGTTTGAGGCGTGAGTTGATCAACATTCACACGTGTTTGGGTAGCTTTGGCCCGAGCTTCTATGACAGCTTGAAGGGTTTCTTTTTCGTGCGCGGCATAGCCCTTGACTGTACTTACTAGATTGGGGATCAAATCGGCTCGTCTTTTGAATTGATTCTGCACTTCTGCCCACGCTGCTTCTACAGCATTTTTGGATTTCGGCAGAGACTGAATCCCACACCCAGATAAACTGACGACACTAACGCATGTAAGCATGAATATGATTCGTTTCATGGTCTTCTCCTTTATTACCTGAAGTTTACACTATATTTTTTTGGATCAAAATGTATAGTAAAAATGCAATGGATCGATTTTTTGTTCTCAGTGGAGCTTTACTCAGTGCTCTTGCGGTCGCTTTTGGCGCATTTGGAGCTCACGCTCTCAAAAGCCACTTCGAATCCGCCCCTCACCTAGCCCCTGTATTCCAAACGGCCGTCAAGTACCATATGTACCACGCACTTGCATTGTTTGTCGTTGCTTGGGTTATGAACAAATGGCCAATTGGCAATCTCCCCGGCTATCTCTTCCTTATGGGAACTCTGCTGTTTTCAGGCAGTTTATATGCTTTAAGTATTACAGGCATCAGATGGTTGGGAGCCATCACCCCCATCGGTGGGGTCGCTTTTCTGTTGGGCTGGTGCACCCTTTTCTTCACCGTTTACAAAGCCAACTAATAGGTCAACGCTGAGCGACGTAAGTGAACAAAGGGCTTGTATACGTGATCTTGAATTTCATGGTCAATCGTGGCACATAATAGATTATGAGAACCCACATCCACATGTTTCATCACTGTGCATACCAGCACATTGAATTTTGGGATGATAGGCACGGGATAAGATTCATGCATGACGGGGTTAGCTTTTTGCATAGATTCATCAAAATCTTTGGCGTAGGTACGCAGCGTTGCCTTGTCACCTTCTGGGATGAGATGAAGTGCAAAGACCTTGCCTGGTTCTAAGTGTTCTAACAAAGGACGCCCTTGTTCAATAGCGACCGAAACCATGACAGGATCAAATGATACCTGTTGGACCCAACTTGCAAGCATCCCAGTTGCTTGTGCCTGCTCATCTTGAAACGTTAATAAAAACAATCCACTGGGTATTTTGCCGGTCACAGGATATTTCACACCACGCTCCTTTATTTTGTGTTTTTATGAAAAGGTTCACACTTGAGAACCCATCTCTACATTTTATTGACGTTGAGTAAATCAAACCCCAAGTTATGTTTCACATAAAAGGGACTCTGTGAGCCAGAATATCGTATAACGGCAATCAAACATAGTAGAAGTCCTCACAACTTCAGCCCCAATCTAAAACAAAAACCAGAATCCATACTTAATTTTTGCTTTCATTATCAATATATTCAATTTATATATCATATTTTACATTTATTACATAACTCAACTAAAGATATTTTCTATCTCTACGATAGGAAGGACAGAAGCATATGGATAATTTGGTTTTTGACCCTGAATGAGGAAAGAATCATGAGTCGAATGAATTACAAGGCATATAGTCTCATCCCAGTATTGTTTTTCGCCTGTGTCCCACTCAGCCATGCAGTCTTGATCGAACCCGTTGTAAACGCACCAAACACTCATGAGCTGATAGGGATTGTAGAAGCCAAGCAGAGCCCCCTTAGAAATTGGTATCGTGCAAAATCAGAAGGCTGTGTACAAATCTTTGTTCGATGTAAGAAGGACAGCAGCGCACGTGAATGTATCGAAGTGTACCAATCCTGCCAAGTCAAATACTACGAACAATATCAAAGGTATCGGCGAGAAGGAGTTTCAGAGAGCGAACTACACTAGGGTGTGTCCTAAACCTGAGCTTCTTTGGCAGCACCAGCAACAGAAATATTCTTGAGCATTTCGAGCTCATGAAGCGCATCAAAAGTTACAGGAAACAACGGTCTGGCATACGTATAAAATGCCTTCGCATATTGTTGAATTTCCCATTGCGCATCAGCATTCAGTCGAAGTCCTAAAAAGTGAATCAAAGAGCGTAAGTTAAAGGTCATATACAAACTTGAATACGTACTATGAGGCAAAACACCTCGAGCTTGTTCGCGACAAACGCCCATTTCGAGTAACTTTTCATAAGTCTCATAGGCTGTTGACACAGTAGCCTTATAGGCCTCAATCGCCTGATCTTGCAAAATCATACCCTCATCCACAATCGAAGCTTGTCTGTTAGAAGGGCTTTGTGCACGAAATGCCCTAGGTATATACGCTTCGTTTTGAACCACTACGTACCGATGACTTTCTTGGTTAAAGGAAGTACCAATTCGATGCCGGAGCATTTCTTGAATCACAAACAAAGGTGCAGTGATTCTGTAGGTCAATAGATTATGTTCAAACGGAGATCCATGTTTGTGCTTCAGCATAAACTTTATCAACGCTTTATCCCGATCGGGGGCACTCTTACTTAGGTCTCTAGCATGACTCACACGAGCAGCTCGTACAACTGAGTCATCTCCTCCGACATGCTGAACCAAATATACAGAAGAAATACCATCCCCTAAAGGATCCATCGTTTGAATATCTTTGTGATGTGCCATAGCGACTAGCTTACCTTAAAACTGGTCCCACATCCACAAGCGGAAGCTGCATTTGGGTTGTTAAATATGAATTTACTATCCATAAAGGTGACTTGATAATCCACCTCGACCCCATTGATAAAAAGGTAACTCTTCGGGTCAATCACGACATGGAGCGTCTCGCCACTCTCAGTCATAAATTCAAAGCTCTTATCTTTTTCTTGTTTTGTCTCTACAAAAGATACATCGTACTCCATCCCTGCACATCCCCCTGTACGGACGGCTAAGCGCAAGCAATGGCTTTCCGCAAACCCCTGCTTCTTTCTGACAGCGATACAATGTGTAATGGCATTTTGAGTCATTTGAATGGCCACAGCTCACCTTCCTTCGTTAAATCGGGCAGGCCCATTCTCACTAAAAATAAGGCAGAAGTCAAGAATCGCTTGTACTTAGACCCTCCCTCGTCTACTATTCTATCGACATATAGTGCGCAAAACTTAAGGCTTTAAGCCATTATAATCGTCTCAGTAAGCCAAATCGTATAAATCTAGTTTCTATCAGTTTTAAATAATTACCGTTACCTATATAAACTTTATGCTTAACTGATTGAGTCTGATTGACGATATGGATGCATGGAGCGCCGTCTAGCTATAGCATGCCTGTGTATCAGCATAATACCCTTATCTGGATGTACCATAGATCCAACGAGTGAGGGGTTTAAGAAACTCACAGGGGTCGTCGTCAGCGTCAAGAAATTCATCAAAAAGGTAAAAGGCAAAAAGAAGAAAAAGAAGGTTGAATCTGGCGATCCTAACCCAGCTCATTTTAAACAAGACCCCAAATCACCCATTCCAATTGACCCCCAAAAATCAGGCGTTGTTCTAGAAAGTTCAAAAGAGAAATTCCCAAGACTCACATCCCACATGCAGTGCTTAACAACAAAATGCGAGACCCTTGTTGGATTTCCTTACCAAGGAGCTCAAATCATAGAATTTATAGATCGAAAAGACGGAAAATTAAAGACTACACTGAATGCACCCAAGACGATAGCATTTCTCTCAACCCAACCTGAGTCAGGATCCCTAGCCAGCATCCATGTTGAAACAGGCAAAGTTATTGAGCTATACACATGGGCCGACCCAATGGCTAAGCCAAGTGAATTCACCAAAAGTGTGTGGCCTCTCATTCTCAACAAGCCGGGCATCCCAACTGTATCTCGCAAAAAAAATAACATGACAGCTATGGGTGATAGCAAAGGCAATATAAATCTGATTGATGAATCCAAAATTATTATGTATCAATTTGATGCGTTCATTTCGCGGGTTGGCAATTGCAACATCACTGCTATTGATTTTCATGACATCAGCGTAGCAATCGGATGCAAAACAGGCGAGGTGTATTATTTTGCAAAACTAGGTGAAACTTCAAAAGACAAATCTCCGCTCCAATTAGATACAGGAATCCAAGAACCCATCAACTCGATAACTTTTGATCAAAAGGGCACGACCCTTTTTGCAACCGGCAAAGGATTATTCAAAAGTTGGTCTCGATCAGAGGAAGGTAAATGGAAATCTTATCCGGTCGGATGGAAAAGTGAAATGCTTAACGAGGCATTTGAATTCAAGTCCTTTTATATTTGGAAACCAGATGAGAGTGAAAAATCACAGGCAATCGTATTATTCTCCGGTGCCTCAAATGGGTGGGCTGAGTTTACGTTCGATTTTACGGAAATTTTAAAAGAAAAAGCACTGTTTACACTCACTGACCATTTAATTCCCAAGAATGCGTACACCCATAATTTTGATGGTCATCGTGCCATGTTACTCTCCACACAGAAAGACATCCGATTTATGCACAAGTCAAACATTGATGTTCTCAAACGGCAAAGCGATTCCGGGCATTTTAGTATAGAAAATGATCAACTTACATCGATTTCTACGCCTACATATCCAAATGAAAAAGGACTTCATACATTTGACATACTGTCTGGTACACAGACAAAAAATCTAGCGCCTCAGATTTACATAAATCGTCCGGAAGAAAATTTAAAAAATACAATGTTGGCACGCCACGTCGACACTGCAATGCTCGGCACACACCATCGACATGAAAACGCAAGCCAGTGGACTTACTCTGTTGACTATTTAGAAAAAAAGGATCAGAAATGGCAACAATCTCAATCCTTAGTCGTTTCGTTAAAAGATGTAACGATGGGTAGCACAGCCCTTTCTACAGATCTTTCTCTTTATTGGCTAAACCGCTCCACTAAAAAACATCGGATTCAGATTTTACAACGCAAAGACAACCGGTGGGAAAACGCAATGAGTTTTCAAGACCCAGATTGTCCGATGGTTCATGCTGACGTCAAAGGCCCTTTTGCTTATTGGCTCTGTAGTAGGGACAAGAAGGCACTATTTTCACACGTGAAACTCGAAAAAGGCGAGATTCTCCAACTCACTGAATCAAAACCTGAAGGTTGGTTTGATGTAGCTGAACCCACCTTTGTTGCGATTACACCTAATCCCGAAGACACCAACAAAAGGCGTCTTGCCAAATTGGCTATAACGGGTAAGCAGCATACCCTCTTTTGTAATTATCAATCGGATCAATGTCACAAACTGGAACATCCTGGAGCGAACTTCGCTGCGTTTCGAAACGAGATGCTACTCACGGCTGGCACGGACCACACCATCCGTATCTGGAACTCATCTGGAAAACTCCTAAAATCGTTTGAAACTCGATCTCATCGGTTTCGAGTAGATGATTCAAAAACGGATTTTTTTAGACTCGTGGGAACCAACGACTGGTCTTTTGAAGCTATGGATATATTTTTCATCCCATCCGGCGTTGAATCTCGAACAGTTTCTTGGGAGGGCTTGTGAAATCAAAGCTCAAGTTTTTGGCACTACTCCCTATATTAGTTTTACTTACAGGTTGCAATTTAAAAAAGTGGTATGAGGAAATCAGCAAACGGCCCATCCAACCCCAAATTGATGCATATGAAAATAGAAATGCTAGCATCGAAAAAAACATGAAAATTCTCAAATCTGAAGAAGACCCAAAAAATCTTGTTAATGCGATAAAAAGACTTGGCGAGCTAAAAGCAATTGAAGCGGTTGAGGACATTGCGAATATGCTCATACATAAAAACACTGATGTTCATGAATCTGCACAATATGTACTTGTGACGATGGGTTTAAATGAAATGACCATAAGCACCACGCTCTTACGACTCACGGATGATGAACTAAGTAGGCTAAAACGTGAACGCTTGGGTGCAAGTTTGGGTCAAATCGCTAAAGAGAGAGAAGATGCGTTTAAGCTGTTGCTCGCGTGTGCCAAAGGTGAGCATCCTATGTGCCGTGATGATTTAAATGGCGCTGTTAAAGAAAGTGCCCTTTGGGGTTTAGGAGAGTCTGGTCGATTTGCGGCAAAAGATGTACTCATTAAAAATCTATCCCATAAGAATGCAAACTTAGTCTCGGCCGCCGCAAAAAGCCTCGTGAAATTAATCAAAGAGCACGCGTTTATTCACCCTTTAGTAACACAGGCCTACCCCACCCTACCCACAATTCATGCCAAACTTGAAGTTATAAGGATTATGGGTGAGACCAGATTACCTGAAGGCAAAATCTTATTATTCGAAGCCCTAAAGGAAGAGAACGGTGAACTTCGTTTTCATGCAGCCAAAAATATTTCTATTCTTGCAAAACTACACACATCCGTACTAGCTAAACTCCACCTACAGCTTTCTCATAGTGATGAGAGTATACGCTCTGGTTCAGCACACGCATTGTTCTTTACGGGGCATCCTTCAAGTGTGCCTTTTTTATTAAAAGCTATTGATGACAGTTCAAAATCAGTTCGTATTTATGTCACACATGCACTGGGTGTGATTTCAAAAAGTAATCCTGAATTAAAAGCATCCCTTCTCGAGAAATTAAAAGATAAAAATACAAAGACAGACGTCAGATGGAGTGTCACTCAACGATTATGGGAACAGCCTGATAAAGATAATCTCGATATTCTCCTTGAAATTGCCAAAGACACGAGTAATGACCGAATGCTACGAGCAAGCGCCATTAACGCTATCGGGGTCATTGCAAAGCCTAAAGAAATTAAAAATTTGTTTGAAGTTGTCGTGGGTTTATACGAGAGCTTGCCAAATGATCAAGAAAGCGGTGCTGAATGGCGTTTAGAAGGCGCATGTTATTACGCCCTCGGCGAAATCGGAAAACGACACCCTGGTGCCATTTCAAAGGCATATCAACCGTACCTCGCACACTCAAGTCGTCATGTTCGTGTATTCACAATACTATCTTTAGAGGACATGCCTACCGATGATGCCTTACCACTTATGTATCAAGGTCTAGAGAGTTCAGATAAAAAAATACAAAAAGCTTCTATGGTTGCATTGGATGGTTCAAAAGCGCCTAGTGCCACAAAGTACTTACTTGAAAAACTTGAATCCTCAAAATCAGATGTTCTTAATTTGCGATTGGTTAAAGTTCTTGAGGGTCATGCCTATGACAAGAATAAGCTGTACCCTGAAATTATACATGCTTACAAAATACAACTCACTAAACGTACTGAAAAATCGACTCAATTAGCAATTATGGATATCGCCGGGCGAGGAAGTATCAAAGACCTCATTCCGGAAATCAAACAAATTGCTATTCAAAGTTCAGATGAGCTTAAGGAAAAGGCATTCGTGACGTTGGGCATGTTAGAAGCCATTGAGGGTGTACCTATTTTTATTGAAGCATTAAGTAATGAGCGTGAAGAAACCAAAATTGCAGGACTCTGGGGCTATGGCATGCTCATTCCACGGCTTAAAAAAGAAAAGAAATTTGACAGTCTTCCCAAAGTCATCGCAGCAGCTGAAGCTGAAGTTAAAAAATCGACTGATCAAAATAAGGATCTTCCCGTAAAGCTAATGGGACTATATTTTACTGTATTATCTGGTTTCGGTTCTGACGGTGAAGCGGCCTTACCTTTTTTGAAAAAGATGAGAGAATCAATTACAAATTTCCAATTAAAACAACAAGCTTATATGGCTATTATTAAAATCCAACACAAATAGATTCAATCAACTTTATTAAATTCGGCATCGCCGTTAGTGAGTATTCGATAACTCTTCAAAAAACGTATTTAAATTACTCTTATTTATGTTTGAAAACTTAATTACACTGCAACTTACACGTGTTAAAAATAGCTTTTGTTTATTTTTGTAAAAAAATATTTACAAAGGATCCGTTCCCTGGGACAACACCGAAAGATATTTTTGGTACTCAAATACTCTGTTTCGACTGTGTCCCGTCGTTTCTCTGACTATATCTAAACGTATCAAATGTCGCATAGATCGGTTGACTGTAGGGTATGGCATATCCGTTTTGGCAACCAGGTGATGTATTGTTGTAACAGGATAATTTTCCATGCATTTATGGAGCTTATGCACCGAATGGGCTGCTCGTCCGAGCGTATTTATTTTTTTTACATCCTCTTCAAACAAATCCAGGATCTTCAAAGAGGTTTTGATTGCCTGATTAGAGGTATCTCTCACACCGATCAAAAAAAATTCAATCCAATTCTCCCAGGTCCCTTCTTCTCTAACTTCATTCAACAGTTTGTAATAGGTTTGTCTGTTAGTCTTAAAATAAAGACTCAAGTACAAAAGTGGGTTTTGCAATTTCTTTTCAGCACAAAGCATTAAGGTTATCAGTAATCGCCCAATCCGACCATTTCCATCAAGAAACGGATGAATTGTTTCAAACTGTACATGTACCAAGGCAACTTTGATGAGTATAGGCAAGTTAATATCCCTGTTATGAATAAAGAGCTCTAAGTCGCCCATGCAATTCAATACTTCATTCGGTGGCGGTGGCACAAATAATGCGTTGCCCGGTCTTGTTCCGCCTATCCAGTTTTGAGATGTTCTGAATTCTCCAGGTTGCTTATGTTTACCACGGCCCATTGACAGCAAGTTGTGATGAATTTCTTTAATAAGCCTCAGTGACAAAGGAATTTCTTCTAAGCGTTGCAACCCTAAATTCATGGCGGTCACATAATTCAATACTTCCTCAATTTCACTTAGGGGCACACCAGGTGACTCTGATGACTCATGTAGTAATAATTCTGAGAGAGATGATTGCGTACCTTCTATCTGAGAGGAGAGCAATGCTTCCTTTCTGATATACATGTATAAAAACAGATAAATATTAGGAAGGCGCATGCTAATACCTTCTAATTGGCCTAAAGCTTGATTCGCCTCATCCATTAAAGGATACAAAGGCTCCAAATTAAGGGTTGGATCTGGGGGTAGAGTTTTAGGCACAAATGCCTGTACAGTTTCACCCTGGGTGACAGATTTAACAAAAAAACCTGTATTTCTTTTGATCATAGCGCACGTCCTTATTCTCACTTATATAGTTATTTGATTATATAAATACATATTACCCGACATAGTGAATGTAAGCAACCTCTATATTATCACTTATAAAGTTATTTGATTATATAAGTGTCTGTGGCCCAATAATTCCCCAAAAGGTCATCGTGAACTTCTTGGCCATTTTTGGCCAAGAAGTTCACGATGACCTTTTGGGGTACCAATGGCGATTGGGGTATACTCAGAGTCTAAAAATAGGGGGCAATACGTGAATATCAAATTTAGACTGTGCTTCTTAGTGCTGTACGTGAGCTGCACGCTAAACAGTAGCCGCGCCTGTGAAACCGATAAACGCCTTGTTAAACTGCTACGAACAGCACACTCGAGCTTTTTAATGCCAAATGCTGCAGAAAAACATGGATTAAAACAAGTAGACACCCTCCCTGTTGTCGAACGTGGCCATTTTGCAGTCACCCAAATTGACGGAAAAACCGAAGTTTACGTTTCATTGGATAACGACTTCTACTACAAACACGCTATTCGCTCTATCACGGCGCATAATGAATACTTCGAGACGTTCAAATTTACATTTTCTCGAGAAGACAAAGGACAAAAACTCAGAGGTGAAACGCTATCCGACAAATTAGAAAATGTGGGCTTTATACGACACCCCTTTCTTGAACAAATCTTTTTTTTATTTCACGGCGGATTTGAAATACTTGCCATTGTCGACAAACAGGACCATATAAAACTCTACAAAGCCTTCACCCCAAGTCAATCAAATCTTGCTTATGAAGCCAAAGAACGAGGCCAGCTTTTAATCGACTCACTCACGAAAGAACCCATCACAACTCGCAAAGAAAAGAAAACCAAAATCGCCTATTTAGGCAACCCAGTTTCTTATGCTTTGGAAGATGACCTTTCCGCGATTGAGCCTTCGCTTAAAAAGGCATATGGGTTTCAACGAACTCAAGATGTTGATTCTAGCTTTCATTTATATGGATCAAATACAAACGGCTCAATACGTGTGTTACAAACCATTAACGGCATCTCTATATCAGACTTAGAAACTCGCATGCGCCCCGGACGAGGGTCAATCGATGAATTTGTAAAGTCGGAAGATGGATTTTTGGGAAAAGACGAAGGGCTTATTGACCTCTTGGTTCGTGACAATACAACCGTGTTAAACAATCATGGACTCACCCACCTACATGTTGCATACCCGTTACTTGTCATCCAAGCTGCCGCAACAAAAAATCTATTCAGAACATCGTATAGCTCACCCCCTCGGGCTGGGTTTTATTACAATGACACACTCTTTCGCTTGGACCATGTCCTATACGGCGGAAAACAAAGCTCTCCTTTTGGTGACGAACTCGAATCTGGCATTGATTACTATTTGGCAAACACTGAAACAGGTCAACGGCTGATGTTCTCCGGCCTCATACCACCATTAATTGCACGATACGGATTCTATGAAGGGTTTGGCACGCCATACCGCGTAAGCCCAGAAGAGATCATCAGAATGTTTAATATCACGAACGAGATTCCCTATAAATGACCTCGTGACGAAAAGCACATAAAACGATAAAATGGGGCACCAACCATAGAAGGAGTCATCATGTACCGTATTGAACGGGATACCCTCGGTGAAATCGAAGTCCCCAAAGACCGTTACTGGGGCGCCCAAACAGAGCGCTCACGAAACAACTTCAAGATTAGCCAGAATATAATGCCTTCTGAAGTCATCCGTGCTTTTGGCATCTTGAAAAAAGGCGCAGCCAAAGCTAACGCCGAGCTCAAGCTCATCTCCAACGACAAAGCACATTTAATCGATCAAGCCGCGGATGAAGTCATTCAAGGCAAACTTGACGACCATTTCCCACTCGTGGTCTGGCAAACGGGTTCAGGCACACAATCGAATATGAATGTTAACGAAGTCATTGCCAACCGTGCGATTGAAATCGCCGGAGGCGAATTAGGCTCAAAAACCCCTGTCCATCCCAATGATGATGTAAACAAAGCCCAATCCTCAAACGACACATTCCCCACGGCCATGCATATTGCTGCGGCTACATCCATCCATGAACATCTAATCCCCAATGCCCAATCCCTACTCCTTAACCTTCAAGAAAAGGTGAAGGCTTTTAAAGGAATCATTAAGATTGGCCGAACCCATTTGATGGACGCAGTCCCCTTAACCTTGGGCCAAGAATTCTCAGGGTACGCCCGACAAATTAAACAAGCCTTACATCGAATCGAATCTACCCTACCTGAACTCCACGAACTTGCCTTGGGCGGTACCGCCGTCGGCACGGGTCTGAATACCCATCCCGAATTTCCCAAAAAAGCCATCGCCCACATCGCCACCATCACAAATATGCCCTTTAAACCCGCTGAAAATACCTTTGAAGCACTCGCTGCCCATGAACCTCTCGTACACATGTCAGCAGCCCTCAAAACCCTAGCTATAGCATTAATGAAGCTTGCCAACGACATCCGCTGGATGGGATCGGGTCCCCGATGTGGTCTCAATGAACTGTCTCTCCCCGCCAATGAGCCTGGCAGCTCAATCATGCCAGGCAAGGTCAACCCCACACAATGCGAAGCACTCACCATGCTCTGTACCCAAGTGCTAGGCAATGATATGACAATTAGCATGGCTGCCAGTCAAGGCCATTTTGAACTAAATGTCTTCAAACCCGTGATTATCTACAACCTACTCCACTCTGTCACCCTATTAGGGGACGGCTGCCGCTCATTCGATCACCATTGTCTAAAAGGCCTTACAGCAAACACTAGCCAAATCGCTGAATACGTAGAAAAGAGCCTGATGCTCATTACAGCCCTAAATCCCCATATTGGGTACGACAAGGCTGCTGAAATTGCTAAAAAGGCCCACAAAGAAAACACCACTCTAAAGGAGGCCGCCTTGAGTTTGGGCCATCTCACGGAATCTCAATTTAATGAGTGGGTCAGGGCTGACCAAATGCTAGGACCTAAGGTATAATGCCCACAAAAACTTTTGCCATACTAATTTTTTGAGGTATCGTTAAACGTGATGAAAACAAACGACTTTTCTGTACGTATTGCTACGGTTAATGGCACTGGTAGTATGTCTGCCAACACCATTATATATAAAACTTTATTCCGAATGGGTATCGGAGCTTCTCCGAAAAACCTCTTCCCATCGAATATCAAAGGATTACCCACCTGGTTCCAGATTCGAGTCTCACCTCAAGGCTACCAAGCCATGAAAGAGTCTTCCGAAGTAGCCGTGTGGATGAATCCAAACACGTTGGATAAAGATATCGCTTCTGCACCTGAAAACGGCGTGGTGGTCTACAACTCAGATGCCATGGATGAAACGCTTATCAAAGGAAGGCCTGACCTCACCCTTTATCCCATTCCAGTCACCTCACTCACCAAAGAAAGTGTTCCGAAACCCAAACTCAGACCTTTGCTCGCCAACATGATTTATGTCGGCGCCATTGCAGAATTATTTAACCTCGACACGAACACGCTCGAAGCCGTAGTCAAAGATATATTCAAAGCCAAAGAAAGCGTGGTTGAACTCAACCTAAACATCATCCAAACTGGTGCCAACTACGTCAAAGAGCATATTAAAAAAACGGATCCTTACCAATTTGAACTACTCACACCGCCCAAAAACAAAATTACCATCGAAGGAAACGATGCCTCCGGACTCGGCGCAGCCTTTGGTGGGTGTACTTTTTTGGCTTGGTATCCCATTACCCCGTCCAGCTCTGTTGCTGAAGCTGTCGAAAAACAACTCAAAACCCATCACAACACACCCGATGGGAAAGCCAAATACGCCATTGTGCAAGCTGAAGACGAATTAGCTGCGGCCGGGATGACCCTTGGCGCAGGATGGGCTGGCGCACGCGCCATGACCTGTACCTCTGGCCCCGGCATTTCCCTGATGACGGAATTTATCGGTTACGGCTACTTCGCTGAAATCCCAGGCGTGTTTGTTAACGTGCAACGCGTGGGTCCAAGTACAGGCCTACCTACCCGAACCCAACAAGGTGATTTGCTTTTTGTCTCAACTCTAGGTCACGGTGATACCAATCACGTCATGCTCTTTCCTGCGACGCCTATCGAATGCTTTGAACTCATGCAAGAGGCTTTCAATTATGCAGAACGATTTCAAACTCCAATTTTTGTCATGACCGATTTAGATATCGGCATGAACTATTGGATCAGTGACGATCTACCCTACCCTCAAAAAGGATTTGATCGAGGCAAAGTGCTAAGCAAAGAAGATATTGAAAAAAACGGCAATTCTTTTGCTAGATATGAAGACATCGATGGAGATGGTATTCCTTATCGCACACTCCCCAACACCCAAGCCGATGGAGCGGCGTATTTCACGCGTGGATCCGGCCATACGGAAACAGCTGCCTATTCTGAATCATCCGTTATTTACGATCGCGTCACTAAACGGCTTGTCAAGAAATTCAAAACCATCGAACAAAATATCGCTAAACCAATCATCTCGGGCGACCCTAAGGCTGTCATTGGTATTTTAGGCGTGGGAAGCTCACACTTTGCCGTCGAGGAAGCTGCGGATCAATTGGCTGCAGAGGGCGTACAAACAAAATTATGCCGGCCTTTGGCTTTCCCCTTTGGCGAAGAAATCGAGCAATTTCTATTTGATTGTGACCATGTCTTTGTCATAGATCAAAACAGAGATGGGCAACTTTTGCAGCTCATCAGAAACCGATTCCCGCAAGCTTGGGATCGACTCATCAGTATTACTTACAATTTAGGGCTTCCGTTACCCGCAAATGCAATTACCCGTCAAATATTAAAAGATTTAAAACGTGATCCATCTGCATATGAGTTCGAGCAGTTTAAGCCTGAACCCAAGGAGACGACGACTTATGAGTGAGCCCACGCCCGTAAAAAAAGGCAAAGAGAACAGAATCGGCTTAGACAAGGGATGTTATAGCGGTGCTGCTTCTACTTTATGTTTGGGTTGCGGCCACGATTCCATCACAGCAGCTATTGTTCAAGCGTATTGGGACATGGGCGTCAACCCTTATCAGGTTGCCAAAATCAGTGGTATTGGCTGTTCAAGCAAAACACCGGCTTATTTTTTAAGAAAATCTCATGGATTTAATTCCGTACATGGTCGGATGCCATCCGTTGCTACCGGAGCTGGCCTTGTGAATAAAGACTTACATATTTTAGGCGTCAGTGGAGATGGTGACTCCGCTAGTATTGGGATGGGTCAGTTCGTTCATCTCTTACGCCGTAATATCAATATGACTTATATAGTTGAAAACAACGGGACCTACGGCCTGACCAAAGGTCAATTCTCTGCCACTGCGGACGTAGGGTCCAAACTTAAAGGTGGACAACCCAACAATTTACCCCCAGTTGACTTATGTGAGCTTGCGATTCAGCTCGATTGTAGCTTTGTGGCACGTGGATTTGCAGGAGATCGAAAACAACTCATCACACTACTGAAAGCCGCACACAGCCATCAAGGCACCGCACTAATCGATGTACTAAGCCCATGTGTCACTTTTAATGACCATGAAGGCAGTACCAAAAGCTATAACTATATTCGTGATCATTATGACCCCATCGCACAAGCAGATTTCATTCCGTCATATGACCCTATCGAGATTGAACATCCCGAAGGGACTTCACATACGGTGACCTTGCATGATGGATCAAAAGTATTATTGACCAAAATAAAGGAAAGTTACGACCCTAGCCGAAAAGCTCAAGCCCTCAGTACGCTTGAGCGTGCCAAAGATGAAAATAAAATTGTGACAGGTCTCGTCTATGCGCCCCATCGCAATGAGGACTTTGCAACCCTCTCTAACCTGGTTGATACACCGCTATGTCACTTAAGTGAGTCTGAACTTAGACCTTCACAAGAAGTCCTTCAGTCCATTAATGACAGCATGCGGTAATTGATGGGTCAACTTGATCAAAAAGTATTTTTAAAAACCTTTGGCTGCCAGATGAACGTATCTGACAGCGAAACTATCCTCAGCAGTCTAGTCTCTGAGGGATTTTCTGAAACCCAAGAGGTTCGTACTGCTGACCTAATTGTGATAAATACCTGCTCCATTCGTGAGAAAGCGGAACATAAATTACGAAGCATGGTTGGCCGACTCATGAAGATGAAGACATTGAAACCGAATGTGAAAATTGCAATTGCGGGTTGCATGGCTTCACGCGCTGGAAAATCACTTATCAAAGAACTTCCCGGCGTGGCTATTATCTTTGGCCCAGATCAAGTTTCCTTACTGCCCCATTTACTCAAAGAGCATGAGCGCACTCAAAAGCCTGTCGTCAAAAGCAACTTTGAAGATGAGGCTGTCCTATTTAATCCAGACCATCGAACCTATCAAGCAAAAACCAGTGGGTTTGTATCGATCATGAAAGGCTGTGAGCATAAATGCACATATTGCATTGTGCCTTTAACTCGAGGGGTTGAAAAAAGTCGGCCTCTTCAATCTATTTTAAATGAAGTTCAGTTCTTGGTTCATGAGCAAGGCCTAAGGGAAATCATGCTTGTGGGTCAGAACGTGAACGGGTATGGTCGTGACACTGCATTTGATTTCCCTAAACTACTGTGGCGTTTAGCTCAGGTGCCAAACCTCAAGCGCATTCGATTCATGACTTCACATCCCAAGGACTGCTCCCAAGACCTTGCAGATTGTTTTAGAGATATTCCTGAAATTTCACCTTATCTCCATTTACCGGTTCAAAGTGGTAGCAACGATGTGTTGAGACGGATGAAACGCGGCCATCAGCATGAACAATACCGAGATCGGATTGATATGCTCCGTGAGGCTCAACCCCGTATAGCGCTCAGTACGGATATTATTGTGGGTTTTCCAGGCGAAACGGACCGAGATTTTCAAGACACACTAGATTTGATTACCTCAGTAGAATATGACTTTGCTTTTTCATTTATCTATAGTGAAAGGCCAAATACGCCAGCCACAAAACTGAAAGACGATGTCCCTCTATCTGAGAAAAAAGCACGACTCTTTGAACTACAAAAAATCATTCGTGAACTGTCTTATAAAAAAAGCATGACATTATTGGGCACAACCCAAGAGATATTAATAACAAACCTCAAACGTGAAGAAGATGCGCTTGTCGCCGTAGGACATACCGATACATACAAACTGGTGAAAGCAGTTGTGCCTTTAGACACACAGGTTCAGGATCTAATTCAAGTTAAAATTACGAATCATCACGAAAGCCGCCTTTTTGGTGAATCCATTTCACCGTTAGGATATACTCACACAAAAGGACACCTCAGCTATGACACACCACAACACCCCACTGCTCCCCTTCAATAAAATCACGCCCCAGTTAGACTCTCCTGTATTTGTCTTTCCCTCTGCGTTTATCATTGGCGATGTGACGGTTGGAAAACACACAAGTATCTGGTTCAATACAACCGTTCGGGGTGATATGCATTGGATCAAAATTGGTTCTGAAACAAATATTCAGGATAACAGCGTGGTACATGTCACTAATGATTCAGCACCCACAACAATCGGCAATCGCGTAACAATTGGCCATCAATGTATCATTCATGGATGTACTATCGAAGATGAGTGTTTAATTGGAATGGGCAGTATTATCTTGGACAACGCGCGTATTGGCAAAGGCGCGTTCATTGGTGCAGGTAGTTTAGTAACTCAGAATACAGTGATTGACCCTCATACTTTGGCATTTGGGCGACCCGCAAAATCTATTCGTAAACTGTCAGTTGAAGAACATCAAAAAATAATTTCATCAGCAGCGTATTACACCAAAACAGCTCAGGCCTATCCTTATGAATTCTAAGAGAGAAGAAATGAAAGAACCTAAAATTGCACAAAAAGGACCGTATGTTATTGATCTAAAGTCAGGGCGATACTGTTGGTGCTCCTGTGGACTCTCTGAAAATCAGCCTTTTTGTGATGGTTCTCACAAAAAAGAAGGATTATTTATGCCTGTCTGGATTGATGTAGAGAAACCCAAAAAAATTGCTTTTTGTGGGTGTAAACATACCAAAACACCACCGTACTGTGACGGGACACACAAAAATTTATAATTGACTTAATACATCCTCCATTCATACCGAATCATTTAATAGAGCACAAAAATATGGTCGAATTAACAACTGCATCCTTAACCCAAGAAATTCAAAATCGATTTGATGTAATTGACGATTGGATCATTCACTATCACCCTACAAATAAACCATCGACTGAATCCGCAAAAATTTATCTTTCATTTCTCGAGCAAAAATCTAAATCAATTCTGAATTCTGGAAAAAAACCAGGATTGTTGATTAATATTATGGAGACCAATTTGCCGCACCAGCACGAACTTCGAAATATGATTATGAAAGGCATCCAATCTTTCAACATCTCTGCCATAGCAGCTTATGGGCTTTCAGGTTTTCTTAACCGCACTAATATTTCGATGACTTTGAGGCAAGGCATTGTGGTCCCCTGCCGTTTTTTTCAAACGAAAGAGCAAGCTAAGACATGGCTTAAAAAGTCAGCTCAAGAGTAACCGGACAGTGATCTGAACCCATCACCTCGGGTTGATGAGCAGCCGATTTCACATTTGATTTCATACATTCTGACGTAAAAAAATAATCTATCCGCCACCCTATATTTCGTTCGCGCGCTCCCAAACGATATGTCCACCACGTATAATGGTCTGGACCCGGCTCGAAGGAACGAAATACATCATCATAGCCATGATCAAAAAGTTTATCCAACCATTCACGCTCAACAGGTAAGAAACCAGTTGTATTCTTGTTATCAACAGGGTGTTTCAAATCAATCGGTTTGTGTGCAATGTTATAGTCACCGCATGTAACAACGTTAGGACATTCTTTTTTCAAGTCCTCAAGATGGGTCAGAAGCGCATCACAAAACGCCATTTTAAATGGCACACGTGCATGATCAGGCTGCCCATTGGGCACATACACATTCACGAGTACAAAATCAGAGAACCAAGTCGTCATCACACGACCTTCACGATCGAACTCAGGCACACCTAATCCCTCTTGAAATTTTTTGGGCTTTTCACGACTGTAAGTTGCGACGCCACTATAGCCTTTGCGCTCACAAATTGCCCACATAGGCACATATCCTAATGTCTCTAATTGGTCAGGTGCAATTTGATCAGGATGAGCTTTTGTTTCTTGTAAACAAAAAATATCAGGTGCCTCTTGAGACACCCAATCAAACAAACCCTTTTTAAAAGCTGCACGAATTCCGTTTACATTCCATGATACAATTTTCATCTCTGACCTTTCCGGAGTGAAGTCATATTAAATCTCACAAAGTTACTTAAGTACTTCAAATAGAAATCTTATCTCTGCTGGATCAAAAATCCAATAAAAATGAAAATGTCGCTTGACACAAATATATTGAAATTGAGCTCAACAAAGCCTCAAAGTAAGGATAGAATAATATTCATCTGAGCTGAAGGTTCAAGTAGCTGAAGGGGGGGGCATCATGAATCGCATATTCAATCGGGGTCTGATAGTATCTGTCCTCCTTGTACTCCCCCTTTCAACCTCTTTTGCTGCTAGAGAGAAGTCTAAAAAAGCACCTCAGTCTCTGAGTAAGCCAAAATCCTATAAACAGGCTATTATCCACGATATCGACAATGAACACTCAACACTAGGGTTTACGGCTACTGCAGCATCTCTTTTGGAAGTTGACGGCACATTTAAGGATTTTTCAGGATATGTCACTTTTGATCATAAAAAGAAGCTAATTAAAGCTGCTGAAGGTCTCATTCAAGTCAAAAGCGTCAATACAAACAACCTAGAGCGTGATGCACACTTACAGCAGTCAGATTTTTTTGACGCGCCAAAGTACCCGACGATGTATTTCAAGTTAATTTCTCATTCACCTTCAAAAAAGAAAATCATGGGTACGCTCACTATCCATGGAAAAAGTAAAATCATTACGTTAGAAAATGTAAAAATTCAAACAGGTAAAAACGAAGACACAAATGGTCGTGTCGTAAAAATCAAAGCTGAGACTGTCATCAATCGAACTCATTTTAACGTAGGCACTGGGTTTAAAGGTTTTTTCGTCCATAAAAACGTTGATATCACAGTCAAAATTAGAGCAGAACAACCACCACCTCAGGGGTAACACGGATTAATATTTTTAAAAAACATAGGGGGAAAATTAATGAGTCACAAACCAAAGAAACATAAAACCAAGCAAATGTTGGTTAGCGCTGCGATTGCAGGCCTTGTAAGTTTTAGTTCGAGTGCGCTCACAAAATCAAAACACGCTGAGAATGTCAAAGAGTCTGCAGGGTCATTCAAGTGCCATGGTGGGAACGCCTGCAGAGGACAAGGTGAATGTCCAGGTGTCTATAAGGCAGGTCCTAAAAAAGGAAAATACCACGCTTGTGGGGGCAAAAACGAGTGCAGAGGAAACGGCTTTGTTTATACTCTAGGCAAAAAAGAGTGCAAAAAGCTTCTAGAAAAAATGAATAAACCTAATGGAACGACTAGTGAAATAATGGATAACAACGATTTCAGAGATATTGAAGCACGTCGCTCCAGAAGAAACAAAATTAGGTACTAGTTTTTAGAATGACTGTCCTCCAATGCTCGTTCATCCCTCCCCATTGTTCTGCTAACTTTGGGGAGGTGATGGGCGTCACGACTTTTATGTTCTAATGAAATCAGAGTGGCCAAAGTTAGGTGTAGGTGTCGGATTACGCACAGTACACTATGAACATGTCCTCAACCACATTCCAGAAATGGATTGGTTTGAAATTGTATCCGAAAATTTCATGGACTCCGGGGGGCGACCTCGCTATATCCTAGATAAGATCAGAGAGCACTACCCCATTGTCATGCATGGTGTATCCCTCTCTATTGGTTCAGCGGATGGCCTCGATCAAGAATACTTAGAGCGATTAAAGGCTCTCATTGATGAAGTAGATCCTCAACTTGTTTCTGATCACTTGTGTTTTAGTAATGCTGGGGGTGATCAACTCCATGACTTGTTACCGTTGCCTCATACAGATGAGGCCATTCGCCTCGTCGTCAAACAGGTTAAACAAGTACAGGATTTTATCGAACGACCCATCATGCTTGAAAACGTTTCTAGTTATTTTTCTTTCAAACACTCTGAGATGCCAGAATGGGAATTTATCACAACAATTGCTGAAGAAGCTGGATGCGGTATTTTACTCGACATTAATAATATTTATGTAAACGCGTTTAATCATAAATTTGATCCTCTCACATTTATCAATGCCATACCACCTCACTTGGTTGGACAATTTCATTTAGCAGGACATTCAGATCATGACACCTACTTGTTTGACACACATGTGGGGCCCATCATCGAAGATGTGTGGAAGCTATACCAAGTGGCACTGAAACGATTTGGATGTGTCTCGACCCTTATTGAGTGGGATAGTCACATTCCTCCATTCCAGGAGCTTCAGGATGAAGCTAATCGAGCCAAAAAACTGATGAATATAACCTTGGATAATCCTTATGACCAAAGAAGACTCGACGCCCACCCTTCGTGATATTCAGCTGGCTATGCGAAACGCAGTACGAGCTGGAGAACATGTCGACACGCACGTGAACGATCATCAATGGCTATCCCAACATTTAGAGACTAAGAGCACAGACTCACCCGAAAAACGTTTAGAGATTTACCGAGTAGGATACTTCATCCGTAGAAATGAGGCTTTGAGCGTAACATATGAGAATATCAAAAAAGTTCTCGGACAAGATGCCTTCTCAGTTCTCTGTTACGAATACATCGTTGCCTGTGGGTCTAAAACATACAATCTTAATGCAGAAGGTGAAGACCTGCCCCAATTTTTAAAAACACATTGGCTGAAAGAACAGTACCCCTATCTACCAGATCTGGCTCAGCTTGAATGGCTTTTTCAACTCACTTTTGACGCACCCAGTTACCCTGCTCTTCTACCTGAAACTGCAGCACGATACGGTGATTTCTTGCCCCTCACCTTGCAACCGCATGTCCAACTTTTAAAAACAAATTGGCCACTTCTTACGCTACTCAACCAAGAAACGAAAGAAACACCTCATCTAACTCCCTTAGGTCGACCCTGCTATATCCTTGTTCATAGAGATGAAAATCATCAGCCCATATCACGTGAGATTGAGCCTAATGCCTTTTACTTACTCAAAAAATCACGGTCTAGAAGCACCCTATCAGAAGTCTGTGAAGCAGTCTTGACCGATCCAGAACACTTAACGCATTGGTTTGCTAACTGGATGCAACTAGGTATTTTTCAAAATCCCAGTCATTAACTCGAACCGGTTCTTTAAATTCAATAAAAAAATTTAAGATTGTTTTAAATAGACAAAACCCGCTTGGCTTACACCAAGCGGGTTTTGTTTAAACCAAATATTAAACTAATATTCTAGTTCAGCATTTCTTTAAACTCTTTACCTGGCTTAAATTTAGGTACTCGAGCAGCTGGTATTTTAATCTCTTCACCCGTTTGTGGGTTACGTCCCATACGAGTTTTACGACGAACACGTGTGAATGTTCCAAAGCCTGTTAGCTTTACATCTTCGCCTTTTTTTACCGAACGTCGGACAGTGTCAATCATAGACTCAAGTACCCGAGATACGTCGGCCTTTGTAAGGTCCGTATCGTATGAAATCTGCTCGATTAATTCACTTTTATTCATTACTGCCTCCTTCAAATGTCAATTTTGGAAAGAATATTGTTTCTAGAGTTCCATCGTCTTGTAAATGTGTCAAGGGGTTTTGTTCAATTCTGTTCGAAAAAATCCGTTCGCTTTACCTGATGGACAGCGGACTTCGAGGACTTTTTGAAACCCAGGCATAGGACCTAACGACTGGTCAGAGTGTCCCAAAACAACCAAAATACCTGATACATCTACCTTTTGGAGCCATTTCACCGGTTCCTGTTTGTAAAGACTGTAGGGTAGGAACAGCATATCAAACACCCCATAAATGTTTTCATCTGTCCACCATCCCATCTTCGGGGATCTTAACTGATTAAGCTCAGCAAGAGATTTGACACGATCTCGTACAGACTCTGAAGCAGAACCCACTACGACTTCGAGACAGCCCCTCTTAAGCAAAAACAAGCTTACCAAGGCTCCAACCACTTCCCCGCCACACACACACGCTACAAGACGAGATTGATCGCCTCTTGAAATTCGGTGTTCTAATAGCATCAAAGCACACTGAAGGTCCAAATCTACCGAACACTTAATATCATCTTGATTAGGTGAGAGGAGCACAGGGCTATCCCACTTCTTTTTCAAAAGACAAACTTCATCAACATGGGCTATATGCAACGGATTCATGGAGCATATCACTGTGCTACAGCTTACTCGAATTTTCAAGGGTTTTTGAAGCTACCTGTTGAATACCCTGCCTGATACGAGAAAAAGTAAGATGGCCCAGTTGTGTGGAAGACAATTTGTACTTTTTGCCCATAACTTCCATCTGGGTTCTGATGATTTCACGGTAATGAATATCTAAATGAGGCGTCTTATCTGCTTGAGCTAAGACGAAGTAAGCCTCCCTATAAAGTTGAAGTTGCAAGAGTGCTTTCACGGTCCAGAGCCAAACATTCCCGGCATCTCTAGGGTTTAACTCTAAAGCCCGAATAAAGTTCTGAGCTGCCCACTCATATCGTCTCTCATAAAAATCCAATAAACCGAGCTCAAAAAAACCGACTGGATTGGCTGAGTATTTCTGGACATAAGCTTGAAAATACACACGTGCTTCAGCGTATTGGTTCAGGGTGCGATAGCACATACCGATGCGTAATCGGATCTCATCCAAGGTTGGAAATTGATGTACAAGCTTCAGATAAGCGTTTAGAGCCTGCTTTACATGCCCAGAGCTATAGATCTGTTCGATCTCCTTAAAGAGAACCTGGTGCACAACAGGCCGAGCCGCTTCAGCTGTCACATCCGGATGTTTTAAGTATGTACTGACCAACTTTTTGACTAGCCCATCTTTCTTCAAGTAGTACGCGGATAAGATTAACTCCTTCATCACCACAACGTCTTCGGGGCGATATTGATAGGCCTTGTACAAATGGACATATGCACGACTCCATTTGTGTTGGGCAACATAGACGAGACCGAGATTGATTCGAGGGGTAATATACTCAGGATCTAAACGGATGGCTTGTTTTAATAGATCAACAACCTTGTCCCATCGTTCTAGAAAAAAATACCGTCTAGCTATACCCGCATATGCCAATGGAGCCACTGCCTTCACAGGTAAACTATCTAACGCTTTTTGAAAGTAGTAATGGCTTTTTTCTAAAATGGCAGGTTCATCATTGGGTAACTTTGCAGAAAGGTAGGTCAACTCTCCTAAGTAAACATAGGCCATAGCTCGGATCAGTGGCTCTCTCTTAGTCCGTTTTGTAATATCAAAATAATTCTGCGCTTTGTTGCGATTCCCTTGAGTCACAGCAAGAATACCTTTATGCAAATATCGAGCAATGTCATAAGCCGACTTTGAGGGAAGCTTCTTGAGCAACCGTGTGGCAATTCCAATTTCTTCCTTTGACCGAGCATGAGAGCCAGAGCCCCCTTTCATAATTCTCAAAAAGAGGATATCAGCCGACAGCAACCACTTATGGGGGTTAAACTCCCCCCTACTCCACGTACGGACGGCTTCCCATTGCGCAGCGCTCGAATATGACCGTAAACGGGATCGTAACGTATAAAACTGATTATGGTCGTAAATCTGTGATTCAGCGAAACTGCAATAGCCCAGCCCTATCACACAGAGGGTCACATACAGAATCACCCTTTTTCTTCGAATTTCCCCAAAAAAGTAATTGAAGCCACTCACAATTACCATTATAAGAGGGGAAATGACTGAATCACACCACAACTCTTATTTATCTTGGTGCAGGGCTCTAGAATCCCTCAAGAGCAGATTCCACACTTATTTTACTGACGAGCTGTTTCATCCTTTTTACTCTCCTATACTCCAGCCCTCTGTAGGCTTTGATCCAACCAATACGGTATACAAACTAGAAAATCCAGATGGCTCAAATAGTTTCCTTCGAACTAGCCCTGAGCGTTTTATGAAGGTAGCTTTGAGTCAAACGCAAACTTCCCTCTATGAAATCGGCAAGGTGTTTAGAGGCGGTACTGAAAACAATGTAGGGCCTATTCATGTCCAAGAGTTTTGGATGTGTGAATGGTATGAAATCGATACAAAATTAGACTCCGGCATTGAACGTTGCCGTCATTTGATAAAAACCCTTTGGCACTCATTTCGACCCCAAGACGAATTCCGATGGCAAATCATCTCGTTCGATGTCCTATTTCATGATGCCACAGGCAAAAACCTCTCCGACTGGCTTAAAACGCAAACTCCCGAATCGGCATGCTCAAAGCTTGACTTTATCTACGCAGACCAAATACATCCGTTACTTGCCAAAGAGCCAGGTTTTACAACCCTCACAGGATTCCCATCTGTAATGGCCGCACTGGCCAATCCAAACAATCCTCAAGCCCCGTGGCATGAACGTCGACACAATCGATGGGAAACCAGTTTCTCTGGCATTGAACTATTAAATGGCTATGAAGAAATAACTGAGTTTGAAATATTACAAGCAACAATTTCAGACCAACCTCGATATTTAGCCCACGCGAAGGATCATGGGCAACTATGGGACCCCACACTCATTGCAGCGCTAAAAAAAGGCATCCCCTCTTGCACAGGATGTGCACTGGGCTTAGATCGTTTGCTTATGGTATTATTAGGCCAAGACAGCATCCCTGTCATACATTAGGACTCTGGAAGAATTATGGAAACTGAAAAACTAAAACCTACTTTTTATATTACTACTGCCATTGATTACAGTAATGCCGTTCCGCACTTGGGCCATGCACTTGAAAAAATTGGCGCTGACGTCATTGCTCGCCATCACCGTTTCCTCGGTGAAGATGTATTCTTCTCTGTGGGGACAGATGAACACAGCCAAAATGTAAAACGTATGGCTGAGAAAGAAGGCATCGAGCCCAAAGCTTATTGCGATATTATGGCTGATAAATTTAAAAAAGTATGGGAAGTCCTTCAAGTTAACTATGACCGATTTGTACAAACAACTGAAGAAATTCACGCACAAACGGTCTCTGAAATCGTTCAACGAATTTATGATGCGGATGACATTTACAAAGGTAACTATGAAGGCAAGTACTGTGGGTCCTGCGAGCGATTTTTAGATAGTGGTGATATAGACGAAGAAGGTAACTGCAAAGTCCATGGGATTGTTGCTGAATTGATCAAAGAAGAAAATTATTTTTTTAGGCTCAAGAATTATCAAGACGCCTTACTCACTCACATCAAAAAGAACCCTAAATTCATCCAACCCGAAACACGACGAAATGAAATCCTTGGACTTATGGATCAGGGACTTGAAGATATCAGCATAAGCAGACAGACGACAACTTGGGGTATTCCATTACCTTTTGATAAAAAGTCTGTTGTATATGTCTGGGTTGATGCACTTATCAACTACTTTTCTGCTCTTGGGGGTTTACATACAGATAAGTATGAGCACTATTGGCCTGCAGACCTTCACGTGATTGGAAAAGACATCACACGGTTTCACTGTGTCATCTGGCCTTGTATGCTCATGAGCGCAAACCTCCCTTTACCCGATCAGGTCTGGGGACATGGATTTGTACATTACAAGGGCGCCAAAATGTCCAAAACCAAGGGCACGGGGCTCAACCCCATTGAACTCGCGAACTCTTATGGATCAGATAGCTTACGTTACTATTTACTGCGTGAAATACCATGGGATAAGGATGGCGATTTTTCTGAAAAGCGACTTATCGAGCGTCACAATTCAGAGTTAAGCAACGGTATTGGTAATCTCGTTTCAAGAATCCACGGCATGATTACAAAGTATTTTGATGGGCAACTCCCAGTGCCTGATCAACGTTCTTCCTCTCAAATTCTACGAGGCAGCATTCAAAAAAAGTTTGAATCCTATCTCACACATATGAGTGAACAAGAATTAACCCAAGCCTTAGAGGTCAGTAATGAGATGGTCCATGACATCAATACCTATATTGCAGATCGCAAGCCTTGGGTTATGGCAAAAGATCCAGAACTCAAAACAGAACTTGCTTCCCTGATGGCCGAATGTTTGACCTGTACCTTACTTACGTGCATTGGGCTGCATCCTTTCTGTCCTGATAAGATGTCAGATATTTTTGAGGCATTTGGCAACAAAATTGGAGATTTTAATACCAAGGATCAATCAAACAGTCTGTTCGACACACCGATATTTGTAGCTAAGACCCCTTTTTCACCAATCTTTCCAAGATTCGAATTGGAATCCTAATTGACCGCTCACAAGTAGCTGAGACTCTCCCTTCGTGATACTATGAGGTCACTCTATAGGTTTACAACAAGGGAGATCAGCCATGGCCATGACGTATAGTGATGTTTTACCTTCATTGAAAAAACATATCCTAGTGGATGGATTTCACCTGGCGTTAGACCCCGAAAAATCTCATGGGTCCTATCTTTTTAACGGGATTGACCAAAAAGAGTACTTAGATTTTTTTTCATTCTTTGCATCTCTTCCCTTAGGGTTTAATCATCCCAAATTAAATAACGACGCATTTAAATCCAAAATTGCACCTTTCGCTCTGATCAAACCCAGTAATAGCGATGTCTATAGCGTTGCAATGGCGGAGTTTGTTGATCAATTTCATAACGTATGTATTCCCGACGCTTACCCATATTCATTCTATATCGAAGGAGGCGCTCTGGCTGTTGAGAACGCTTTGAAAATTGCTTTTGATTGGAAGGTTCGAAAAAATATTGCTGCTGGTCATGGCGAGCGGGGTCAAATGGCGCTTCACTTCAAAGAGGCCTTTCATGGTCGCTCTGGATATACCATGAGCCTCACCAATACCAGCAGTGTTGCCAAGACACAGTATTTTCCCAAATTTGCTTGGCCACGTGTCACAAACCCTAAAATGTTTTTCCCGATTCATGACCCCAAAAATCTTGAACGTACTGAAGCGCTTGAACAGTTGTCCAAAAAAGAAATTACGGAAGCCTTCGATCAGTATCCCAATGACATTGCATGTATTGTGGTTGAACCAATTCAAGGTGAAGGGGGTGACAATCACTTTCGGCCTGAATTCTTGGCTTGGTTGCGTCAGATTGCCGATGAACGAGAAGCGTTGCTTGTCTTTGACGAAATTCAAACAGGGTTTGGTGGCATGGGTAGCTGGTGGGCGTTCGAACAACTCGGTGTTGAACCTGATGTAGTCTGTTTCGGCAAAAAAACGCAAGTGTGTGGCGTATTTGCCAACCGCCGTATTGATGATGTGGATAACTGTTTTAAAGTATCAAGCCGTATCAATAGTACCTTTGGGGGTGGATTGGTCGATATGGTTCGAGCAAGTCAATTTATCAATATTATAGAAGAAGATAATTTGTTGGCACACGCCAAAGGCATTTCTTCTGAACTTACTCAACATCTCAATAGTTTGGCAGAATCCTATGACGGCATCACCAACATCAGAGGCCGTGGGACATGGTTTGCTTTTGATCTACCTGATGAAGGAAAACGGGATTCATTTTATAACACCCTACTCCAATCTCATCAAATGATTGCCTTGAAGTGCGGTGATAGAAGTATTCGTATGCGTACTTCACTCAACCTGCCACATGAGTTGGTTGGCGAGGGTATGAATCGAATTGAGGCAACGTTAAAGGAACTTTTCTAAAATTGACCTCAAAAAGGATTCGTGAAGTAAGAGAAAAGAGATTGCTTCGTCGGTCTTCCGTCTCTTCGCCAATCTAAGATTTGGGTTTTAACACTTCTGCATTATGGTGTTCTGCTAAATGAGTCTTATCGAACGCAATGGCCAATTTTCGGTTGGCGAGTAAGTAGTTAGCACACATGTAGCATGTGTAATTCCGTCTGGCAGTCCAAATCCATAATACCGAGGTCGCAATAGCACCGATAAAAATAACCAAACATAACGCGCCTGAAGGGGTCAACCACAGGGAGCGGGTTTGTTCATGTAAATTCCAAAGTATCGTAGTTCGCACGGCATCCAATACACCATACAATGCGGGCAAAGAAATAATGCCCGCCAAGCCAGCAATCAAAGGGATATGGATGTCACTGATATAGAAATCCTCAATCTGTTCAGTTAAGACAGGCAATCGGTCTACCGAACTATCGTATTCCTCTTCCCATCTTGGAAGATCAGTACGACATATCCAAATTTGAAGTAAACATAAAAACCCCTTGTAGAGCCCTACCAATGTAGCTGACCAAAACCCCGAAAAACTGATAAGGACCAAAATAAAATAAGAAAACGGTTTTGTTCCTAAATCCATTGAAACATACCCCCACAGCAGATACAGCACACCTAACATGGCACCAAAGACGAGTAACCACAGGGTATAGTGAGGGGAATGTTTTGGATAAATAAATTCACTCATTGTGATTAAACATATCGGTTGGCGTTGCAAAAACTTAATAAAATAATCTAATCTTAGAATCGACTGAGTAATAGAGACATGCGTTGAAATAGTTGGATTTTTGGCAATTTAGAAAAAAAACAGCCATTATGAGCAAGATTCGTGTTTACAAGCTGTTTTATGCGGTCTAGAATTTTAGGATCTGTTCTAGGAGCCAAACATAATGGAAACCAAGCCCCACCCTCATCGTTGTCTGAATACGGTAGGACGAAAAAAGAGCCTCACTGAAGATCCCTATCGATCCGCATTTGCAAGAGATCGAGATCGTATTTTGCATTGCAAGGCCTTTAGACGCCTAAAACATAAGACCCAGGTGTTTTTAAAACCTGATGGCGATCATTACAGAACCAGGCTCACACACACTCTCGAAGTCACCCAAATTGCACGAACCATTGGTCGCGCATTAGGACTTAATGAGGATTTGATTGAAGCCATCAGCTACGGTCACGACTTAGGTCATACGCCATTTGGTCACACAGGCGAACGCGTTCTCAATAGGTCCATACCAGGTGGATTTCATCATGCTCGACAAAGCGTTCGCGTTGTCGAAATTGTAGAACGCAATTACAATGGCCTGAATCTCACCCCTGAGGTTGTGGACGGCATTGCTAAGCATAGTAAAGGCAAAGGTAGTATCCAAGGATCTAACAAGCTACTGGACCGGACAACACTCGAAGCCCAGGTCGTTCGAATTTCTGACCTTATGGCGTACTTACATCACGATTGTGACGATGCGATACGTGCTGGCATCATTCAAGAAATTCAACTTCCCGAAAGTATTTTGAAGAAACTAGGTGAAAATTCCACAAATCGACTTACAACACTCATTCATGGCGTTATCGGTTCAAATTTGAATCACCAAGGTTCTACTCTTTTTGTGGCTCCAGAATTGCTTGATTTAATCACTTTGTTTAGAAGTTTTATGTTCGAAAAAGTATATGAAAATCCGTTTGTCACACAAGCTTTTATTGAACCTACAAAACTACTAGAGAAACTGACATCTCACTACTTGGCTAATCGAAAATCATTATTTGAAGATGCTCAGCTGCATGATAAAGTTCCCAACTTTCTAAAACTTTCTGAGAAAGAACAAATCCCATATATTGTAGATTATATCAGCGGTATGACAGATAGCTTTGCATTGAGAGCAGCAAAGTCCTTATAAAAATTGTGCACGCACTACTTTTTACTCTTGTCTGACGCAGGCAACCATTCTTCTAAATCTTTGACATAAGACTTGATGAGTTTACCCGAGAGTTCATCGGATTCTATATGATAAGACCCGTTTTGGATTTTCTCTTTAATTTTTTTGAGACGTTCTTTTTGAAGATCAATAATTTTCTTTGAGGATTTCTTTTGAGTTTTTCTTGAGGACACTCCCATAAATACCCCTCTCAAATCTATGATAAACTCTTCATAAGACTTTTACCATGAAATACCGCTTACAAAGACACTTACTTGCACAGCTCTATATTCACTTTATGACGGGTACATTTATTTTTGTAACCCTCCTCTCAACGTTTAAAATCATCAGCATCTGTGCAATGTGGGCAACAAACGCCATCACGTTTGAAGGGTTTTTGGGGTTGGTCTGCTACAGAGCGCTTTTGGTATTTCCTATTTCAATGACTATAGCGGCTGTTTTTTCTACCTTCAGTGTGTTTGGTCGACTTGATGAGAAAAAAGAGTGGATCGGCATGCTTTCTAGCGGTATCGGTCTTAGACATTTACTTTATAGTGTGGTGTTGTTTTTCGCTCTCCCTGTGGCAACATTGTGCATCTATCTTTATCATCATGTTACCCCGTGGAGCTATACTCTTATACAACAGGCTTTAACTCAAGCTCACGAAGAAAGACTCCTCGGACTCATACGTCCCAATCATTTTTTTAAAATATCTGATGGCATCATCATGACTACGAGCGGTGTAAACAAACAAAAAAGGACTCTATCAGGTGTTTATGTCATGGATGAACGCAATAAGGAACAGCCTTTACTAATCGTTGCTCCCAAAGGCCATATCGTTCATACCGCAGAAAAAAGTGTCGAAGTCGTCTTATCAGATGGACACATGATCTCGGACACTCAAAGTACAACAACACGAACATTGGGATTTAAAAAGCTCACCCTAAACACAAATATCGAGCAAACCTTTAAACGGTTCAAACGACATCCCAGTACTTATTACTTTCAAGAGCTGGTGAACATTACGAACCAACGATTAGATAAATACGGAGCAAAAAGCAAAAACTACCTTAGATATGCCATGCACGTCCATCGTGGATTTGCCATGTCGGCAGGTATCTTAGTGCTTACATTTTTTGTGTTACTTTTTTCTCTTACTGGCAGAAGAAGGCCTAAAGCATTTTCTCCTATGCTTCAGAGCATCGTTCTGCTACTCGTGATTTGGATCATACGTGTAATTGGATCGTCTTTAGTCATTAAAGGCCACATGGCTGCCTGGGCAGCTCTCTGGGCACCGAATGTTTTATTCGCTGGCTTAGGCCTCATGTTGCTTTTTCGAAAACGTCCGATGTATTAATCTAGAACCGGTCTCATCACGAAGTTATTTATGAGACCGGTTCTATTTGAACAACCCTTTCAACCCTTCTACGGGGTTACTTTTTGAGGCTCCTCCAGTCGTCGACCCTTTCCCTTTCATTAAGCCCTGAATTGAGGATGTTCCACCTTTTACAGCATCGGTGATGCCCTTTGTCCCACCTTTCATCAACCCTTCTCCACCTTTCATCAAACTTGCAGGGTTCACACCACCTTTAAAAAGCTTGGCCTGAATGTTCTTCAAAAAGACACCAAAATTGATGGTGTATTTAGGATTATCAAAAGATCCTTTTAGGACGATTGGAATGATTAAATCACCCTTCTCATTTCCGATAATATCAAGCAACGCACCTGCAGATTCCTGCTTGACACCATACAACGTAATTTCAAGATTCATATTCATGGTTTTAGGGGCTAAAAACAATTTCCCTGAACCATTCACTTCTCCACCTGCATTCAGTATTTTAATTTCACTGACGTTTACTGTTTGGCCCACAGCTGCAAAATCAACATGTCCTTTACTGGCATTTTTTTGAAAATTAGGAACCGTGAATTCAGCATCATTATGCTGCCCTCCTAACAGAGGTTTGATTTTGGACATCGCACTGTTTACAATGCCGTCAATTTTTGTCTGAATAGATCGTTTTTTAAGTATTACATCGTCGATTTGCACACGCCCTTTGGCACGTAAACTTGTCGGTAATGGCTTATTGCTTTTGTTAAATGCTTGGCGAAATCCATTCACAGAAATGCCCAGTTTCCCATCTAACGTATCTATGTGTTTAGGGCTAGCTAATCCAACCAAATCATTAATGCTGCCATGGTCATATCGAAATGAATCGATTGTTTCTACACGTTTTCGAATATCATATTTGCTGGCTGGCATGGCCAATCTACCATCGAGCAAGGCCATCTTGAGCCCAGTTAATTTAATATCTGTAGGTGAAAATTGAGCAGCATTAAACGTTACCTTCAGTGGGAATGGCGTTAAATCGCGCACCTTGCCATCTTGAGTCATTTTTGTTGCAGAGAACTTTCCATCTCCATCTTTCAACACAAATGTGTAGGTCTTGACGGATTTAAGGTCTGTTTTAGTAACCAGCGAAAGCTTTGGTGCATCGATGGTCATCGGTTTCGCACCTTTCACAATTATCTTTTTTGCATGACCAATAATGATAATTTTACCTTCTTTACTCTTCCCTTCTTTTGCATACAAGAGGACATCGGACAGCGTCACGACCATATCAGACTGCTTTAATAATACCTTGGGATGATCAAGATTCAGCTGTGTAAGACCAATCTTTGCTCGTAGAGAAAACGTCTTAATTGATTCCCATAGATCAACCGATATTTTAACTTTTTGGGCATCTCCTGCTAATTTGCTCTTTGGCATTTTAAAACTTAATTGCGACAAGACCAACGCTGAAGGGACGCCCCATGTCATGTTTACATCTTTGTAGGCTAATATGACACCTGATTTTTTGGCTTCAGATTTTAACCAGGCCTCAAATTTTTCCTTTGGAAAGAAGAAAAATAATGCCGTGGATCCCAGCACTACAACAAGTACTAAAAGTCCAAAACTAATCCCTAAAAATTTCAATAGCTTCTTCATGGCCACCCTCTCAATCTGTTGACATTACGTCTAATCAACCCCATATACTTAGTATGAACGTAGAAGCATATTCAAATGAAGTTCAGCAAATACTAGGTGCTGCTCAAGATGAAGCGCTAAGGCGGGATCATCAGGTTATAGAACCTGAGCACGTCCTTCATGCACTTGCAAAAAAAGACAGTGCTACCCTCAAAGCGTTACTTCCCGACAGCACGACACCTAGGACATTTATCGGTGAACTAAGCTCAATTCTTGACTCTTTTCCCAAGGTTGCCGAAACACCCCAACAATACATGGGGTTAGCCTCTCGGAAAGCTCTTCTACAAACGGAAGATTTAGCGGATGGGCAACCCGTTCAACTTTCACATTTATGGCATGGTTTTCTATCTTATGCTTCACAAGCTCACGCACTCCTTGAGAAACATCAAGTCACAATCGACAAACTCAAAGCCATTCAACGTGTTTCAAAAGAAACTGATTCGAATGAGTCCATTCTAAACAAATATACAACCGATATTACGCAACTCGCGGAAGCACAATCACTTGATCCCGTTCTGGGTCGAAATGCAGAGATTCGGCGGACCGTTCAAGTCTTATCACGCAGAAGAAAAAACAATCCTGTCTTGATTGGAGACCCGGGTGTTGGAAAAACAGCGCTAGTCGAAGGGTTGGCACAGCGGATTGCATCGGGTGATATTCCAGAAACATTGAAACATAAACGTATTTTGGGCTTAGACATGGGTGCACTTGTAGCAGGTGCTAAATATCGAGGTGAGTTTGAAGAACGCCTCAAAAATGTACTAGCCGAAATTAAAGAAGCTTCTGGTGAAATCATTTTATTTATAGATGAGCTTCACCTTATTGTAGGTGCGGGCAAAGCAGAAGGCACAATGGATGCATCTAATTTGTTAAAACCAGCCTTAGCGCGCGGCGAACTTAAATGTATCGGTGCCACAACGTTAGATGAATATCGAAAACACATTGAAAAGGATTCGGCTCTTGAAAGACGATTTCAACCGATACTTGTTGATGAACCCAATGAAGCTGACACGCTCACTATTTTACGGGGATTGGCTAAAAGCTATGAGGTACATCATGGTGTAAAAATTGAAGATGCCGCGCTGTGTGCAGCCGTAAAATTGTCGAGACGGTATATTTCTGATCGATTTTTGCCGGATAAAGCCATTGACCTCATTGATGAAGCGGCGAGTGCTCTACGTGTTCAGATCCACAGCGTACCTGAAGAGATCGATCAATCTAGACGAAAACTCATTCAACTGGAAATGGAGCTTGCATCCGTAAAAAAAGGCAGCACAGATTCCAGTGCCATTGAGACATTGACATCACAAATTACAGATGAAAAAAAGAAACGAGATGCACTTGAAGCGGAATGGACAAATGAGAAAGAAGGGCTACGTACCTTACATTCACTTCAAAAAAAACATAAGGATCTTACAGCTGAAATGAATGACTCAATGAAAGCTGGCAACTTGGCCAGAGCATCTGAAATTAAATACAGCGAACTCCAAAGTATCGAAACTGAGCTTGAATCTGCTCGATCTCAGTCAAAGCATACTCTTTTGAGAGAGATCGTACGTGAAGAGGATATCGCCAAGGTGGTTTCGAATTGGACCGGCATTCCTCTATCCCGTATGATTCAAACTGAACAGTCGGCAATTGCCCATATGTTCGACAACCTTCAACAAAAAGTCATTGGCCAACCCGAGGCATTGAAAGCTGTTTCTCAAGCAATACAACGAAATCGCGCTGGGCTCGGTGAGCCTGGAAGACCCATTGGTTCATTTTTATTTATGGGACCTACTGGCGTGGGCAAAACCGAAACGGCCAAGGCATTGGCAGCTGAACTCTTTGGTGATGTACGATCCATTGTCCGCATTGATATGAGTGAATATATGGAAAAGCACAGTGTAGCTCGACTGATCGGCAGCCCTCCTGGTTATGTGGGGTTTGATGAGGGGGGATTGTTAACGGAAGCAGTACGTCGAAAACCCTATTGTCTAGTGCTGTTCGACGAAATCGAAAAGGCACACCCCGATGTTTTAAACCTACTTCTTCAAGTTCTTGACGACGGTCGTTTGTCTGACAGCCACGGTCATACCGTTGATTTTCAAAACACGGTCATTCTCATGACCACCAACTTACTACACGAAACTATTCGTGGGTTTGATGACCATAAAACCCCCTACGATGAACGTATTCAAACGGTAACTCAGGAACTTAAGACGTTCATTCGTCCTGAATTGGTGAATCGTATTGACGACATTGTGGTATTTCATACACTCACTCAATCTATGATTGAGTCGATCGCAAAGCTTCAAATAGAAAAAGTCATTGCTCGCCTCGAAGAACAAAAATTACATATTTCTGTAGATGATACAGTTGTCGCTCATTTGGCAAAAATAGGGTTTGATCCAGACTTTGGGGCAAGACCCTTGAAACGAGCTATTGAACGATATTTAGTAAACCCGATTGCTGAAAAGGTCATCTCAGGTGACTTGCTACCAGAGCACCAAATGACAGTTCTTCTCAAAGACGATCCGAAGCCACAATCCCCCTTTTCTTTCGTAACAAAACAGATTTCTCGAGACTCATTGGCTATCCACTGCTGAATGTATAATTGAAAACTTATTCGTTATTTCATTTACACATCGTATATTTCCAATGTCCATAGCCTTTAGAAATTGAGAGATAGACTTTTTTGGAATTTTTTGAATTAACCAATTTTAGATTAATAAATTTAGCATTACCCCAACCAATATTGAGTTGAAATGTATAGTGAGTTGTGTCTGAATTTTTTTCTTTATATTTCCCTAAATTTACTTCAAATTCTTCATTTTTACCATTAACAAACAAATCCCTTGTTTGTTCATTAAATGTGATTTCGTAGTCTGCACATTGATATACTGTTTCATCACTTGCTAGTCCATACTTTGCTGTTTTTTCACTTAGGGCTACAACTTGAGAATCATTTTCCTTCTGTTGTCTATCCGTTTTCGCTTGCATTGTTCCACATGCATTTAAAAAAAATATACTGCATGTAGGAATGATCATTAGTTTTAGATTTTTCATTATACGACTCATTTCGCACCTCACTGGACAAAACACCCTGTCCAAATGTTATCGGAAAGTCATATATTTTAGTTTAGATTTTTTAATCACCCATAAAAGAAATACGCAACCCTGGTTCATAGGAAAAAGGAAAAGAGTCATATTTTTTCTGAGTTCTCATCGAGTACTTACTATGGCCTAATAGCTCCCAAGTCTTAGCATATTCAGAAATGCCATGTACCTTACGAACCTCGGGGTTAAACCCCAATCGGCCTTCAACAACGGCACCTTTATTATGAGTCAATGCATGGAGAATTTCTTCCATCGAATAATTGATTAATTCGGGTGCGGTGTGAAAAGCACCATCTGAACTACGCACAATAAATCCATCCAGATTTGAATAGAAACTCGAAAGTGTTGTCATTAAATGTTTATCTCCGTTAAAACCAAACTGAAACTGAGGTCCTATCCCGTTTGTATGTAAGACTTCAGACTCTGTAAACTCTCCTTGAAGGTAGACCAAGCGTTGTTTAGGGCTGTCAGGCGTAATTTGGTACGTCAAAACACCATGGCATCGAACATACTTTCGAATCACTTCTTTCCATTTCATTTCATCAAACGTGGGGTTGCTCTTCTCTTGAGCCCAACTATCACGCATGGCTGGATGGCCCTCTCCAAATATTCGATCTAAATAATTAGCCTCATTTCCGGTCTCAAGATGTTTCGCCTCGAAGGTATGATAGAAATACTTAACCTCGATTATTTTAACTAGAGGATAATTTATTTTCATACGACTCAAAATCCGAGTCAACATCCCTACCCGTTCTCCTACTTGGTACAAACGGTAAGGTTTTTCTAGCCCTGGTGCCCAGTCTTTACGACCAACTCTCTGAAAATCTGGATGAGTCACTGTTATATTAATTTTCTGATTACCCGATAATGAATTCAAGCCAGGCATAACAAAAGGGACACTGGGATTTACTACCACATAGGTATGTGCCTTTGGAAACAAAAATGTTGGCACCACAGCACTGTCTGGATCTGCTGTAACAAACATCACAACTCGCTGTTCTGGGACATACTCAAGAATGGTGCGTCCGATCTGCTTCAACTGATTAGTAAACTGAGTGTATTCGCCATTTTGAGAGGTATTTTTAACAGTACTCGGTGAAAAGAACTCAAAGTTATTCGGCAGAATATATTTTGATTGAGCAACGGCTTGAATTTCCTCGATGACAGTCGAAAGACAATCTTTTGCTAGCGCAGAGGTCAAACTATGCACGCCAACCAAAAAAACGCCGATACTAATCAATCTGGCAAACTTTGTCCTTGAGGACAAAGGCAAACAGCGCGATAGTTCAATGGCCATTATACCCCATTTTTGTACCAACTCGCCACTGGGTATGTCCCCTGTAACTCACAGGGGAGTTGAATCCCCGCGGCAAGACCACGGGGTATAGTGAAACTAATCAAGTAAGAAATCCAATTCATTCAATGCCAATCTTCAATGAAATAATCGCCTAAAACGTAACTATAGCAAGACTTTCTCAAATAAAATGTAGAAAAAAGAACATATCATTTTAATTATTCAATAATTAAAATTTATATACACGATGAATCTGTCGACAGTTACCAGTATGTGCTCGAATTCCGGATTGTTAAATTGTGAAAAAAATGTTAATTAAATAACGCTATATCGGCTTCGCAACATCCAAGTTTCGTGCTGCCAACGCTTCATTGATCCTTGAGCATGGGGTCTGAGTCGGCCGATCAGTAAACCATTCAGCGTTCTCTTTTGCTTTTCCGATCAGAGATTTAAGTACGTCGATAAATCGATCTAACTCTGCCTTTGGTTCACATTCTGTAGGTTCAATCAATAGTGCACCCGAAACTACTAATGGGAAATACATTGTCGGCGGATGAAATCCAAAATCCATCAGTGCTTTTGCAATATCGAGAGTTTTAACCCCTGTTCCTTTAAGCACCTCATCCGAAAATACAGCTTCATGCATACACGGCGCAGCATCTTCGTTCTGAAATACATCTTGCAACTGACTTTGAATGTAACGGGCTGACAACACAGCTTGCTCAGAAGTTTCACGTAACCCATCCCTACCCAATAACGTAATGTAGGCCCAAGCTCTAAGCAAAATTAGAAATTGGCCAAAATAGGGTTTCACTAGCCCAATGCTGTGAGGCATTTTGTGTAGCACTCGGTACGTCCCATCTTCTTCACGTTGAATTCGGGGTGTAGGCAAATAAGGCTTCAACCTTTCGCAGACCGCAACAGGCCCCGCACCTGGGCCGCCGCCGCCATGAGGGGTTGAAAACGTTTTGTGTAAGTTAAGATGCATCACATCAAATCCGTAATCAGCAGGTTTAACCGATCCAACAAAAGCATTCATATTGGCACCATCGCCATACAAAAAAGCACCCTGGTCATGTAGAACATCAGCGATTTCCTTGGCGTGATGCTCAAACACACCCAACGTGTTTGGGTTAGTCATCATTAAACCAGCCACGTCCTCACTCATCGCCGTTTTGACACTTTCGGGCGTCATGACGCCATTTGCGCCTTCAGGTAAAGATTTTACTTGAAACCCGGCAGCAATACACGATGCAGGATTGGTCCCATGTGCCGTATCTGGTATCAAAATAATATTTTTGTGAGACAGATTATGATGTTCTAAATAAGCTTTGATCAGTTTTAATCCTACAAACTCACCATGCGCTCCTGCAGCAGGAGACAAGGTCACCGCAGCTAAACCTGTTAATTCAGCTAAGGCCTGTTCTAAATCATATAATATTGAAAGCGCACCCTGAGTCATCGATTCAGGTTGGTAGGGATGCAACATCGAAAATCCACCCAATCCAGAAATAGTTTCATTCACCCTAGGATTGTATTTCATGGTGCAGGAACCCAAAGGGTACATGCCTAAATCGATATTAAAATTTTTGCGACTGAGACGAGTAAAGTGACGCACGACTTCGAGTTCACTTAATTGAGGAAAACCTAGTTTCGTTTCTCGCAAATTTGGCACTTCCCCCGTAAATGCGCGAGGCACTGAGGCTCCACTCACATCGTGTGAACTGTCAAAAAGAAGTCCTTCTTGAATATCTAATCCAGTTTCAATCATGACACACCGCCCGCAAGCTTTTGGGTCACACGATGAATACAAGCTGGTGTATGCTTTTCAGTGACGCAAGACAATACATAAGGCACATTCTCTAGCCCGGATAACATCAACCGATCAGATTGCACACCCAGCAGCACGCCAAACTTCATAAGCGTCTCATGCAAATCAGTTTGGCTTTTGGGTAACGTAAGTAAAAATTCATTAAAAAATGTCGCTTTGGGAAATACAGGTGCTAAGTATTGAGACCACTCGTCAAAAGCAAGATGCGCGCCTAGATGGTTCTGCTCAGCCACCGTTTTAAATCCCCGCTCACCCAAAAGAGCACAATGGGCCACTACACGATTGACGACCAAGCCTTGGTTTGTACAAATATTAGATGTCGCACGTTCTCGACGAATATGCTGCTCACGTGTTGAAAGCGTCAGGGTAAAAGCATCTTGTTTGCCATCCATTGTTTTAGTTCGACCCACCAGCCGACCTGGCAGCTGCCGAACATGTTCTTTTTCACAAAGCACTACCCCAACATGAGGCCCCCCAAAGCTTGGCGGATTGCCAAGGGCTTGGGCTTCAGCTGCAACCAAGTGAATTCCAAATGCACCCGGTGGGTTATGTAACCCGTAGGCATAGGGCTCTAGATTAACGGTAATACTAAGCGCACTGTGCGAATCAGCTGCTTTTTTTAAAGCGGCTAATGAATCCGTCACGCCAAACACATTAGGGAATTGATTGACGCACGCTACGATCGGTAGACCAACTTTTTCTAAACTGTCCCAATCTGTCTCACCGGTTTCTTTGCAAACAGGCACTTCAATAATTTGGACGTTCGTGAGTTTATGCGCTTTCAAAACAGAAACATATTCAGGATGCACACCTTGGCTCAAGGCAATAGCCACAGATTTATCCCCTACACGTTGAATTCGAAGGGCCATCCCAACACATTCCACCAACGCATGAGCGCCATCATAGACGGACGCATTAGACACATCCATGCCGTAGAGCCGAGTCATATACGTTTGAAACTCATAAATAAGTTGCAAAGAGCCTTGGCTCACTTCGGGTTGATACGGGGTATAAGCTGTGAGAAATTCCCCTCGAGAGACTAGCGCGTCGATGACAGCAGGCACGATGTGATCGTACACCCCTGCGCCTAAAAAATGGGTCAACTGATCCAGACTGTAGTTTTGATAATGTTTCCCTTTTGCTTTTTTTAACAGCGCCCACTCTGAGAGACCGTCAGGTAGATCAAAATCAGTTGTCTGAATTCCTTTAAACAAATCAGAAACATTACGCACCCCGACCGAATGCAACATTTCGGCACGTTCTTCGGTGCCTACACTAATATAAGGATGGGCCATTGTGATTTATTGCTCTTCTGAAAGATAGGCCTCGTAGCCTTTGGCATCAAATAATTCAGACAGTTGTTCAGATTGTGTGACTTTTATTTTTGCAATCCATCCTTTTCCAAAAGGGTCATGGTTGCACGTTTCAGGTGCTTGTTCTAAGGTGCTATTGACTTCCAATACTTCTAAATCTACAGGCGCGTATATATCACTGACCGCTTTAACCGATTCTACAAATCCGATAACTTGTCCGGCCTTGAAAGCTTTGCCCACTTCAGGTAACCCCAAATAAGTAATGTCGCCCAAACTATCTTGAGCGTGATCTGAAATGCCCATGACATAGGTATCCGATTCGTGTTGCAATAACCACTCGTGACTTTTGGTGTACAAACAAGATTCATGCACGTGCTTACCCATGACTACTCCTTTTTCTTCCTTTTGAATGCAGTATAAAACGGCAACTCACATACTGTTAAGGATAATCTCCCTTGTGGAGATACGGCCCAAACCTGTTCACGTTGAATGGACAGAAAACCGGTACCAATACCGACCCCGACAGTAGGACCAAAAGCCCCACTAACCACTTGACCGACCTCATGACCATGCTCATCAGTAAGCATCTGCCCCTGTCTTGGTGCCCGTTTTGATTCAGATTTAAATGCAACCAACCGGGTTTGAGGTGATGTTTGCTTTTGAGCTGCCAAGACATCCGATCCTAGAAATGTTTTGTGTTCTGTTTTACAGAACAACCCCAGTCCACTTTGAATGGCTGTATGCTCGTCATCTAATTCATGGCCATACAGTGGATACCCAGCTTCGAGACGCAAGGTATCTCGGGCGCCCAATCCCGCAGGTGCACATTCAACCCCTAGAGATTCAGCAGTTTCAAGCAAGGTTTCCCATACGGAGACTGCATCTTGATTCGGAATATAAAATTCATATCCATCTTCACCCGTATATCCTGTGCGTGAAACAAGCCATCCTGAATCCGCACATGAAAATCGAAATCGACGGAGTTCAGCCCATTCAGGGTAAGCTTGTGCAAGGATTGCCTGACTCTTCGGACCTTGTAACGCAATTTGAGCAAATTGATCTGATTTATTCTCGATTGATCCCTCAAACCTAAAAATTTTCGCTTGGTCTAAGATATGTTGCATATCTTTGTCGACATTTACAGCATTCACGCAGAGAAGATAGTGATCTGTCGAAATGGGGTAAATAAGCAAATCATCCACGATGGTGCCATCTTCGCGACACAAGGGATGGTAGCTAGCCTGGGATCCTATCTCAAGACCCGAGACCGTGTTTGGGAGCAGCCAATCACAAAAAACATCGGCTTGGGGACCTTGAATGCAAATTTGTCCCATATGAGATACATCAAACAAGCTTGCGCTCGTTCGAGTACGTACATGTTCAGCCACTTGAGAGGTGTATGATAGAGGCATGACCCACCCCGCAAAAGGCACCAATTTTGCGCCTGCTGCTTTATGCCAATCGGTCAAAGGGGTACGCTTCGTTTCCATCGCACTTTTTATAGCATTTCTTACAGAGGATCGTCCACAAAGATATCGGCAGTCACCCCAATACGCCAGTGGAGGTCGTCTGTGGTAAAAAAATTCTACTTGTGTTGGGTCACCCTCGTTTTTAGTGCTTTTTATTCAAATCCCCATGCCCAGGGTGAAGACACCTTTGAGTTATTCAGCTTGTGGTTGCATCAACTTCATAAACATAACGTCCTTTATGCCGTTCGGTCTTCACTCCCGGCTGAGGCTGTAATATCGAATCCCTCTGTAGATATGCGTGTTTTGTTGCCCATACTCTTTGACACATTCAAACACGTTCAGGATGGGGGATTGCTGCCTGATCTTTCACCATTCAAATCCGTTGAAGAACAGTCAGCCAGTATTCGAGATATCAGTTCATTGGTTCGCAAAGTAGTCAAAGGAGGGTCTCTCTCAGCAGAACAAAACCCTCGCAACTTATACTTTAACTTCAACCCCACAGAATTATTCTTTGCGCCAAGACATGGATTCGCTCATTCAGACATAAAGACGTTAATGCACCATTTTTTGAGCTTTGAGAAAGCAGGGTTTTTTGACAATGCAAACAGAACCTCACAAACTTTTCTTAGTGTTCAGAATGAGGTTCTGAATCTTGACAAGCATTTCTTTGCTGAGCTCATGTATGCCCGCTCTTTGTCACCATTATATGAAGTAGTGTCACACAAGCTCCAGGGGTTCTATAATCCCTTTGCCGCTTCTGCTTATTCGAGCGAGTTACTCATAACTGAAAAAGAGCTAACCGATGCACCCATGCGTATGAAATCGCGAGATGCCTTATTTGATTATTTAAAAAAAACATACACCGAGGCATTAGAAGTTCAAATTCTGATATATCCGTTTGTTCCCAGCTATATCCAAAAACATATTCGAAACAACATGCATGATCTCTTAAGCTTGGAAGCCTCCCCCCTACTTTTGTTTGGCAGTCATATTCTGGACCAAGGAAAAGAAGGCTCTTGGGCTACCCCACACCAAAAATCCATCACGCCATTTTGGCGGGACTTTTCTAACGAAGTAGATGAGTTAAATACGAAACACCTTACGGATGCACTTGCCTTATTCAAACAAACGTTTCAGGGCTACACGATGGACTTTAAATCCAGTCGTTTAATGTTGGACTTCAAAACAAAACCAAAGAAAGTCAGAAAAAAAGGGAAGAGAAAAAAGAAAACCCGGGTTCAACCTTTTCGCTACAACGTCAAAGAAGGCCAGACAATACTGAATTTACTCCAATTGCTGGACTCTCATATGAAAATAACGCCCATCCTTCGAAATAAAATAGCCGAAGCCCAAACAAGCTGTAATTGAATAAAAAAATAGTCACAGGGCACCTTTCGCAGCCGCGAGGCACCCTGCGACTTCACGAAGGTACACCAAACGTTAGAAAATATCAATGGGTTGCTTAAGAGTTAGGCTTGCAACATTGCGCATCAGAATCGCTATAGTCAACGGTCCAACACCGCCAGGTACAGGCGTACGCGCTGCTATAATACCGTCCACCGATTTGGCGTCGACATCTCCATAGAGTTTGCCATCTATTTTGGTGATACCAATGTCAACCAATACTGTCTGAGGACCCACCCAAGTCGCATCGATCAATCCTGGTTTGCCTGTTGCTGTAACAATAACATCCATTTTAGGTGCCAACTTTTGGTGATCCACACTGAAACGATGAGTCCAGAGCACCGTGGCATTGGCTTGAATCAACATATGGACCATAGGCATCCCCACAATATAGCTTCGACCTAAGACCATCACCTGTTTGCCCTGAAGAGGAATATCGTACTGTTTAAGAAGGGCCATCACGCCATAAGGAGTACACGGAGGTGCTAGCAATGGAAGCCGTGTCACCAGCCGTCCCATATTCTCAGGATGTAGCCCATCCACATCTTTGCTCGGATCGATCCATTGGAGCACTTCTCGTTTACGTAAAGGCTTGGGTAGCGGAATCTGCACAATAATACCGTGGATGTCTGATCGGTTATTGAGTCCTTCAATGGTTGCCTTTAGCGCGTCTTTCGCAACATCGGAGGGTAATTTGATGCCCTCTGAGTGAAATCCCAGGTTTTTACAGGCTTCAATTTTCTTTGAAACGTAAACTGTGGACGCTGAATCCTCCCCAACTTGAATTACTGCAAGGCCCGGTTTTACCGCATTTTTCTTGCAAGTATCTGAAACCTTTTGGAAAATTTTACTAGCTAACGTTCGACCTTCTAAGCTCTTCACGGGTTTTCCTTCACAAATGGGTTGATATTTCATATACTTAGTGGCATAAATCCACAAGGTGTACGAGATATTGTAGGAGCAAAACGCTATGAAGTTAATCCCTAATCCTTATGACACACGAATTCGTAAAAAATTTAAGGATGTCTTGAATGTCACAGAGAAAGATGTCCGTTCGTATTTAGACAAACTAGAAGATACAGCTGAAGACCAATACGTAACCGTTACGCCCGAAATGATTGAAAATAACGGCAAAGAGCAGAACGAACCTGAATCAGCTGAAAATTCCTCTAGTGACACTACATTAGAGTAGGACGCTTTATGGGACCCGCATGGAATAACTATGCCCCCATTGCCAGAGAAGGTCTAAAATATATTTTCGCTTCTCTGGTTCTTCTTGTTCTAGCTTGGATCTTTTTTGACCACTTGTGGATTCAATTGGTATGCGTGGGTATGTTTGCTGGTACCTCCTTCTTTTTTCGGAATCCTGAGCGACTGGTCCCTTTAGATTTAAACGGTGTTGTCAGCCCTGCTGATGGCAAAGTGATGATGGCCGAAACCTTGCCTCGTAAGGAAGATGGTATTCAACGCCAGAAGATTGCTATTTTTCTCTCTGTCTTTGACGTACATATTAATCGGGCACCCATCTCAGGCACTGTAAAACAGGTCACCTATCGTCCGGGTGGGTTTTCCATGGCCTTTCGTCCCAAAGAAAGTGAAGAGAATGAGCAGAACGAAATTGTGCTTGAAGATGACAAAGGCCGACGGGTCACTGTCACCCAAATTGCAGGATTCATTGCGCGACGTATCGTGTGTTATCTCAAAAAAGATCACTTTATCCAAACAGGAGATCGGTTTGGGTTGATTGAGTTTGGCTCACGGGTGAATATAATCATTGAAGGCAATGTGGATGTTCATGTGAAACCTGGAGATCGTGTGGTCGGTGGAGAAACGCTCCTCGCCCACTTTAGGGAGTGATTGGTGCCGATAAAATCACCTAAGACTGATCCTATCTTTTTTTTATTGCCAAATTTATTCACGACCGGAAATTTATTTTTTGGCGCCTTAGGAATCTACATGGTGCTTGAGGGTCGTATTCAGCATGCATGTTTTTGTGTCATAGCAGCCACCATTTTCGATATATTTGACGGCCGAATAGCCCGATTGGTAGGGACTGAGACACCCTTTGGTACTGAGTATGACTCATTGTGTGATTTGGTCAGCTTTGGGGTGATGCCAGGCGTATTGCTCTATCATTGGGCGTTCTCAGATTTTGGCCGTATGGGCTGGACGTTAATCTTCGTATATATTGCATGCGGTGCCTTACGGCTGGCTCGATTCGGTGCACATAGCAAATCAGGGATCATCGAAAAGAATTACTTTAAAGGGCTACCGATTCCAGCAGCCGCGAATTTTTTTGCAGGCCTGATTCTATTCTGTCAGGACCTAAAAATTACCGCACTCCCCAAACCGCTTCTCACGTTTACGATCTTATTCATTGGATACTTGATGGTCTCGAATATTCCCTTCCGGAGCTTGAAGAATCAAATTGTGCTTAAACAGCAAAGGTTCAATCAACTCGTGATCTTAGTGATTGTAGGTATATTTGTTCTCCTAAATATTGAAACCAACCTGTTTCTTACAATTTTTTTCTACATTTTTGCTAATCTATTGATTTTTTTAATACATTCTCTGAAGAAAATTAAAGCCACTTCTTGAGTTGCCATCCTGAGATAAGATAAGCTATAATTTGTTTAGTAGTCATTTTAAACAAGAATTGATTTATGAAGCGGTTAACCTTATTGATATTAAGCCTTTTTTTGACCTGCCCTGCGTGGGGAAAAGTAGAAGTTACGGATCCTATTGCAAACGATCAAGATGAATTAGAATTTTCACTGAATAAAAACCTCGCTTTACCTGGGGTTTTTGGGCTAGTGAGAGAACGAACCAGCAAAATAGATTTTATCGATTTCGAGCTTTCGAATCAAGATGATACGATAATCGGATTTGAGATTACTGTAACAGAACTACCTGATGACAACGAAAAAGATATTTTTCAAGTTTTTGCAGAGCTGGGTTCCAACAAGCAATTTCCTCGATTTGATTTTAAAATTGACAAAGAAAACAACACAAACAAAACTAGCATAAAATTGGATGATACCGAACTAGTAAATGGTGAAGAGTTTATTGTTGCCTTTACATTTGATCAACTGTTATTGCAGAATTTCTTTACAGAACAAGAGATAAAAGACAAATTTATTAATAGTGTGGACCCCGATAATACTGCGGCTGCTGCGGCACCAAATAACCTTGCCATAGATCCTACCGAAGCGGAATTTACAATTAATTTTAACTTTGCAGCTAAAGTAGGCGAAGATGATGAAGACGACATTGACGGTGCATCTGTTGCTGTTACCATTGATTCCATTCCACCTGACAAAGACCCAGTCCTACTAGCAAGTAAAATTGTGGCGGATGATGCCGCAGTTAAAGTTACACTTGAGAATCCAATCGAACCTAATGATGACCAAACGGGAGATATTGCTTATTTGATTCTCGCTTTTATTCTTACAACCGACATCGCTGCCAAGACACTCAAAAATGCGGATGATTCGGAAAGAACATTTGACCAAGACAATGACACTTTACTCGTTAGTGATTTAACACGAGCCGCTAAATTTAATGGTAATACAGTGTGTTTTCATGCAGTTGAAATTGTAGATCAAACAGAAAAAGATTACGTTTTTGATGGTAAAAGCAACAAAATCGGCACAAGCCCTTGTTCAGCTGCTAAACAGCAGTTTGTTAACAACTCTCAGTATCATGTAACCGTATTTGTGGCCGATCGTGCGGGGAATATCAGAGCTCCCAACGCAGCTCATCACCAAGTCATCACAGCCATCGAACTACTTGGTATCTTTAGCAAAACCCGAAGCTGTGTTTCAGCCAGTATTACGGATGCTTCTCCTTGGTTTTTCTGGGGGTTCTTAATAAACGGCTTTTTTATATTGCTGCTACGCTTTCGCCGAATTAGACATCGTCTTGCGTTTTTCCTATTCACGATTCTACTTAAACCTCTGATAGGATAGGTTTATAGATGAACCGTTTTTTGATTTTATCTACCCTACTCTTTATTTCGACAACTGCGCTTGGCAACTACGACGCTGACCACCCTTTTTACCAAGGCGAATCCCAAAAGAACGAATACGATTCGGATCATCCTTTTTACCAAAAGGAAGCTCAAAAAGGTAGTTACGATACTGAGCATCCTTTTTATCGAGATGAGCCCAAAAAGAGTGACTACGACTCAGATCATCCTTTTTATGAAGGCGAATTGGGATACATCCAACCAGAGCTGGGTGTCATCGATATTATGTTTGGCTATATGCCAGTGCCTATTGTCAAAGATGAAAATGGCAATGACTTTAAATATAAAGATCAATTTAAACCTGGAAAAACCAACCCTACCGGTGGCCCTTCTATCTTTATGCTAGGCCTACATTACTCGATTTTGCACTTCGATTGGTTCAACTTTAGCCTTTTGGGCCGTGCGGGTTTAAGTGTAGATGGGGGGCGACGCATCCCCTCAGTAGTAAATAGCAACAACAACTCAAATAACGTAGACACGGGCAATGATTTAACGATCAATCTGATTCCTATCCAGTTAGGAGGCAGTGCTACGCTACATTTACCAAATAGGCTCTTTGCACTGGGAGTTCGTGGTGGTATTCAATACAACATTTTTAATGAAAAAAAAGGTGAGAAAGCAAACTCGGTCATCGTCGGCAATCTGTCATTTTTCGTTGAGGGTAATTTAAGAATCGGTTTAGGGTGGTTAGAGCCAGCCACAATTGATATTCAAAAAAGCCTCACGGGCGTGAAGCAAATTTATCTCAATTTCACAGTCATTTATTTAAAAAATTGGACAGGTGATCAGTACAAATTTGATTCAAGTGACACCACTCTTTCAAAGAGCGCACTCAGTCGCTTAGCGTTGTTGATTGGCGTTTCGTTCGAAATCTAAAGGTAATTTTATTGTGCGTGTGTGTTTGACCATTCGATATTCAGGGACGCCTTTCTTTGGTTGGCAAATCCAAAAAGATCAAGTTACGGTTCAGGCCACGATACAGGACTGGGCAAGCCGACTTTATGATCAGTCGCTCACACTGGTGGGAGCCTCTAGAACAGATCGGGGCGTACATGCACGGGGACAGTTGGCCACGATGGATATTCCCGATATGCGATTTTCGCTTGAGACGTTGACTTACAAATTAAATAAGGTGTTGGCACCACACATTTATGTTGATCGGATTCAGGAGGTGCCACAGGATTTTTTCATACATAAAGCGGTGCATTCGAAGTCCTACATATATAACCTTTGTTCGGAGCCTAAGTTGAAACCTTTTGGACAGGGGGCGTATTTTGTTGCCTCTGAGCAAACACACCTCGACACCCTTAATTCTTTTTTAAATGTATTTGAAGGCACGCACGATTTTAAGTATTTTGCGAATACAGGAACGGTAGTCAAAAGCACGGTACGCACGATTTTTTCAGCCAAAGCGCGACGTTTTGGCCCTTACACGGTTGTTCGGATTCATGGTTCAGGTTTTTTGAAGCAGATGGTTCGAAATATGGTGGGGGTTGTTTTGAGTTTGATTGAAAAGGGGGATTCATCCAAAGTGCTTGAAGACATCTTGATTGCGCCATCAAGGGACAAACGAATCATTCCAGCACCGGCGCATGCCCTCACCCTCATGCACACCCGCTTGCACACTTAGGTTCCCCCATGCACACCCGCTTGCACACTTAGGTTCCCCGGCTACCTTTTGGCAGTGTTGGAATGAAAATTGCATTAATCAAAGTGAAATGACAAAAGCTACATTAATAAAAACAGATCAATTTCCCTACCACGTGATGAGTCGGACAACGCGAAAAGCCTTTTTTGAACTACCAATGTCAAAAGTTTATGAAATTATCTCAATCTGGATAAATTTAACTTCCTACATCTATGGCACTAAGACGCATCATTTTATGCTCATGAACAACCATTTTCATTGGATATTGACTACCCCGAACAGAAATATTGATCTAGCAATGTGCTTCATGCTCTCAAACGTAGCAAAACATGTAAACGATGAGTTGGGCCAAAATGGGCAATTATGGGGTGGCCGATATAGATACTCAATACTTAAATCAGAAAGTGCGTACTACACAGTGGCAAAGTATGTTTATAGGAATCCTGTAAGAGCTGGCATAGCAAATAAAGTCGAGCATTACCCCTTTTCAACACTCCAGTATTTATATGGTATAGGAAAATCAGGTATCAATGTTTTTGAAGATCATATTTCAGTAAGCACATCTTACGATCATAAATTTTTAGAATGGCTGAATGCTCCGTTTTTTACTGAAGAATTAGACCAAATTGCAAACTCTTTACAGCGCCCAGAGTTTAAGTTTCGAAGATCTACTAGATCCAAAAGATTCGAAATCAAAGAACCATGGGTGCCAAAAGGTAGCCGGGGAACCTAAGTGCGTGTGGGTGCCAAAAGGTAGCCGGGGAACCTAAGTGCGTGCGGATGTGGGTGCCAAAAGGTAGCCGGGGAACCTAAGTGCGTGTGGGTGCCAAAAGGTAGCCGGGGAACCTAAGTGCGTGGGGAACCTAAGTGCGGATGAGTTTAGTCCATATAAGCACTGCTTCTTTCTTCATGACCCCTCCAGTGCTAGCTAGTACAATGGTTCGTGATGGAAGCAACACATGTGGATCTATTTCTTGAACACCTGGCACTTGAAAAGAACTATTCCAAACACACCCTCGAAGCCTATAGCCGTCATCTCCATGCCCTAAGCCGATTGATACCGACATCCCCCCTCCTCACCCTAGAACAGGTCCGAAAAGCCCTACTCACTTACTTCAGCACCCCACACAAGCGATCCCTGCCCTTTCAGGCACAATGCTTAAGCGCCGTCAAACAATTCATCACGTTTGCTTATACACGAAATCTACTTTCGGAAAATTTTGCCAGCGCGCTCACATTACCCAAACTCCCAAGCCGACTTCCCGCTTTTTTAACAGAGTCTCAAATTTTCGACCTACTCGAAGCGCCCGACCCAAAGTCCCAAAAGGGAATGAGAGATCGTACGCTCCTTGAGACATTGTACGGCGGCGGGCTGCGCATCACAGAAGCCATCTCTCTGAATATCAATGAAGTACATCTAGAAGAAGGTACAGTTCGGGTTATTGGCAAACGACAAAAAGAACGCATCATACCGATTCCAAATCGGACTGTGTTTTGGTTAAAACTATATATTAACGAAGCGCGTGGGGATCAACCTATTCCATCTCTTTTTATAAGTCAAAAAGGAACCCCTTTAAGCCGTATTCATGCGTGGCGAATCGTGACACAGTATGCTACAAATGTTGGCATCGAACACTGTAGCCCCCATACGTTACGGCATGCATTTGCCTCACATTTGGTGCAACATGGAGCAGATCTTCGGAGTGTTCAGAGTTTGTTGGGACATCAGAGCTTACGCTCGACCGAAATTTATACCCGGGTGGGCCCAAAGCATTTAAGCGACTTAGTTGCAGAACATCACTTACTATCTAAATAGAAAATTATAACCTTGTACTTTTATTCTGTTGCCCGATCCCAAAGTCCGTATCCTTTCCCGATGTATCGCCAATTTTAAAATCGACTTGAAACCATTGTGGATTACTTTGATTAGGTACGGTATCCGCGACTCTTTGAAAATACTGTTTCGATACGCCATTAAACTGTGTGCGATGGACTATATCCGGTGAGGTACCTAAACTTTTTACATTTTTAACTACTCTTTGGATGTTGCTCTGCAATAGCTTTTCTTCAATACAAACGTTGGTTATCTCACTTCCAGTATTTTTTCGCATGGGTACATATTTATGTTTTAGTGGTAGGTTCCCTACCACGCAATAACCTGTCGAATCTGGTTTTAAAGTCTTTCCAGAGAGCATAGAAAGAGATGAGAATACTTCTTGAGTGTCAAGCCCAGTCGCTTGTTGTTGAAACGTGCGATCGAATACTTTTAAATAGAGCATATATCCGTCAATGAATGCGGACGACCCCACAGGCACTTGCTGTTTTAAGTGTTTCCCAAGAATATCCCCCAAAGCACTCATCGCACTTACAACAAAAAGTGAGGTTTTTGCAAATTCACCTCGTTTCTTGTTTGTACCTAATTGCCTATCAAATTCTGCGCCTGAAATACCAATATGCTGTACTGGGATAATAGTACTTCGCGCAATCCCTTTCGCCCCATTGGCTTCCAAGGTCAAACGAGCATACCCCGTAAACATAAAATCGCCTTGATAAGCATCTCTCAACTCACTAAATTGACGATCGTTCATTAATAAAAATAAAGCTTCAGGATTCAAATCAGCAGCAATGTTTGTCCTGATTCCCTGTACAAAATGCAGAATTAAATTTCCATTAGGGTGGGTGGTTAAAAATGTAAACTGATTGAAAACGCCTTTGCCTTTTTTCGCAAATGCAATCAGGGATTGAAGCGTTTTTTGATAAAGCACTTCACTCTGAGATGGCTTCTTCTTCTCTGGTATAGCAAAAAAGAATACCGTATCTACAACTTTTTTGATTACATTATTGGCCACATCCAACACAGGCGATAAGTCCAATTCGAACGTATATTTGAATTGATCTTTCGCTTTTTTTCCAATATGAATATATGCATTGTCTAAAGTTCGACCTTCAGGAAATAGACCCATCAGTATGCTAGCCACATCACGGTGTTCAGCACACAATGCTTCTGGTGCACCCGTGAAACCAGTATTTCTGTTCATCAAATGTGCTTCAATGTCAACTTGACGACTATTTTTGGTATACGGACAGTTGGCAGTACTGGCCAACTCTCGAACTGCTGTAGACATATTTCGTGCAGCTTGCTCAGATCTCAAATGAAAAATATAGTAGCTGCCCGCACCCATCGCGAGCACCAAAAAGACACCCAGACTCCACATCCATGCTGATTGTTTTTTCATCATCAATCTCCCTAATTCCTAAGCCAACCTTCTCGATTCAGTCTAACCAATAAAATCGTATCCCCATTCTCTATACCCAACATCAACATGTTGATAGGAATATCGTTTTCCAAATCTGTTTGAAACCCAGGCGCACTCGCAAACCGTACCCTTGCTCCATTAGGATCAGATACTAAAACCCCTTTGCCACCTTCACCGACGACCATTTGAAATGTTTTGACATGTTCTTTGTATCCTGCATTTTGGTTATATAAGTACACATCCCCTTCAAGTAGAAACTCATTACTCCCTTGCGCACCTTGTGAAGGCTTGAGATGAACAAGATATCGATCTCCTAAAAGGCCATATACAATATTGAATGAGCTACTATGAATATCTTGAAAGCTGCCTTTACTAACTTTGATGAAGTAATAACCAGAAAATGGATTCTGCCCTACGGGCCGAAGCTCTTTTCCAATCGAACCATTTATAACTTTCGATTGCTGTTTATTAAAATATGCCATCCACTTATTGCCCAACTTAACTGGATCGACATCCATCACACCAGAATTAATTGAAGTCAATGGCCAGTTGTTATTGAACAGCCGTGTACAGTGATAGTTTAAGGGTTTGCTTGATTTATAGCTGAATTCATATTGGTACGAATTCTTATTTCCACGTTGGCTAGAAAAAGGATTTTCGCACCATGATGGAAGCTGTGTTCCTTTGCTTTTAATGGATTGAGAAATATTGGGGAGTCGCTGCTCAAATCGTCTTTGATGTCTTTTAGTACCTTCTAAAATTAACGTTCGCCTTGATAGAAGCCCTTGATTATTAGACCGAGTTGAAAGTTGAAAAGGATTCACATTCTGATTGGGTTGCGAATTCCCAGACGTACCAACATTGCCTCGATTTAAAATACTATCTATGCCGCCCTTGCCACACCCTGACCCAAGCACCACGATACTTAATAAGCATGTAACCAGCCAACCTTTGCTCATACTTCACCTCTTGTATTTTATTTTTCGGACTGAGGCGGTGTTTCCTTGAGTAACAATCCTAAATAAATCAAGAAATTCAGTGGTTAAGCAAAAAACTAAACTAATGCAATGACTTAGCTCTATAAAATATCAGGCAATGTCAGAGCACTTCTTCGGGTTGAATCACTTTAATCTGCGCCGCATCACCAAAAACCTTAGGTAACCAGGCTTGTAATTTCTGCGCATCACCCACAATCAAGAACACAAAATTCGAATCGCTGAGCAAAGTTTTGGCATTTTTGGCAATATCCTCTAAAGTTAGGCTTTTGAGAATAATCTCGCGCTCCACTCGATCCATAACGTATCGACCTTGGACTTCTTCATCAAAGAGAAGATTGAGTTTCTTTGAAGGTTCGGATTCGCGAAAGGGTGCCACCCGAATCATATTCGTGCGATAAAGTTGCATTTCCTTCTCAGTAATCCCCTCAGCAATATATTTTTTGATAAGCTCATACGCCAACGTGACAGCATCTTGCGTATATTGAACCGATGGATAGGCGTATGCAACCCAAGGAGAAGGAAATTTATGATACAACGACCCCCAAAATCCGCTTGAAGCATGATAAGTCCACCCTCTTTTTTCACGAAGCTCTTGGAAAAGCCTGCTTTGCATCCCACCGCCACCCAGTGCTTCGTTCCCCAAAAAAGCAGCATAAAAATCGCTTTTGTTCATCCCGAAATGTACCCCGGGTTGAACAAACATAAAATCACCGGTCTTTGAGCTAGGCTTGTTCACTATCACAATTTGAATGCCATTTGGTTTTATCACATCGGCCTCAGACACATTCGGTGTCACTTTCCCAAGTTTGACCCATTCGAGAAAACCAAGCATTTTGACTTCCAGTTCAGTCTCTGGCACATTGCTAATATAAAACACCTTAAGGTTTTCAGCTTGAAACGCTTTTTGATACCAGGATTTCACATCTTCAAGCTTTAAACTTGTGATCGATGCCAAGGTCCCAGATACAAAAGTATTCATGGGTGCTTTTGCATAAAACCACTTCCGGTACGCTCTCCAAAGCAAGCTTTGGTTTTTTTCTAAGTTCCCTTTGATGCCAGAAATATATTGTTCTTTGAGCAACTCAAATTCTTCTTTTGGAAATGTTGGCGTTTCGATCACCTGTTTTACTAGTTTTAAGCAAGGGTCCAAATATTCACTGAGAACTTCAATTCGAAGAATAGTGTGATGCTTTGAGACAGAAAAGCCAGCACTAGCACCATACTTTGCTAATTGACCCGATATTTCTTTGCTTGATAATCCTGTAGCACCCCTAAATAAAAGATCAAGTGCAAAATCAGTGACCCCTTGATTCGCCGTGGGTTCCTGCGTAGCCCCAAACGGCAACACTACATTGATCCGAGTAATGCCAGAAAGAAACGGGCTTTTGACACTAAAAAAGTTAACCTTAGGTTTTTGCAACACGGATCCGGTTGTTGTGTCGTTTGAAGACTTTGAAGATTCTGCTGAGATTGCCATTTTCTGTCCTTTCATCATGAAGAAGATGAGCCCTGTGAATAATAATACATGTGACCAACGTTTCATTTTCACTTACCTTGTGCACCTTTTGGGGACTTAGCCTTAGGTGCTAAAAATAGAAAATTCATTTTCTCGGCACTGAATAACGACTGTGTGAGTGCCAACATTTTCTCAGGCTGAAATTTAGTCTTTAAAAAGGTTTCAAAGAAAAACTTAAAGACGAAGGCGGGATCTCCATTATACTGCAGCCCAACGCCCACAAAACCAGCCAATGATTCATTCGACTCAACGTAGTAATGTCGCTTCACCTGATTAACTGCCATCTCAAGCATATCTGATGAGATCTTTTTTTGAGAAAGTTCGACGAGGAAATCTTCCGTTGCCTTTTGAATTGCATCTTGCGTCGTGTTTGGCGCTACAGTTGCCATAAAGTAAAACGTAGATGGTTGACCTTGGGGATTTAAGTCAAAATGCGCACCGACGCTCGTTGCAAGTCCATTTTGCACCAAAGCCTGATATGCCAAACTGTACGGATCACTGCTCAGTAACATTTCTAGCACCATGTAATAAGGCAGCATAGACTCATCAATATTTAATACTTTGAGACCCACACCCATTTCAACTTGAGAGGCATAAGGGTGGGTGATGGTTTTTACTTTTTTTTCAGTTTGTACAGGTTCAACAGGCATGTCTGCCCTTTTGGCTTGGCTTGAAGAAATATGGCCATACTTGTTTTCAATAATTTTGAGCACACCTTCAGGGTTGACATCTCCAATGACAACCACAGAGGCATTATTGGGCGCATAAAACGCTTTGTAAAAGCTCAAGCAATCTTCGACAGAGAAGTTTTTAATTTCCTCTTCTGTGCCGATCACCTCATAACGATACGGGTGTTTGTCATAAATAAGTTTGTTCAATGTATAGAAGAATACCCGTCCTGGGTTATTTAAGTTCATATGGTATTCACCCAGTACAGCACCCCGTTCTTCATTCAGTCGATCTTTGTCGATGACCAAATTCTCCGCTCGATCAGCCTCAAGCCCTGCTATATCTTCTAGAAATGGCGTCGGTAAACTTTGGATATAGGCCGTTACATCTGTTGAAGTGTATGCGTTAACCCCAGTGCCCCCCCATTCTTTTGTAAGCCGATCGAAATCCCCATTTTTTAGATTCTCTGTTTCCCTGAACATCATGTGCTCAAACAGATGGGCCAGTCCACGCTTGCCTGTCACTTCATCTTTTGAACCCACGTGGTAGAACGTTCGATAGGTGAATACAGGTGCAAAGTGATTCGGGATGACAATCAATCGAAGCCCGTTCTTTAATGTAGTTTCATGAAGCGTTAGACCATTCAACAAATCAATCTTTGCCATAGAGTGTTTCCTTTCTGTTATTACCGGATCCACGGGCCAAAACAAACGTACTGAAAAAATGAGGAGCCCGATGATCGTTAAAAAATATGCAATGTAATGGGATTTGCCTTTCATACGTGTTTTCTACCTGTGCCTTTGATTGCCTTTTATAGTATCCTGCCTTCATGGAATCTCAAGTCCTTAAGGCAATCATCTACTTTATCCCTTTCCTGTTAAGCTTATGCGTCCACGAATGGGCTCATGCAAAAGCAGCCAAACTCCTAGGAGATAATACCGCAGAATTCATGGGGCGTCTTACGCTAAACCCCCTCAAGCATGCGGATCTGCTTGGAACTTTTGTATTTCCACTTCTTGCGCTTGTCTATCATACACCTTTTTTTGGATGGGCTAAACCTGTACCCGTAAACCCGAGAAATTTCAAACACCCCACCCGTGATATGGCTATCGTGGCATTTGCAGGGCCCCTCTCTAACCTCATCATTGCCATCAGCGTTGCTCTGCTCTGGCGACCTTTGATATATCTAGCAGGCTCTTATCATGCTGTGTTTACACCACTCGTTCAGGCTTGTGTGCCAGCTATTTGGATTAACCTGTTTTTGGCTGTTTTTAATATGATTCCGATTGCACCGTTGGATGGATCCCGAATTATTCGATTATTTCTCTCGCCCGAGTGGTTGCGTGCTTACGATAACTTCTCACCCTATGCGCCTTTTTTGTTAATCGCCCTCTTTTTAACAGGCGGCCTAAGATACTTAGTCATACCTGTAGGGTGGTTATATCAAGCATTAAATCAATTTCTAATGTAATTTCAGTAAGTTAAGCTTATTTTATTAATTGAGACCTTTAGGGGTCACTTAAAAATTAAAAATCTTTTGTTTATTTTTTAAAGTATTTATAATAAATACAAAACCTTATGAAAGAAATGGCAGACACATCACAATCCCTTAAAATTACGACGGAAGGATTAGAACTCCAGCTCAGCCAATTTTCAGGCCCTATGGATATGTTGTTACATATGATCCGTGAAAACGAATTGAACATTGCCGATATCCCTATCTGTGAAATCACGGAAGCGTATTTGGATCTGATTCGAAAAGCTCAGGAAATCCGATACGACATTGCTGGAGAGTATCTCGTAATGGCGGCCATGTTGCTTTACATCAAAAGCAGAGCCTTAATACCTATAGTCCCATCTGAAGAGGATGGGGAGTTGGCTGAAGAGGACCCTCGTGAAGATCTGGTCAAGAAGTTGTTGATTTATGAAGAGATGCAGCAGGCTTCTGAGATTCTAAAAAACAATGTGATGTTAGAGCGAGATACGTTTATACGATACGAAGCTGAAACCCTTTTAAAGCAAATGCAGATTCAAGCTGAACCCCAAGGAATTCAAAAGGGCGAAGGTTTCGATCTCGCGACCGTCTATCTTGATCTCATGAGCGCCTTTGAAAAAAAGATGCTCCAAATTGAAGCGGAGCCGATTAATTTCAAAGCTTTTTTCACTTCATTTGTAGACCGATTGCAGACTCAGACGAAACATGAGTATAATTTCACCGACGGTTCTTGGTCTACACAACTGATTGTACTTACCGTTATGACCTTGCTTGAATTATCAAAGCGGGGAACCTTAAATATGATTCAAGATAAAAATTTCATGCCATTATGTGTAGAGATTTTGAATCAAAGTGGCATTACATTGGATGCCATCAGCGCAAGTACAGATTTGGATTTAGCCTAAGACCAACAGGAAATAAGTATGGAACAAGAAGTTTATACACATGATGACGATCAAGAATTAGATAATGCGCTTGAGTGTATCTTATTCTGTGCCGCTTCTCCCCTCTCGATTAAACATCTTCAAGAAATGGTGGAGCGAGACGCTGAAAAAGTAAAAGAAGGGTTGGTTCGACTCACAGAGAAACTTGAACAACCAAATACGGGGCTCACGCTTTGTAAGTTCCAACATGGGTATCAGTTACGAACCAAACCAAAGTATGCTTATTTTTTAAAAGCGTTCATGAAAAAACGCCCCTGGCGAATTTCCCGTCAAGCTATGGAAGTATTATCGATCATTGCCTATCGACAACCTATTCACCGTGCGGCTATTGATGATATTCGTGGCGTAGACAGCTCCCATCTTGTCCACACTCTACTAGACAAAGAACTGATTCGAATGAGTGGCCGGATGGAAGATTTACCCGGGAAACCTATTTGTTATGCGTCAACTCCAAAATTTCTTGAGCTTTTTTCTCTTGAATCCCTTAAACAATTACCTGATCTTGCTGAGATGAAGCAAGAGCTGATGAATGAAACGGAAACTTTATCATGACACAAATTAGAATTCAAAAAGTACTCCAACAAGCTGGCATCGCCTCACGTCGTAAGGCTGAAGATCTTATTCAAGAGGGACGCGTGCGTGTGAATGGCGCTTTAGTTACCCAGATGGGCCTCAAGGTCGATCCAGAATCTGATGCTATCAAAGTGGATAACAAAATTGTACAACTGAAACCAGCTCCCCATGTTTACCTGGCACTCAATAAACCTCGGGGTGTGATCTGTACACACGAAGATCCCGAAAAACGTGAAACATGTATTGATTTATTGCCGAGTCGATACCGGAAGCTGGGGTTAACGCATGTCGGACGTTTGGATGTTCAAAGTGAAGGGCTACTGTTGCTCAGTAACGATGGCAGTTTTGTCTACAAATGTACCCATCCAAAATTTCATCTCCCCAAGATCTACCATGTCAAAGCTCGGGGTGAAATCAAAGAGGCCCTTCTAGATAAACTTAGAAAAGGTATCGTACTCGACTACCGTCGGACCTTGCCATGCAAAATCAAACGGATTTCAAGAAAAGGGACTAAACATACTTGGCTTTCAGTTGAAGTTGTTGAGGGTCGATATCATTTGATTCGAAAAATGTTTTATAGCATTGGTCATGGGGTCACAAAAGTCAAACGCGTTCAGATGGGCCCTATTCGCTTGGGACCTCTAAAACCTGGTACGTTAAGACGACTGACCGCACCTGAAATTAAATTGGTTACACAATTTAAACAGAATCAGCAACGCGGACGATAAAGCAGCGTGGTGGGCTAACCCCAAAAATCAACTTAATAAACCCTGGCAAGGCGTGGCCACCCTGTACGTCATAAAATAATACCTCAACTCGCTTGGGAATATACGGCGGAAATGATCGATGCTTTGTGTCCCCATCGTAAAGCACAGACGTCAACTCTTGGGACGATTCACGCCATCTTTGAAAACTCAGATCTTCATCTGCAAAGTCGTCATCATGCATCTTTTTTTCTTGTTCTCGAGTACAGGGTATACGGTCTATATATTCATGAACTGAGACAGCTTTGATTTCACGATTCCAAACCATCGCAACCCCACCTTCGAAATACTCCAATAGCACGGTTGGTACGGGTTGAAATTGGGCTGATCGGTAGAAAAAACAAGTTTCGCATGAATACGCAGACAGCTTTAAGGGGCAAAAGGCTACAGCGCATAGAATGAGTACGAGGCGATCCATGCCCTCTTATCGGCAACTATGAATCTGAATTTTAGTTTTGAATGGGTGTGGCGGCATCCTCGTCAACCTGTTGGATCTCAAACCGATCATCCCAGACGGTCCATATTTCATCAGAATAATCTTCAGTTTGAAGATAAGCATAAAAGAATTCATCTTCGGGAACGATCGTAATCATCTTGAAGAAGGCTGAATTCATAATATGAAGTTCATCATCAGTCAACTGAGACATAAGGTAAGGTGTGGCAGCAATATCTGTTTCGATGGGCTCAGGTGTGTCGATACGAAACCTTGTATTTTGATGAGCATGGATCGTATCTACGATAACTTGAGGCAGTCGAATTTGCCCTTCGTCTGTCATACCGAGACTACGCTTTAGATTTCGATCAACTGCAAGCTTCCAATCGATTGGAAAGTGCACCAAAACTGTTTTATACCCATGCAGACGAGCTAAATATAAAAAGTGAGCTCTAAACTGAGAGAGTCCGATGGTTGCTTCTTCAAAAACAATCACAGATTTATCTTCTTGGAGGTAGGTGCGGACTTGTTTTTCGATTCGATTGACAATTTCAGCGTTCGAATCAGTGACATAGGCTTCAGGGTCAACCCTATCTTTCAACAAAGGGACGACTAGTCTATCATAGCTGACGACTGGGAAGTCATGCATGAACTTAGAGGTGAACGTTGTTTTTCCAGATCCTGGTATACCTACCAAGAAGAAAAAGACATGGCCATTTTCAGAAACGGTCTCGTTGAGTTTCTCTTGAACCGAAGTCACAATAGAGTCAAATGGCGTTCTTTCAGATGCAGCAGCAGTTGTATTAGTCATTAATGACCCATTATACAGATTCAAACCATCAAGAGCTAGCCCCCCAGAACAAATTTGGATTATGAATTTTTAATATAAGTGAATACAATTTAATTTAAAAACAAAAACCCTATCCAGAGATCTGGATAGGGTTTTTGCATATCTCCAATAACAGGTTGTTAGGAGGTTATTTGGAAAATTTTAATCCGACAAACGGGTGATGCCCCATCAAATTGGGATACCAACCTTTTAGCTTAGGTGATACCAAGTCCTTTGTTACGTAATGATAAATTGGAATAATCGGCATCTCAGTCATCAGAATTTTCTCAGCCTTATTGAGTAGCTGAGCCCGTTTTTTTAAATTCAGCTCCACCTTGGATTTTTCAAGAAGAGCATCATACTCCGCATTGTGCCACTGCGCGTCGTTAAAAGAACTGTGATGAGTCCACATCCCCAAGAAGGTCGTTGGGTCGTTGTAATCTCCGATCCAACCCGCCCGAGCGATATCAAAGTCATGTAGTCTTTTTTCTGTGAGATATGTTTTCCATTCTTTGTTATAGGGCTTGACCGTAATTCCTAAGTGGCGTTTCCACATATCTGTCGCAGCGAGTACTAGTTTTTTGTGATCCGAGTGCGTGTTATACAGTAAATTTAACTCAGGAAAGCCTTTACCATTTGGGTAACCGGCTTCGGCCATGAGCTGTTTGGCTTTTTGAATATCTTCTGAGATGAGTGCTTCACCTTCAACATAGTTAGCTATCCCAGGAGGAAGCAACGCATATGCGGGTTGCTGCCCTGCCATTAACACATGATCTGTAATCTGCTTTCGATTCACTGTCATGGCTAATGCCTGACGAACTTTAGGATTTTTCAAGGGGCCGCGTTTCACATTCGCAATGAAATAATAGGCGCCTAAATAGGGAGATACATGGTAACTCGATTTTCCTTTGAATCGTTGAATCTCCGTACTAGGTGGCTCAACGGACCAGTGTGCTTCGTGGTTTTCAAACTTCCTTACTCGTGTGACGTTATTTTCAACTGCATAGATGACTAGTTTTTTGAAATGCACGTTCGCACGATCCCAGTAATGTTTATTTTTTTTAAAGACACGTTTGTCTTGTAAAACTACAGACACAGATTTAAATGCACCGTTACATTTGATATTTTTTGGTGCAGTCCACTTAATCCCATGTGCCTTGACAGCTTTTTGAGGTACGGGGAAAAAAGAATAGTGGGTCAGAGTCTCAATAAAATACGGTACGACACGTTCAAGCTCAACCACTAAAGTAATCGGATCTTTAGCACGTAGCCCAACCGTATTCACATCTTTGACTTTGCCAGTGTTATAGGCTTTTGCACCTTTGATTGGGTGCAGCATAAAAGCATATTGCGAAGCAGTCTTAGGATTTAGAGCTCTTTGAAAACTGTACACATAATCTTGCGCGGTGACGGGAGATCCATCACTCCATTTGGCGCTTTTTCGAATTTTAAAGGTATATACTTTTCCATTTGGGCTGATGGTATACGATTCTGCGGTGCCTAACATCGCACCGCCCGTTTTTGGGTTGTACCGCATGAGCCCTTCGAAGCATGCCATCAGTACTCGGTTTTCGGGAACACCTGTGACCTTATGGGGATCAATGGCCTCGATCTCAGACTCATTGACCATATGTAAGACAGACGTGTCTTTCTTTTTTGAGGTACAAGCCCCAAATACGAGACAAAAACTCAACCAACCCATTACCTGTAACTTTTTTTTCATCATCAGTTCACTCCATTAAACAATTCAACCACTATTCTAATATAGATAATAATATTTTACAAAATAAATTAATTATAATTATTCCCATTATAAACACTTAATATAATTAAGCTATTAATTTCATAAAAATCTTATTCAATCAAAGGCATTACCTAACATTATAAAGGCTTTAGCGTTAGCTGGTTTTCAACGATAGGAAAAGTAGAAACAAAACAAACGGTTAGCAGCCCAAAACATGATCTTATATATTGCAAAAAGAATAGCTGGCATGATTCCGATTCTTTGGATTATCACGACCTGCGCTTTCTTTCTCATGCGTTTTGCGCCAGGCGGCCCTTTCGATAGCGAAAAACCCATAGACGCTGTTGTATTAAAAAACCTTGAGGCCAAGTATCATTTTGACAAACCACTCCTAGACCAATATGTCACCTACCTCGGTAATGTTATCCAGGGAGATTTCGGCCCCTCGTTTAAATACAAAGATCAAACCGTCAACGACATTATTGCAGCGAGTTTCCCCATCTCTGTCGAGCTCGGTTGCTACGCCTTACTCTTTGCCGTATTGTTTGGCATTTTCCTAGGGTGCATAGCAGCCTATAGACGTAATTCGTGGGTTGACTGGCTTCTATCCAGCATCAGTATATTTGGGATGAGTATCCCGAATATGGTGCTCGGTCCCGTTTTGGTGGTAGTCGTGAGCATCAAGTTCGGTTGGCTACCTACCTCAGGTTGGCATGGACCGAGTTCAAAAATTCTACCCTCTCTCACACTCGGGCTGACCTACTTCGCCATCATCATGCGACTCATGAGAGCAGGTTTGCTTGATGTTCTTTCAACTGACTATATCCGAACGGCACGAAGTAAAGGACTGCGTACACGTACGATTCTATTTCATCACGCATTGAGAGGATCGCTCATTCCCGTTATCAGTTTTTTAGGGCCAGCAGTTGCGTTTGTCATTACGGGCAGTGTTGTGGTGGAGCAGATTTTTCACATTCCCGGTATGGGTCGATACTTTGTTTCGGGTGCTCTAAACCGAGACTACACTACTGTACTCGGCGTTACGATTCTCTTGTCCGCATTGGTTCTGGTGATGAACCTGGTGGTTGATGTGCTGTATCACATTCTCGATCCTCGAATTCGAATGGAGAAACCTAAGGCATGAAAAATACAAGCCTCAACTTAGCACTCAAGGCTTTATTTGAAAATCGTGCAGCTACATTTTCAGCTGTTGTACTCATCCTCATTTCAGGACTCGCTTTTCTTGCACCACTCATTTCTCCTTACACCTATGAAGCGCAAAACCTATTGAATACCTACGCTGTGCCCTCAGCAAAACACTGGTTTGGCACAGATGCTCTAGGCCGAGATGTGCTCTCACGCGTTATATATGGCGGACGCGTGAGTATGCTAGTGGCACTGCTTTCAACACTTGTCATTGTGATTATCGGCACCCTATGGGGTGCCGTCTCAGGATATTTCGGCGGATGGGTGGACCGTCTGATGATGCGAGTTGTAGATATCCTCTACGCCCTACCCTACATGTTTTTTGTCATCATTCTGATGATGGTTTTGGGTCGAGATATTTTCACATTGTTTATTGCAATCGGGGTATTGAGTTGGTTGACTATGGCTCGTATTGTACGGGGTCAAATTCTGTCTCTTAAAAATCAAGATTTTATTTCAGCAGCCCGAGTTTTAGGGTCGAGTCACACCAAGATTATTACCAAACATTTAATCCCAAACACACTGGGCACGATTGCAGTTTACGCAACCATTACGATTCCTAGAATGATTCTCCTCGAAGCTTTCTTAAGTTTTCTGGGATTGGGAATTCAAGAACCCATCCCCAGTTGGGGCAGCCTATGCAACAACGGCGCTGAGGCGCTCAGCATTGCACCCTGGTTAATCGTCTTCCCAGGCATCGCTATGGCTGTGACGTTGACCTGTTTCAATCTTTTTGGAGATGGGTTAAGAGATGCAGTCGATCCACACATTCGAGGTGAAACATGAGCCACCTGAGAATCAAAAACATGTCCATTTGTTTCCCCAAAGAGAATAACAACGTCGTTCAAAATTTGTCTTATAGCGTCCGACCAGGACAGGTTTTAGGCATTGTAGGCGAAAGTGGCTGTGGCAAAAGCATGAGTTCATACGCCGTAATGGGGCTTTTGCCCAAAGGGGCGCATGTCACTCGTGGAGAAATCCAATATAAACACAAAAATTTGCTAACGCTATCTCATGAAGAACATCGACATCTTCGCACGACCGACCTTGCAATGATTTTTCAAAATCCCTCAAGTTGTCTCAATCCGTATCTAACCGTTGCGAGGCAAATGACTGAATCCGTTATACTCTTCCAAAAACAATCCAAAAAAGCAGCCTTAAAAAAAGCAGAAGCGTTGTTGGAGCGCGTCCAGATCTCTGATCCTGACAAACGACTGAACTGCTATCCACACGAACTCAGTGGTGGCATGTGCCAGCGGGTTATGATTGCCATGATGCTGATGCAAAATCCCAGCATTCTTATCGCCGATGAACCCACAACGGCACTTGATGTGACGGTGCAATCTCAAATTTTATCGCTTTTGTCTGATCTCGTTACGGACCCAAAACAGAACTTAGGCATTGTTTTGATCAGTCATGATATTGGCGTCATTGCAAACATGGCTGACGATATTGTCGTCATGTACAGTGGATCGGCGATGGAGTCCGGGCCTACAGATGACGTGCTTCGTGAGCCCAGACATCCTTATACTTCAGCTCTTTTGGGAGCAACACCTGATTTGAGAGACATGAAGGCTCATTTAGAGACCATACCGGGATCTCCTCCTTTTATTCATCCGGTCTATACGAATTGCCCCTTCTCCGACAGATGTGCGTTTGCAAAATCTGCCTGCAAAGAAGTCATCCCACCAACAGAGTATGAAGGTAACCATACGTATCAATGCCTTTATCCGATTAAGAAAAAGAGAATACCGTGAATTTTCTTGAGGTAAATAAATTACACACCTACTTCCAAACAGACCAAGGTCTGTTTTTAAAACCTAAGGAACCTGACCTCAAAGCTGTTCATGATGTTTCTTTCTCTCTTAACAAAGGTGAGACCTTAGGCATTGTAGGCGAGAGCGGCAGTGGCAAGAGTACCCTTGCACGATCGATCCTTCGGCTTGTCCCTGCAACACGGGGTCATGTGACATACAGAGGAGAAAATCTGCTGAATTTATCTAACAGTGAGTTTAGACCTTACTTGAAAGACATTCAGATGGTATTTCAAAATCCCAAATCGAGTTTTAATCCTAAGTGGACTGTTTTCGATGTTTTGAAAGAAGGTGCAGAAAATTTTCGGGTCTATCCACGTAAAGCCTACGAAGAAAAATCGCAAGAGATGCTAGAAAAAGTTGGGCTCCCACCTGATGCGTTGCACAGATATCCCCATGAATTTTCGGGTGGCCAACGACAACGCATTGGCATTGCACGTGCGTTGATGGTTCAGCCAAAAATTTTAATTGCGGACGAGCCGGTTTCGGCATTAGACCTAAGCATTCAGGCACAAATTTTAAATTTATTTCAGAACATAAAGCATCAATTTGATTTGAGTATGATTTTTATTGCGCACAATCTTGCTGTTGTTCAATATGTCAGCGATCGAATTTTGGTGATGTATCTAGGCAAAGTCATGGAAATTGCACCCACTGAGAGTTTATTTAAGTACAAAAGACACCCCTATACAGAAACTTTAATTCAATCTGTGTTGTCCCACAATCCGTTAGAAATTCGTAAGAGGCATTTTTATATCACCCGAGGAGAAATTCCCTCTCCTATTTATCCCCCATCAGGATGTGTATTTAGAACTCGGTGTCCTAAGGCACAATCGATCTGTAGTACAGAGACACCACAACTCGAAGAAGGCCCCGAAGGCCATTTCACGGCCTGTCATTTTAAGAACGAAACATAGAGGAATTGGAAATAAGTGGCTGTGAGGTTCCTCAGAAAAGTAGACACTTAAGCGACATAAGTTTGTTCATATCTGACGGGAGATAAGTAGTCAAGGTTTGAGTGAAGACGTTTTCTGTTATAAAACACCTCAATCCACTCAAATAACGTCGACCTTGCCTCCT
>JAJCYS010000017.1 GCA_029262815.1 Deltaproteobacteria bacterium | reverse complement strand
CAAGGGCAACGATCCTTCCAAATATTTTTAAAATTTTGATCACCTGCCTCTATACAATCCACATAGAAAATCGTATTGTAGACTCAAGTCGTTAGGGTACGCGGCTCAGTCCAACCGCGTTTTGTCCATAATGCTTGTCATCATGCTGTCCCTATTTCAGCTCCTGTTGTCGCATTACGGATAAAACCCTATTCGTTGTAACGAGTGTAGAAATAAATCTATCAATCTATTAGGAATAAAAGTGAAAATATTTGCCGAAGGTAAGAAAAATCTTACAAGTTTGATTTCTTCACTAAATTCAGCTTCAACAGATTGGAATGAAGCGCAAACTAGATTTAGAATAATTGATGAAATAATTGAATCATGCCTTGGGTGGGATAAAGAAGAAATTGGATTAGAGGTTTCACAAGAGAGGAAATATTCTGATTATGAACTTGGGAATCCAAGACAAGTTATTTGGGAAGCAAAGAGAGAAGGAAAAACATTCGAATTGCCAGCTAATCCTAAAAAAAATCACCTTATAGATATTCAATCTATAATTCAGTTTAGTGAAGAGAATAAAAAAGCTATAAATCAGGTTAAAGACTATTGCTCGAATCGAGGGGTTCAAATTGCAGTAGTTTCAAATGGTAGGCAAATAATAACTTTTTTAGCGACTAGAACGGATGGAAAGCCCCCATTAAACGGGCAAGCATTAGTTTTTTCCTCATTAGACAATATGTTGGATAATTTCAACTTAATGTGGCAAATGCTTTCCCGTGACGGGATATCTCAGAGAAGTGTTATTCGCTACCTTACTAGTGGTGAGATAATAACCCCATCAAAACTAGCTACCCATCTGATTCAATATCCGAAAATTAGATATGCAAGCACACTCCAGGCAACACTAAGACAGCTTTCTGAGTTATTGATTCTTGATATTAGCGAGAATGAACAAGTAGAAGAAAAGTTTTTCAAAAGTTGTTATTGCGAAAGTGGCGCATTATCAAAATATGCGTTACTGAGCAAGAGAGTTCTAGAAACGCGGTATGCATCATTGTTTGATGAAGGGGCACCATATCCTTCTACCCTTTCCGTCAGACCTAAGAAAAACAAATCTAATTTCACCCCTGATGTAATAGTTTCTGAATCTATTTCAAAGAGGCCGACTGTACTTTTAGGGGATGTTGGAGTCGGAAAAACTTCTTTCATTAGAAATCTAATGTACACAAGTGCGTATGAAGAGTTTAAGAATGCAATCTACATATACATAGATCTTGGTTCAAAAGCTTCTTTAACATCAGAATTAAAGAAATTTGTATTAGAAGAAGTGGAAAGCCAGTTATTAAATAAATACTATACAGATATAAATGACTACAGATTCATTAAAGGTGTTTACTCACATGAAATTGTCAGGTTTTCAAATGGCCTATGGGGTAAATATAAGTCCTCTCGGCCAGATTTATATGATGAAAAACTACTAGAAATGTTGGAGAAAAAAACAGAAGAAAAAGATAGGCACCTAAAATCTTCTATACAGTTTATTTCGACTAGCAAGAAAAAACAAATTATCATAGCACTGGATAATGCAGATCAACGTAATTTTGAAACACAGCAAGAGGCATTTGTGATTTCACAAGAGCTCGCAAAGGAATGGAGTGCCGCTGTTTTCATATCAGTAAGACCAAAAACATTTTTTGAGTCAAAACGTTCAGGATCTTTAAGTGCATATCCCCCAAAAGTTTTTACAATATCTCCTCCTCGTGTTGATTATGTAATAGAAAAAAGGTTGAATTTTGCGATAAACATGGCAACAGGAGAAAACCCGCTAGAGACAAACTCCTTCATAAGTCTGAACTCAGAAAGCCTTGTGATTTTCTTACAAACATTGCTTTACTCACTTAAAAACAATAAAGACATTGCAGAATTATTCACCAATATTACTGGAGGTAATATTAGATCAGCAATAGAACTTGTAACGAGTTTTATAGGTAGTCCGAACGTTGATGCCGAAAAGATTAATCGTATAATGGAGGAAAGGGGTAGATATATAATTCCAGTGCATGAATTTACGAAGTCAGCATTATTAGGAGACTATTCACATTATAACCCTGACACATCAATGGCGATGAATTTATTTGATGTGAAATTTTCTGATTCTAAAGAGCATTTTTTGGTTCCAATTTTGTTGGCGTTACTTGACTCAGAGCATGAAAAAAAGGACAAGGACGGTTTTATCTCGACGAAGAACATACTGACTGAGTGTCAGAGTTTTGGATTTGTAACTGATCAAACAGAATATGCTCTTCGTCGCTCAACTAATAAAAAAATAATCGAAACGTCCCAACGGATAACATTTGCTGAGGATGAGAGTGGTTTAATTGGTGAGATGCCTGCCTTTTTTAGAGGAACATCTATAGGCGCTTATCACTTAAAAAAATGGATGGGGTCATTCGCATATTTAGATGCAATGGTCTTCGATACTCCAATTTTCGATTCTATAACTAGGAAGTTATTAATGGAAAATTTAGAATCACTGCATATCAAACACCGCTATGATCGAGCAAAAATTTTTAAAACATATTTAAAAACAGAATGGAATAAAATGCAGGCCACCCCAACGTATTTAGATTTTCCATTTCAACTGGAAGAAGGCGATGGTACATTTAACCCTGTAGCTAATGCGGTAAAAATGCAAAAAAAAGACTATTAATCCATATTGGCTAGTTATGAAATTTATAATTCTGCCTCGTCAGAAAAATTTGTGGGCGGTTTTCGGCACAGGTAAGGCCCCAAGCGTATGATATAAAGCCATCTCAGCTGC
>JAJCYS010000016.1 GCA_029262815.1 Deltaproteobacteria bacterium | reverse complement strand
GGAATAGATCTTTTGGCCTACAACTTCGTCGATTTTCATGAAAAAATCCTCAATGTAGCGGTACTACACCTGCGGTTTTTTCACTCAACCTCCTTGTTTCGGCTCAAAATCTCAATTTCCTCGAAACGAATCCCTTATGAGGACACGCCCTAGAACCCGTCTCGTGACAAAGGGATTTATGAGACAGGTTTTAATAGATACCACTCATTTTGGGTTTAAACGAATGCATTACTTGCTTGAATAACGTTGTATATTTCTTTTTTTCGGATACGGGGCTGAACCCTTGACCCACAAAATAACTTCTTTTATCAAAAAGGATCACTTGATAAATCAAAACGTCATGTCCTAGAACCTCGTCTTTGCCAGTGCCTAGGATTTCAATGCCTTTCAATCCCCCATGAGTTACTTCTCGAGTGCTCGAAATTTTAATATTTTTCATCTGTTTTGTCTTCATAAACCGTTTCGTTGAAAACTTCTTTTTATCATCAACAACGATGCCTTGAGTGTACGAAGCCCCTAACATAAAGAAAGGGTCTTTTGATAATTTTGGTGAGAATTTGCCGTCCGTTGTAAGGATGATTGAATTGCCCATTTTTTTTGCAAGCTTCAAATTGGGTTGGTCTTGGATTCGAAAATTAAGGCCTAAAAAGGGATTTGCTGATTTTGGTGTGCGCCATTCCATACTCAGAATTGAATTCCGAATAGGCTTTGAAAGGAGTTCTTTTTTAAATTCAGGAAATGAAGCCGTAATGATAGCTGTATGTTTGCTATCACCGACTAAAGCAACCCATTTTAGAAATGAGATACCGTAGTTTGATTGTTGAATATGAATCAAGGTTCCTTTTTTGCCATTGAAGGTGATGGCCTCTTTCGAAAGCAACGCCATACCGGTCCCTTTTAGAGCCGGTTTTGTGAATTTTTTTGAAATCACTGGATAAGGTGCAGACATTTCAGTCACGACGATCGAGGATTGAAATTCGTTCATGATAAATCCAGGAAACCGTGTTGAGAGCTCAAACCCTAAGGGTGGGTTTAAGTAGAAGCCCGTGCCAGGAATATTTGTTTTAGCAGGTGCGTTTGATTGAGCGCTCCAGGCATGACTATTGAATAAACTGAATATTGTTAGCCCTAATATATAGAAATGTGCACGCATGCCCCCTCCTCTAATAAATACTGAACATGATTTATCTATTGTTAACTTCGGGCAGCTTGAGATACAAGTTTTTTTCTTTGGCGCTAAAAGTGCTATAAAAAAATAAGACCTATGGGGACAACAGAACAGTACAGACTCATAACGATTCCTTTTTCAAGCTACAACGATCTTGCGCGCTGGGCTTTAGGTCGGGGTCAAATCCCCTACCGTGAGACAAAGTTACTCCCATTTTTTCATGTGGCCTACATCAGATGGATACTTGGTATCAGGGGTGAGCAAGATGCGACATCTTCTCCATACTCGACACCTATTTTGATTCAAAATCGGGGAAAGGCTATCCATGGGTCTATCCCCATTCTGAAAACGATTAACGAGATGCACCCAACGCCATTGTTAAATACACCACAGAGTGACACATGGATTCGTTTGTTTCACGATCACCTAGGTGTAGCGGTGAGAACCTCATTTTACTTTTTTGCCTTTCGAGACTCTCGTATACTCTGGAAATTGTTCAAGAATAATGTAGGTTGGTTCCAGTATGGCTTATTTCGAGCCGTTCATCTCGTGTGTGCAAAGCCGATTGATTCCGTCATAAACCCAACCGAAGATACAAAAAATGAAGCCAAAGAGACTATGTTTCGAATTTTTGACAAAGTAGCAGCGACGCTCAAAAAGCAACCTTACTTGCTTGGGGACAAGCTTTCTTTGGCAGATGTAGTATTTGCATGTTTATCTGCGCCCTTATTAGGTCCCACGCCTGGATATGGAGCTTGGATGCCCCCCTATGAGGAGTTTCCCCAGGAATTCCAAACCTATGTCAGGAAATTATGTGCCCACCCAGCGGGTCGCTGGGCACGTCAAATATATGCAGAATAGGTGCCAATGGGGGAGGCCCCAAGGGGGAAAAGAGCTATACTTTTTGGGGTAGTTGTATTTTAATCAAATGTCAGGTTTACATCTTTAAAATTTAGTAGAATGTGTGTGCCTTATGCAGGTGCGTGTATAAGTAAACCAAATTGAATAGAATACTAAATAAGGGACGGCTATGGGTCAGTACATACATTTGATCTTCCCGCTTGTGATTGGCTGGGGTTTTGCGTTTGCTGTGATTGCGCTAAGCCATTTTTTAGGACCCAAAAAAAACCTGAAAACTGATTTAACGCCATACGAATGTGGCGTTGAAGTTGTTGATTTGCCCAGCTCAAAAAATCGATTCGATATTCGGTTTTATTTGGTAGCCATCCTTTTTCTCGTATTTGATTTGGAAGTCATCTTCCTTTTCCCATTTGCCTATATTTTTAAATCTGTGGCGACCGTTTCTCCCTTTTTGATGATTGAAATGGGCGTATTTATAGCCATCCTTCTTGTAGGCTTGTTTTATGTTTGGAAGAAGGATGTCCTTATCTGGTAGGTAAGTATTTAATATGAATGAATTAATTGTCCATTTTGGAATAGCTGTACTATTATTTGCGGTTCAAGCACAAATTGTACCTGTTTTGATTTGGCTTGAACGTCGGGGTGCAGGGTTTATTCAGGATCGATTGGGACCTAATCGCGTAGGGCCTTTGGGGTTGTTTCAGCCACTGGCTGATGCATTAAAACTTTTATTTAAACAAGATGTCGTGCCCACCCAAGTCCACACGTTGTTTTTTCTAATTGCACCAGCAGTTGTAGTTGGGTTAGCTGCCATGTCTGTGGCGACCATTCCGTTTGGCGATACGTTTACGCTGATGGGACAGACATATGTTCTTCAAGTTGCCGATGTTCCAGTCGGGCTGTTGTACCTGTTAGCTATAGGCTCATTTTCTGTTTATGGCATTATGCTGGGTGGTTGGGCCTCAAGTAACAAGTATGCGCTATTTGGAGCGATGCGTGCGTCAGCCCAAATGATCAGCTATGAGTTGGGGCTTGGTATTGGGATGGCTTCAATTGTTTTGCTCTACAGCACCTTTGATATTCGAGATATTGTGCTTGCTCAACAAGCCGGGTTGCTTTCATGGGGCATCATTCAAGCACCATGGATTTTTGTTTTACTGTTAGTCACTATTTTTGCAGAAACTAATCGGTTGCCGTTCGATCTTGCAGAAGGTGAAGCGGAAATTGTTGGGTTTCATGTCGAGTACTCTTCTATGAAGTTTGCATTATTCTTTATGGCTGAATATATGCATATGTTTGTAGGATCCGTATTGTTAGTGGCTTTCTTTTTTGGTGGCTGGGCATTACCAGGTGTGTCTTATGTGAATCTAACTTCCTGGCTTCAATCTTTTATAGGGGGTTCGTTTGAAATTGCGAGTGTTCTAACAGTACTTCTCCAACTCGGAGTCGTGATTGCTAAGACGTTCGTCATTCTTTGGATTTTTATCTGGGTACGGTGGTCGTTTCCCAGATTTCGATATGATCAGTTGATGCGGTTTGGTTGGCAAGGGGTACTGCCGTACGCCATTCTTAGCTTTGTTTTAACTGCTGCATGTGTATACGTGAAAGGATAAGGACTTGTTTGGCTGGATCTATATCGCGCTCTGTTCGTTATTAGTCATGTTTGCAATCTTGATGGTGTCTGCTCGACGTCCTATCTCAAGTGCTGTGTTTCTTGTGCTAACGTTAATTGGGATTGGGGTGCTGTATTTGATGATGAACGCACCTTTAGTCGCAACCCTTCAATGGCTAGTGTACGCAGGCGCTATTATGGTGCTCTTTGTTTTTGTTGTGATGTTATTTCAACTTAGGGAGCTCAATCCAACCTCTATTTCTACGCACCCAGGCCGATTTGCATTGTTGTTGCTTTTAGGTGGCGGCTTTCTGGGATTATGTTTAAAAGGTGTCATTGTGGGTCTTCAAGAGCAGCCTGTCATCATGATGGGGCAAACACTAGTAACAGGTGAGGCATCACTCAAAGATTTTTCGTTGCTGCTTTTTTCAAAACATGTATTTGCGTTTGAACTTCTGTCTGTTGTACTACTAGCAACCTTAGTCGGGGCAATTCTATTAGCTCGGAGGAAACAACGTGTCTCTTGAAATGAGTGATTCAATGCTAGTGCATGTTACCCTCTGCACCGCACTCTGTTTATTTGTGATCGGGTTTCTGGGTGTCTTGTTAAGGCGTAACCTTCTGATTGTGTTTATGTGTATCGAGCTGATGTTAAATGCTGCAAACATGGTTTTTGTTGCATTTTCGAGTGTCTATCAAGTCTTGGATGCACAAATTGCTGTTGTTTTTTCTATGACTATTGCAGCTGCCGAAGCAGCAGTAGGACTCAGTATTTTGATTTTGCTTTACCGTAAAACAGAAAATATTTTTACGGATCAACATTTTGAGTTAAAAGGATAAAAACATGATGGGGCAAGATCTGATTTTTTTTCTGGCATTGTTTTTACCTCTCATCACATCAGGCGTTGTAGGTCTGGTGTGGCGTCCTAAAAACCCAAAATACGCAGGTGGGATAGCTTCATTGGCCGTCCTAATTCCCTTTGTCTGCTTATTAGCTTTATTCAGCCAACTCGGCAAAGAGCCAATCGTTGTAACCGCTTTTACATGGCTTAAGAGTGGAACGTTGCATGTGCCGTTTGAGTTTTTGATTGATGAACTGTCTATTTTGATGGGACTGGTTGTAACGGGTGTGGGTGGACTCATCCATATTTTTGCCATCGGGTACATGTACGATGACAAGACGCCGTATCGATTTTTTGGATACTTAAACCTGTTCATCTTTGCCATGCTTGTTCTAGTTTTTGGCGCAAGCCTGCCCATGATGTTTATTGGCTGGGAAGGGGTCGGATTGTGTAGCTATCTTCTGATTGGGTATGGATATACACACATGCCGAACGCGGTTGCTGGGATGAAAGCATTTGTTGTCAATCGGATTGGTGATCTCGGTTTTATCCTTGGTATTTTTGGTGTATATGCCCTATTTCAATCGGTCAGCTTTACTGAAATTAAGGCGATTGTGGGCACAGGGCAACTGGTTGCCGAAACACACTGGGGACTGATTAACTTAACAGCACTATGCTTGTTTATTGGCGCTGTAGGAAAATCGGCTCAGATTCCTTTATATGTATGGTTGCCTGATGCGATGGCAGGGCCCACCCCAGTGAGTGCGCTTATTCATGCTGCAACGATGGTGACTTCCGGTTTGGTTATGATGACTCGAATGGGGATGTTCTTCGACTTAGCGCCCCTCACACTGACCGTTGTACTGTGGGTCGGTGCGTTAACTGCCCTACTGGCTGCGATTATCGGTATTGCGCAAAATGACATAAAAAAAGTGTTGGCTTACTCAACCGTGAGTCAGTTGGGATATATGTTTGCTGCGATGGGCGTGGGCGCTTATGCGGTCGGTATGTTCCATGTGTTTACCCATGCTTTTTTTAAAGCTTTACTCTTTTTGGGCTCCGGGAGTGTCATTCTTGCGTTGCATCATGAACAAGATATGAAAAAAATGGGTGGTCTCAAAAAACGATTGCCGGTCACGTACTGGACCATGTGGGTGGGTACATTAGCACTTGCTGGGATTCTGCCGTTTGCAGGCTTTTTTAGTAAGGACGAAATACTTTTTTCAGTTTTCTCAGCCCACCATTGGGGACCTTATATTCTCTTATTAGGGGGTGCTTACTTAACCGCATTTTATATGACGCGGCTTATGACCTTAACTTTTGGAGGCTCCTATCGAGGGGGTAATGAGTCTCATGTTTCTGAAGGGTCTTGGGTCGTTAAAGGACCTTTGGTTGTTTTGGCAATATTGAGTGCTGGGGCAGGGTTTTTAGGACTTCCACATTTTTTAGGACACAATATTTTCGGTGGCTTTCTAAGTGGATTTCAAGCTCATGCTGCACACGGTGATGATTCGACTGCTGCCTTGTTAGCGGCTGTTTCCATGTGTGTTGCATTGTCTGGGATCGCAACAGGATATGCATTATATGTTTGGCGGCCCCAATTGCCTTGGAAGATTTCTGTGACGCTTCAGCCCTTACATCAATTGGTGCTTCATAAATTTTATGTAGATGAACTGTACCATTCAGTCATTGTCCGCCCCGTTGTCGGGTTCGGGAAAATACTTTGGCGAGTATTGGATGTGAAGTGTATTGATGGCGCTGTGAATGGGGTTGCGCGAGCCATACGGTTTATGAGTGCTCAAATTAGTATTATCCAAACAGGCAATGTTCAAACCTATGCAGCCTTCATGATTTTAGGGGGCTTGCTTATCCTATCTTTGATTTTTAACCGTGGATGGTGGTTGTTATGATGGATCATCTTCTGACTATACTCGTGTTTTTTCCTTTGCTGGCTGGGCTTGTGATTTGTTGTGTGCCAAAAGCACATGCGCAAAAATCTTGGTGGGTGGCATTGGGCATTGCTTTAATTGAATTCTGCTTAAGCATAGTGATGTTGATGCAGTTTGATTCTAGCAATGGACAGATGCAGCTCGTCGAAAAAATGCCTTGGGTTGCTCAGCTAGGGATTTCATACTTTGTGGGTGTTGATGGTATTAGCTTGTGGTTGCTTATTTTGACGACATGGATGACACCGCTGGTTATTTTGTGTTCCGTAAAATCTATTCAAAGTGCACATCGCTTGTATTATTTTTTAGTGCTGGCACTTGAAACATTTATGCTCGGCACGTTTGTAGCTTTAGATGTGTTCATATTTTATATTTTCTGGGAAGTCATGCTTTTGCCCATGTTGCTCATCATTGGTATTTGGGGTGGAGAGAATCGGATCTACGCAGCTATCAAGTTTTTCCTATATACGTTGGTCGGCAGTCTTGTCATGCTTGTAGCTATTTTTGTTTTAGTTGGATTATATAAAGTCCAGATGGGTGCTTACAGTTTGAGTGTCATTGATTGGTATGCTTTGTCGATTCCAGGCGGATTTTCAATTTGGGATATGCAAAGTTTGTTATTCTTCGCGTTCATGCTTGCGTTCGCTGTTAAAGTGCCTCTGTTCCCACTTCATACATGGTTGCCTGATGCCCATGTCCAGGCGCCCACAGGTGGCAGTGTTATATTGGCTGGCATCTTACTTAAGATGGGGACGTATGCCATGCTTCGTTTTGTGTTCCCCTTGTTCCCGCAAGCCGTAGCGACCTATGCATCGTTTATGATTGGACTGGGTATAGTAGGTATTATTTATGGCGCATTAGTGGCGATGGTTCAGCCTGATCTAAAAAAGCTAGTGGCTTATTCATCTGTGAGCCACTTGGGGTTTTGCATAGTGGGTATGTTTGCATTGAACCTACAGGGCCTTGAGGGGAGTGTGTATCAAATGCTAACTCACGGGGTTGGTACGGGCGCTCTCTTTACGATAGTGGGATGTTTATATGAACGGTTCCACACACGTGAAATTGAAAAATTTGGCGGATTAGCTCAAACAATGCCTTATTTAATTGTTGTTTTTATGATTGTGACATTGAGTTCTATTGGGTTGCCAACCACAGCTGGATTTGTAGGTGAATTCTTTGTCCTGTTCGGTGCGTACACCTCATGGTGGGGGTATAGCCTTCTGGCCGGATTAGGTGTAATTTTAGGCGCCATTTACATGTTATGGATGTTTCGCAGGGTGTGTTTTGGCCAACCATCGTCCGAGACAGTTCATGGTGATATGACTATTCGAGAATGGATTGTTTTGACACCTTATGTGGTTATGATTTTCGTTATGGGCCTGCTTTCTCCTTTTTTCTTTAAGTACATAGAGCCATCGATCAAAGTGTTGATGGAGCGTATCTCGTTGTGAGGATGACATGCTATCGGTAGAGTTGTTTCGAGAATGGACCCAATTTAACATGCAAGACATGTTGGGATTACTTCCCTGTTTGGGTTTTCTCTTTGGTGGACTTGGCATTCTCTGTTTGGAGTTGTTTTTACCAAAACATACGGATGACCAATGGGTTACATTAAAACAGGTTTTTGCAGTCACTTTTTTTGGGCTCACTGCGTGTGCTTCGGTTTTTCTACTATGTTCCAGCTCTGGCTCGCTGTATCTTTTCTCTGAATCTATTTTGGTTAACGGGTATGGGCATTTTTCGGCTTTGCTTTTTTCGGTGATGGGTATGGCTGTTGTAATGATGACACAACCTTTTCATATCCTTGGCTCTGGGCGAGCTGAGTATTTGGCTCTTTTGTTTTTTGCTGCATTGGGAATGACTGCTTTGGTCATGTCTGCCAATTTTATTGTCCTGTTTATCGCACTTGAGTTGATGTCTCTTTGTGTCTATATGTTGATTGCAAGTAAGCAAGTTGCTGCCAGGTTTGTAGAAGGTGCTTTGAAGTATTTCTTGTTGGGTGCACTTGCTTCAGCGTTTCTACTAATGGGCATCGCTCTTATGTTTGCGGGTACTGGATCTTATACTTTCATAGCGATTGCTTCTCAAGATGTGGTCTATCCTTATATCATGTCGTTGGGCGTTGGATTTTTTTGCATCGGACTATTCTTTAAATTTGGACTCATTCCATTTCATATGTATATTCCAGACGCCTACCAGGGAGCACCTAGCCAAGTAACGGCATTTATGGCCGTAGGTGTGAAAGTGGCTATCTTCATGGCGGCAGTGCAAGTGTTAAGTGTACTGACCTCTTTTGATGAGTCACTGATTTATGGAATTTTAGGACCTTTTATCGTGCTCACAGTTGTGGGTGCGAACTTTATGGCGCTTAAACAAGAAAATGTGAAACGAATGCTTGCCTACAGCAGCATCGCACATGCGGGATATCTTGGATTAGGTTTGTTTACATTGCTCGAAGCGAATCAATCTCTCACGATTCAAAGTACCAGCGCTATTCTTATTTATTTGAGTGCCTATGGATTAGCAACGCTGGGCGCATTTGCTTTGTTATGTCAATTTGAAGCAGAGTGTGGTGAAGATCAGCTCACCTTTGACCATTTTAATGGCATTGCCGCCGTGCGACCTGATCTGGCATTTAAATGGCTTGTTTTTATGATCTCGTTAGCCGGTATTCCTGTATCTGCTGGTTTTGTGGGTAAATACCTTGTCTTTTCAACTGCGGTTGAAAATGGTGCAGTAGGCCTTACATTGGTAGCTGTCTTGGGTAGCCTATTATCTCTGTATTACTACTTTCGGATACCTTTAAATGCATTTTTTAAATCTGCATCTTCGCCCCACCACTTTACCAAACGGGCGATCGCAGGTGACGTTGTGGTATGGTTTTGTATGGTGATGACCTTAGTGCTTGGACTGACCCCGCACAAATGGATATCATGGGTGACAGAAATTGTTTTAGGAATGGGGCAAATATGAAAACAATAAAAAAGTGTATGAATGGATGTGCCTTGGCCGCAATACTCTTTACGAGTCCGATTATCAGTATGGGTGCCCCCCCAACAGGGGAACTTGTAGATGGGATCATTGCGAATGTAGGTCCAGATTTTATCACGTATCGTGATCTTCAAAAAATTCGTGAACAATCAAAAGTACCAGGGAAGTTAAAAGCACTTTATGGTATTGATTTGGGGGCAACGCCCAGCGATGATGATCTAATGAATTTTTTGACTGAAGAAAAATTAATTTCAATTGGCATGAAAGCTGCTGGTGCGACAAGCTCTGTCGGGACTGGAGAGGTGGAGTCTTTTATTACGCGTACAGGTCTTAAGCGAGAGCGTTTGCTCAAAATGCTTGAACAAGAAGGTATGACGTATGAAGGGTATCAAAAAACTGTGGCTAAACGTTTGGCTAGGGGACGTTTTTTGATGGCACGGGTTTATCGAGATATTAGTATCGACGATAACCAGGTTAAAGGTGAAGTAGAAGCTCGATTACCGCCTGAAATATTTTATAAAATCAGATTTGTTTTTTTATCGCCTGAAGAAGTTGTTGATTGGCGTAAATTTGATTTGAAAACAAGAAAAATCCAATTTAGCACTTTTAAATTTGAGAATACACCTGCGATTGATGAAAAGTACATGTCTGAGCTTTCTGAAGATGTTGTGAGATATGTTCAGAAAAAACCAAGAGGATATGTCACCCCTATTATTCAGATTAATAAAAAATTTGCAGTTATCAAAATCGACGATAAAACCGTTCGGAGTCGCTCTGGGACTGAGGAGTACGAAAAGTCTTTGTTAGAAACGCGTGCTAAATTAATCCAAGAAGCTCGACGTCGTCACCTAGAAGAATGGGTTCGTGGTGAACTCTTTAACTTGAAAGTTGAGCGTATTCCTCATGCCTCAATCTAAATGAAGCCGGTAGCTGTTACAACTGGATCAGGTGATGGTGTAGGGCCACTCGCATTAGCAAAGGCACTCCATTGTTTTTCATCACCCCATCTCGTCCAAGTGTATGGCACATGCCCTCCCCCTATCCCAATCCCTGAAGCTGTCTTGTGGGAAAATGTGGCTTCGAATAATTCATTAAAAGCGTTGTTGTCGGCTTGTAGTAGATTGAAAGAGAAGCATCATCAGGTTTTTGTAACGGGCCCTGTTCGTAAATCTGAGTTCCAATCCTATGGTCAAGGCAAAGACATCGATGAACCTATATTAGGTCATACTGAAATATTGGCAGATTACTTTCAGTCAAATGTGTGTATGGCTTTTTTAAATACACATCACCGAGTTGCGCTCATGACGCAGCATATTCCACTTCGTGAAGTACCTAATCGATTGACGACTGAATTAATTGTTCAGAAAGTGAGTCTATTTGCATCATTTTTAAAAAAGAGGCTTCAAAAAGAAACAATAACATTAGGGTTGTGCGGTCTTAATCCACACCCCTTAGTTGATAATTACGCTGATTCAGAAGATGTACAAATTATTGTCCCTGCTATACAGCAGTTGAATGATCACTCAATGCTTTCTATTGTAGGTCCAGTATCAGCTGATACGTTATTTTTTGAATATGAGAAAAATAATTGGGACGGTGCTATATCGTTGTATCATGATCAGTCGTTACCCTTCATAAAGGGAACAAAATTTTGGCAATCAGTAAATGTGACATTAGGGTTGCCTTTTATTAGGGTCAGTGTTGATCACGGTGTGGGTACTTTAGAACAGGATGTGAATGAAACTAATTTTTTGCGCGCATTGGAGTGGGCTTATTTATTGAATAGTGAGAGCGCAGGAGCTACGCATGCATAAATCACATATTTTTAGAGTCTATGATATTCGGGGTGTAACCGATGAGTGTTTTGACGATGTGTTTGTGGGTGAACTCGCGATTTCCTATGCCCTTTATTTAAAAGGAAAGGGAGAGACATCCTGCTGCATCGGGCGAGACGGACGACTCACCAGTCCTAGATACCATCAATTACTGATCGATGGCTTGGCTCAATCAGGGATTGATGTGTTTGATCTAGGTGAAGTGACAACTCCAATAGCTTATTTCAGTTGCTTTCAAAGTCAATGGTCCCCTAACGCTATTATGGTTACGGCAAGCCATAACCCAAAATCTTATAACGGATTCAAATTTGTGGTTCAAACTCAACCTCTATATGGCGAAATGATTCAAACACTTCGGCAGCAAATTGATGAAGGACTGCCAAAAACAGAGACAAATCGATCTGGGAAAATCAGTCCCGTGGATGTAGTGCCGACTTACATCGCCTATTTAAAAGAAAATGTGTCTTATAAAAATCCGCATAAATTTATTGTCGACTGTGGGAACGGTATGGCAGGTAAAGTGGTTCGGGAAGTTTTTGACACATTTGGATTTGATACCAAAATATTGTATGAAGAAGTGGATGGACGTTTTCCAAATCATCCATCAGATCCAACCAAAGAGGAAAATTTAAAGGAAGTCATTTCAACGCTAAAGGGCGGCACTCATGATTATGAGTTTGGCGTGGGTTACGACGGAGATGCAGATCGGATTGGTGTCGTGACGCCAAAAGGACAATTGTTGTATGGGGATACAATTTTGCTCCTCCTAACTGAGGAAATGGTTAGAAAATACAAAAACCCCACGATCATTGCGGATGTAAAATCTTCAAAAATATTTTTTGAACGTGCTAAGCAAATGGGGGCAAGCCCTGAAATGTATAAAACGGGCCACTCTTTGATCAAAGCTCGATTAAACAGGACACCCAATTGCCCACTTGCGGGAGAAATGAGCGGGCATATTTTTTATAAAGATAATTTTTTTGGATTTGATGATGGTATTTATGTCACGCTTCGGCTTATTCAATTGCTAGAATCGTTAGACATAGATCTTCAAAGGTGGTGTGATGCATTACCTCAAACCTCATTTACGCCCGAAATTCATGTGCCTTGTGCTGACGATCAAAAACATCGCGTTGTGTCAGAACTTACGACAGTGTGTTCTGAGAAATATCCTGAAGCAAATTTGATTACAGTAGATGGCATTCGGTTAGAATGGCCTGACCGTTGGGCATTGATTCGAGTTTCAAACACGACACCTGTTCTTGTCTTGCGATTTGAGGGCGAAACACAATCTGCATGTGAAGATATAAAACAAGAAATTACAGAATTAGTCAAAGCACATATAGAATCATGAAACGTGACGCTAGCCACCTTGTTATTTTGGGTGCACATGAGCACAATCTAAAGCATGTAGACCTATCACTTCCTCACAATACACTTATTGGTATTACGGGACCCAGTGGATCGGGTAAAAGTTCATTAGTTCAGGACACCTTGTTTACAGAAAGTCAGCGACTTTACTTTGAGAGTTTATCTTTATACTCAAAGAGTTATATGCGAATTCAATCCCCTGCAAAGGTGAAGCGTATTTCATATCTGAGGCCCAGCATCTCGATAGACCAGAAAACACGTATTGGATCGAAGAGAAGTACCGTGGGTACTGTTTCGGAAGTGCTCGATTACTTGAGGCTATTGTATGCCCGATTTGGAGCTTCTGGCATTGATCAACAGGCTCTATCCATTCGTAATCTACCCGCTTTTGTATCTCAGTTGAGCGGCCAGTCTAAACGAACCGAAATAGGTGTGTTACTTGAAGAGCAGAAAAAAGGGACTTTTCACATTGTCTTTCAAAAGCTGTTGAAACTTGGGTTTGTGTACGTTTGGGTTGATGGTGAACAACTTACATTGACGTCTGATCTGAGCTTGGATGCCAGAAAAAAGCATCGAGTGGCAGTCATGATCGACCGGGTGAATCCTGACCATGGCATTTCAGATCAAAAACTGAAAGGTTATGAAACGCATCTTCAGACACTTCAAGGTCGAGCGCTATTGTGTCGTACGGGTAATGCTGAGACAGCATTTGCGAAACAAGATCGATATTATGAACCGCATCATTTTTCTTTTAATAACCCGTTTGGCAGATGTCCCACCTGTGAGGGTGTGGGTGATGAAACCTGTCAGACTTGTCAAGGCAGTCGTATACATCCAACTTATGGACAAGTGTCCTATCATGGGATTGCCTTCAAAGAAGCGAGTTCTGCTATCTTAAGTGATGTTTATGAGATGTTTGGTAAAAAGATTGGCGGGAGTGATGTTGAGCAGGTGATGCTGTCTCAATTGGTAGGGAAGCTGTCAGTCCTGAATAAGCTAGGATTAGGATATTTGCCGATGTGTCGAAGTGCAGACACATTATCGGGAGGCGAAACACAGCGTCTTCGAATTGGTAGTCAAATTAATCAAACGACCTCTGGGATGCTCTATCTATTTGATGAACCTAGCATCGGGTTGCACCCTCAAAACACACATGCTCTTGTTGCACAGCTTAAAGCGTTGGCCCAAAATAATACGGTTATTGTGATTGAACACGATATATCTTTTCTGAAAACGACCAGCTATTTAGTTGAATTGGGCCCGGGTGGTGGGTTGCATGGCGGTACGGTTGTATATTCTGGGACAACGGATCGATTTGTTAAGCGAAAATCAGTTAAAAATTCGAAGACGCATGCTTATTTTAAAATGGAAGGTCCTCGAATAGATATCCCTGAATCATCAAGTGAAAAATCAGTTACCTTGTCCGATATCTCAAAACGAAATGTGCAAATTTCAAAATTGACTTTACCGTTAGAAAAACTGGTTGTTTTTTCGGGCGTAAGCGGAAGCGGGAAGAGTACTCTACTGTTCGAGATTGTACTACCAGAGTTACAAAAAAGAGATCACAACGTGTACTGGGTAACCCAAGACCCAATCGGGAAAAGTTCTCGAAGTGCAGTGGTGACTTATTTTGAAATATATCAATTAATCCGAGCCTTGTTTGCAGCTTCACCCTCTTCGCGTATCCGCGGTCTGACAGCTAGGGATTTTTCGTTTAATACCAGTCCATTCCGATGTCCGCAATGTTTGGGCACAGGGATGGAGCGATTTGAACTCAATTTTTTACCTCAAGCCAAAATGCCGTGTCAGATTTGTCATGGCAGGCGCTTTACAGATTTTTTATTGCGTGTACGGTACAAAGATAAAACCATATCTGAGGTTTTAGATTTGACGGTTGAAGAGGCCGCTACATTTTTTCAACCCTATCCCAAAATATTTTCCCCCCTGCGCTTATGTTTGGATCTTGGGCTTGGTTATTTAACATTAGGGCAGCCGACTTCAACCTTATCGGGTGGTGAGGCACAACGGGTTAAATTGATCTATGAACTATCTAAACGGAAAGCGCAGGGTCACATTTATTGTTTGGACGAACCGACGACAGGGTTGTCTTCTTATGATATTCAATTTCTTCTCAAGTTGTTCGCTCGGCTGATTGCACATGGGAATAGCGTGTTTGTGATTGAGCATCAAACAGATGTTATCTCTCAGGCTCAACATATTGTGGAGCTAGGGCCGGGTGGAGGTCCAGAAGGGGGGGAATTGATCTCCCAGGGAACACCGGACGGTATACGAAAAAACAAAAAGTCCTTAATTTCTAAATACTTATAAAGTTTATTCTAAAATAACAAAACAATAAGATCGCATCGTTTTTCGAGAACTAGCACCAGCCCAAATCGTTTCCTTGCCAACTAACTTAGGTTGGTTTTAATAAGCTTATCAATTTAGCTTAAGAAAGCTGCCTGACAGCCGAAAAGCAGGGTGTATGAGTCAGCAAAAAGATAGAAGAAAATCATATTTGGTGGACCGTGATTTCCAGGGGTCTTATGCCAATTATGTATTTAAGAGTTGTTTGTTATTTGTGATTTCAGGATTTGTATTATTTTCTGGGGTTGCTGGTTTGAACTATTGGTTTATCCAGAAGATGGGGATGTCTTCACAAATGCAAACTATCTTTTGGACAACCGTAGGCATCAATTTTGCACTTTTGCTTGGTGTATTTATTGTGTACGCATTGTTGTCTTTTGGGTTAGCAATCTTAATGAGCCATCGAATTGCAGGGCCTGCTTTCGCATATGAGCGTCGGTTAAGAAGAATGTCTTTTGGCGACTTTAAAGATCCCTTCATGTCTAGAAAGAAGGATCAGCTGAAAGAACTAGAAGATTCCTTGAATCGATTTCGCCTCATGGTGTGGAAAAAAGTTGAAGAAGTCGAGAACCAGCGAGAATCTTACATTCGAAAAGTTAGTTCTCTCGAAGATGATGCGCAAAAATTCAGATTGCAACATTTGATCAAGAATCCAGTCGTAGAAACTTTAGAAAAACATACAAGTCGACGCTATACCGGATAAAATCCAACACCATATTTTTGGCTATTCCATCAGATTGCTTCGCTTACGCTCGCAATTGCAAGGAGGGCCATAGGTCCGACGAAGCAATCCATTCCATACCCCCCAATGTCAGGATAGATACCGCATGTAGATACAAAAAACTTTTTTATAATCAAGTGTGTATCAAAATTCAGTTTATTTCTTCAAAGATAAACCGATTTCATGTAGCATAGGGAGTATTTTTGAGGGAGGAGAGGTCTTTATGCGTCATTTAATGACAGTAGTTCAGTGTTTAGGTGTCGTGGGTTTAGTTTCATGTAGTGGAGGCAACCAACCCTCCAGTCCATCACAAAAAATCACTAAACAACCTGAGAAAAAAGAAGAAAAGACAGAGGGTTCACCAACACCTGTTGTAGAAGGATCGCATGGAATGAAATGGGTACATATCCAACCCGGTAAAACGGTGGGGAAACTCACATTCCCCAAAACCTTTCAGATGGGATCTCCAGCTAGTGAAGCAGATAGAGATGATGACGAAACGCAACATGAAGTAACGCTCACCAAGTCATTTGAGATCATGACGACAGAGGTGACGCAACAACAGTGGTTTGATGTGATGGGGTTGAATCCATCCGAATTTTCAGAAGAGAGGCATTGTGAAGACACACATAAGAAAGTGAAGAAAGACGGTAAGGAGATAGGTCTATGTCCCAATCACCCGGTGGAAAAGGTATCTTGGAAGAACATTGCCGGAGAAGAAGGGTTTCTCAAAAAGTTAAACGTGATGGAAAAAGACGATGGGTATACCTACCGTTTGCCAACAGAAGCTGAATGGGAGTATGCGGCCCGTGCAGGAACAAAAACAGCATACTCATTTGGAGACGAAGCTTCGAATCTAAAGGAGTATGGATGGTATGGGTATAATTCAGGGAATCAAACCTATCCAATTGGGACGAAGAAAGCCAATGATTGGGGACTCTATGATATGCATGGCAATGTGTGGGAGTGGGTTCAGGATTGGTATAAAAAATATCCTAAAGAAGCAATGAAAGATCCCACAGGGCCGGATAAAGGGACCGAACGTGCGCTACGCGGTGGCAGTTGGGTCAATAGCGCTGGGGTCTGCCGTTCGGCCATTCGTGACGGCGATGGGCCGTCTGAACGCTACTACGGCTCCCTCGGTTTTCGTTTGGTGAGGGCAAAAAAGTAATCCTTTGCCCTTTTACACTTTTACCCTTGGTAAGATAAGCTGAAGCCTGAAGGGGCCAAGCTATGAAGGGCTACAGGCCCGAGCGCGAGGCCCCAAGGTCTTCAACGAAACAGGTTTGAAAAGACAATATGCTCGTCAAAATTTTTACATTCAAATTTAAACATACGGTTGACGGGTTTGATGACTCAGAATTCCAGAATTTTATAAAAGACAAAAATGTCATCTCAATTCGAGATTACTTGATTCAAACAAACAATACCCCTTATCTGGTTTTATTGGTGGAATATCATCTTTCAGATCAAGCCATTCAACTAAAGTCAACGCGAAGAAATTCAAAAAACGAATCTTGGATGAAGGTTTTGACTGAATCTGATATGGGGTTATTTAATATCTTGCGAGAATGGAGATCTGAAAAAAGTAAGAATGAAGGAGTGCCACCCTATATCCTTTTCAACAACAATCAACTGGCTCAAATCGTTAAAACACGTCCCCAGACGAAAGCTGATTTGACAAAAATAGAGGGCATTGGTAATGCCAAGGTCGAAAAATATGGGCAAGAAATTCTTTCTATTTCTAAAATAGATATTGGAGATGGTTAAATATCGTAAGCCAGAACCGTAAAAATGACACCTTTGGATATTCAAAACCAGCTTCAATCAGTCGATAATAGCGATCTTCCAATTTTTACAAAATGGGTAGATTTCTTAAAGTGGTTACTTTTAACAACTGAAAAATTTCCAAAGAAAGTGAGGTTTACATTTTCAGATCGACTCAACAATTTGGCCTTAGATATTGTAGAAGATTTGATTGAAGCACGATTTTCAAAATCAAAAGTTGGAATATTAAAAAGGGCCAACATAAAGTTAGAAAAAATCCGTATACTACTCAGAATTTGCTTTGAACAAAAACTGATGGCCATTCAATCCTATAAATTTGCTATGCTTTCAATCAACGAAATCGGAAAAATGATGGGGGGCTGGCTAAAACATCAAAATGTAAGAAAATGAAGAGAGTCGGGAATCTATATGCGAAAGTGATCTGCATTGAAAACCTACTGTTGGCTGCTTTCAAGGCACTTCGTCGAAAACGACATAAGATATCCGCAGCATCTTTCAATTATAATTTAGAGCATGAAATTGTTTCATTACATGGTGAGTTACAAAATGGGGCCTACCGCCCTAGCCCTTATAGGATGTTTGAAATAAGAGAGCCCAAGGTACGAAATATATGTTGCTCAGCGTTTCGAGATCGTGTCGTTCATCACGCCATTTGCAATTTACTTGAACCTCTATTTGAGCGGCGGTTCATATCTGACACCTATGCCTGTCGAGTTAGAAAGGGAACACATAAGGCACTAAAACGTGTTCATATCTTCTCAAGAAAGTATCCCTATTTTTTGAAATGCGATATCCAAAAGTTCTTTGAAAATATTGATCATAACGTCTTAAAAAGACTTCTAAGTCAAATGATCAAAGACAAAAAACTATTGAGCTTACTGGATATAATTATTAACCATGCCGTACCGGGGAATCAACTGGGAAAGGGATTGCCCATCGGAAATTTGACAAGTCAGCATTTTGCAAATACCTATTTAGGGGAGCTTGATCATTTTTTAAAAGATCGTCTTCGGGTTGGGGGATATGTACGTTACATGGATGATTTTATATGTTTTTCTGAAAGCAAGAAGGTGTTACGTGAAGTGTTAGATGAAATTCAAAAATTTTTAGAGGCAAAATTAAAACTTAGGTTGAAGGAAAAAATAACAACCCTTGGACCTACAACAGAAGGGGTTTCCTTTTTGGGATTTCGGGTATTTCCCAACTTAATACGATTGCAACGGTCCAACCTTGTGCGTTTCAGGAAGAAAGTGAAATCAAAAGAAGCCAATTACATGAAATGCGAAATCTCAGAAGAGGAGTTGACAGCTTCGGTATCAAGCATGATCGCCCACATATCTCATGCCAACACTTTGGCTTTAAGAAGAAAGGAAATTGTGTCACCCTAATCGTGGCATAATGACCGAGCCAGGTTGAGAGCTGTGCGATACGCGGTGGCAGTTGGAACAATAACGCTGAGAACTGCCGATCGGCCAATCGTAACAACAATAGGCCGTCTAAACGCAACAACAACCTCGGTTTTCGTTTGGTGAGTACAAGGTTTTGTCAGATCAGCGTCGTCTACGGATTGCGCTGCCGTACCCTTGGCTTTGTCCAGGTTATTATCCCCGGTTCCGTTAGATAAATGCTATCGGACGAAAAAGAATGAATCACAGCGTCTGGTAGCCCTATGAGGCGAAGGCCGCTGTGATTTCTGAAGGTGTTGCTGTTCAGGAACTGAACAGAGGATATTTTCTCCATGCCGGTTGGTCATCCATATGAGCAATCTAAATTCTATTAAATCCTCGCTTTCGCGAGAATAACCCGTTCAAGCACCCGAATTTACCCAGCTAGTTACCAAAACTAGCGAAACAGTATAAACCTCTTAATGATTTTCAGTATTTACCGATTCAGAAGATAAGGAGTGTACACTGGTATGCCTTTGAGGACCGTTTTATGCGTATGTATCTTTGCTGTCTTGGGGCAAGGGTGTGCCCAAGGGGGTAAAGGTAAGCGTATTGAACGAATAGGCAGTCGTGAGATCGTTCAAGTTGAAGATATTCCTCAGACATCAGATATACTATTGCTTGTAGACTCTTCCGACAGTATGCGCAGTGTGGGAAACACGATTCGCAAAGCATTGAATCGTTGGGTTGACACGATGGAAACCATTAGCAGTCAAGAGAATCCAGGTGAAATTGCATTCAGTTACCTTGTTTATCTAACGTCTACCCATGTAAGCAGTGACGCTAACACTCGGATTGCAGGGTTTAATGGTAATCATGCAGCATTCACAAATACATTGAAAGAGAATCTTGGCAACTTTCGAAATAGTTTGTTGACTGGATTTGGAATTGTTTTTAATCCAAATTTTCCCGTCCAGACGTCACTCTGGAATGCAATGGAGTTGAGTCTTCAGAAATTTGCTGAGGCAAGAAAACGTACGATTTTAAATATTGTATTTTTTGGGGATGCAGATGGCCATGATCGATCTACGCGGGAGGCCCTGGCAAGGCTCATCCCCCAACTCAAAGAAATTCGAACGTCCAGACATTTTGTGAATATCTGGGCATTTCTTCGCTCCCCTAAATCCGGAAAAGATTACAGTAACGTTGGATTGGATGAGCTGGTTAGAGATCTTAAACAACCGCCCATTAATGGGCAGCCTCAAATCTCGGGTGCAGAACGCATGGTTGAATTATTAAGTGCCAACGTGGCTAAAGGCGAATTGTTTGTCATCAACCGAGATGGTAGTACACAAACAGACACCCAGATTGAAAATATTATGATTCAATTTGGGAAAGGAGTCTCAGAACCACCCACACGATATGCCTTAAGAACAATAGTGACAGAAGATATTATTCGCGTACTGATCAACGGTAACGAATTGCCACGGCAAGCTTACCGATTGGAAACGCCTAGTACGCCAGAAGGTCGATTCTTTTTGGAGTTGAACGCCCCCCCACCTCCAGGTTCAAAACTAGAAATAGTGTATCGTTGATCAGCGTAAAAGCTATTTAGGGCGTGTCATCATAAGGGATTCTACTGTGGAATAGATCTTTTGGCCTACAACTTCGTCGATTTTCATGAAAACATCCTCGATGTAGCGCTACTACACCTGCGGTTTTTTCACTCAATCTCCTCGTTTCGGCTCAAAATCTCAATTTCCTCGCTACAAATCCCTTATGATGACACGCCCTATGTCACGAAGTATATTTTGAGACAGGTTCTGATTTGATATACTGAAAGGGATATATGTGGCATCTGGTGATCTAAGGACGGATCGTGACATCAAAAATTCATCCTACGGCTCAAGTTCACCCCAAGGCAATAGTGGGTCGAGATTGTGTAATTGGTCCTTACAGCATTATTGGTGAGAATGTTCAATTAGGTAACCATACAGAAGTTCGATCACATGTTGTGTTAGAGGGCCCTTTAGAAGTCGGAAGCCACAATGTATTCCATCCATTTTCGGTTATTGGGGGCATGTCCCAAGATTTAAAATACTCTGGTGAATGTGCCAAAGTGATCATCGGCGATTATAACGTCATTCGTGAATATGTGACGATTAACAAAGGAACTCAAGGGGGTGGCAATATCACTCGGTTGGGTAACAAAAACTTAATTATGGCATACTGCCATATCGCACACGACTGCATCATAGAGGATGAATGCGTGTTGGCCAATGCGGTTTCATTATGTGGCCATGTGACCATCGAAACACATGCAATCATCGGTGGCATGACGGGTATCGCACAGTTTTGTCGCGTCGGAGCGCACGCATATATTGCAGGCGGTAGTGAAATCCGAAAAGATATCGCACCTTTTGTGTCGGGGAAAGGCGGCCCATTTCGTGTGCAAGGAATTAATCTCGTCGGGTTACGACGCCGAGGATTTACATCTGAAGCAATCAAAGATATAAAAACAATTTTTCATATATTAATTACGCGACCATATCCCTTCGACAAAGCATTAAGTATGTTGGCTCAGATGGAGTCAGTTTATGCGACACACCTGATTAATTTTTGCAAAGATTCTAAATGCGGGTTGTATAGACGTCAATCGAAAACAGCTTCTGATTCACTCCAAAGTGAGGATTCAACTCTTCAGAGTAAAAGCAAAGATCATTAACCCTCGCCTCCACGATAGATAGCTTCGACAGGACGTTTTGAAAGCATATCCGTCGAGATCGTGTTAAAAAAACGATGGCTACATTCAATCAAAGGCGGTACCTCATCAGTCCGAATGGCAAAGAGATCTCTACGGAATTGTGATGCATTCTGTAACCCGTTACTGAGCCACGAAGCCATTTTCTTGTAACGAAGTAAAATATATCTTGGGTTGTCGTTGTGGGCTTGCAGCAAGTCCAAATAGGTAGAAAGCAGATCAAGGACTTGTGTTGGGGTGACATTTATCTGAGATTTTGAGTGTATTTCTTGAAACAGCCAGGGATGACTGAGAATACCCCTTCCGATCATAATGCCTAGAAAGGGCGCATCAAAAATAGCCTGTTGATAATCCGAAAGGGAGCGAATATCTCCATTCCCAAAAATATAGTTTGGAAACCGTCGGGCGATTGATTTCATGAGATCCCAATCTGCTTTGCCTTTGTAGCCTTGAGCACGGGTTCGACCATGAATTGCCACCCACTTAATACCTTCTTTTTTGGCCCGAGCTACAATTTCTTCAGCATTAATATGATCTTCATCCCATCCAATTCGGATTTTGATTGTCAGAGGAATGGTGATGGCTTGTTTGATAGCTGTGAGTGTGTCAAATAGATGATCAACGTTCCTACAGAGTGCTGCGCCGGCTCCATTGTTTACAACCTTTGAGACGGGGCAACCTAGATTGATATCAACAAAATCGTATCCAAGATCCTCAATATAACGGCCCGCTATGGCAAGTTTCTCAGCGTCGTTTCCAAAAATTTGCCCACCCACGTTTTTTTCACCTGGTATTTTACGACTTAGAAGAGCTGTTTTTTTGTCTTTGTAGAAAATACCGTGACAAGAGATAAGCTCAGAAATAACAACATCTACATTGAATAAACGTTGCATTAAGTAGCGATACGGTGCATCGGTAATCGATGCCATGGGGGCCAATGCGAGCATATGAATCTTCTTTATGGTAAGGCTGTAATAATGGCTACAAGCCCTTTTCGAATAAACATCACACCAATGGCACACAAGAGAATAGAAAAGAACTTACCAATACCTTTGGCACCGGCTTGCCCGATCCATGAAGCGATCAAGGTTGCATAATGAAATGTTAGAAAGACAATGCCAAGATTTAAAATCAAAGCCAATGAAGTAATGACTGCGCCAGCAGTATTTAAACTCAGTAAAAGTGTGGTCAATACGGCGGGGCCAACCAAAAGAGGCATTGTGATGGGAACCACGGCTAACTGAACGTACGAGTCGGGACGCCTTCGAGTTTTTTCGCTCGCTTGTGAATCCATGATACTCAGTGCAATCAGCAAAAGACCCCCTGCAATTTGAAAATCAGGAAGCGTGATGCCTAATTTCGACATCAAGAATTGACCGCATAAACCAAAAAATAAGCAAATGCCGAATGTTGCACAGACGGCAATGGCAGAGACGCGTCTTAACTCATTTCGTTCCATGGTTGCAGTCAAAGATAGGTAAATAGGTAGTAAGCCAATCACATCAAACGCAATAAAGAACGGTAAAAACGATTCCCAAAATAAATCAATGTAACCCATGGCCTTGTCCCTCAGTTTACCAAACGATCAGTGATACCCTAAGACGATTCAGAAGGATTAAAATCGTAGTCGTGTTTTTTGACCCGAATTTGCTCTATAAAACTTCGTCCGTCGGTTTTAAGAACAATAAACTCCAACTGCCCAAAAATCAAGCGAGTATTTTCTTTTGGGAGTTCGCCCGCGGTTAAATAGAGTAGAAAGCCGTTTAAATTGGAATAGGCAGGGGATTTCGGAAGTTGGACGTTCATGCTTTTCTCGAGTTCAAGTATGGTGGTTTTGCCGGAGATTTCCATAAAACGTTCATTGACGGTGACTATAGAGGCATCCACATCATGCTCATCACTGATTTCTCCAACGAGTTCTTCAAGAATATCTTCCATTGTGATGATGCCTGTGAACTGGTTGTTTTCATCTTTCACGATAGCCAGATGAGATTTTTTGATTTTCATCTCACGAAAAACTTTGTCGATTGGCCGATACTCGCTCACAAAATAAGGTTGCCTTAAATATCTGTAGATTGAAAATGAGCTGGTAATATCACCAATTGAGAGGACGTCTTTTACATGGATGACGCCGATGATATGGTCCATGCTTTGAAAATAAACTGGATATCGAGAATGTTTGTACCGTCTCAATGTGCTAACAAGCTGAGCATAGGTGATGTCAGTAGGAATAATGGTTACCTCATTTCGTGGGACCATCACATCTTTGACAAGTTTCTCATTGAATTGGAGTGCGGAGACAATCATCTCCCCTTCTTCGCGGTCAAGGGCGCCAGATCGTTGTGCTAAATCCAAATAGTGCATGAAATCTTGTTCTGTAATCATGGGGCCGGCTCGAACCACCTGACCACCTGAGGCTTCGATTAACTTCCGGGTCATGCGAGTCACAGGGATGACGATGGGACGAAATATCCAATGGAGCCATACAAGAATGCGTAAAGCGAAAATACTGAAGGGCTCGGCATAGTTCTTTGCAAAAGTTTTAGGAACAATTTCTCCAAAGAATAAAATGAGGCAAGTCATAATTCCAATTGACACGGCAAGCGCGTTGTTTGGGATCAACGTATCCGCCACGCGGACCGAAAGTGCGGTTGCGGAAATATTGGCTAAGTTGTTTCCGATCAAGATAGTGGTTAGCACTTGATTGGGATTTTCGAGCCAAAGTTTAAACAGCTTTCTGTTGTACTCGCTAGCATCTGACAGGGCTTTGATTTTATGAGATCGAATCGAGAGAATGGCTGCTTCAGCACCTGAGAAGAAGCCGGATAGTCCAATACATAAAAATAAGATAATAGCTTCAGTTATAAACAAGGAACTGATCCAAACCTCCTAGGTAAATGGCTCCTCTTGCAACCCGTCATTCTAGTCTATAATAGATATTAGTGCTATCTCAAAAAAAAAGCCGTGCCCAGAGTATGGTCGAGTTTGTTCTGTTGACGATTTTTGTTGTTGGGTTTTTGGCTGTGATCATCAATGATCGAAAGAAAGCCAATATAGGTATTTTTGATGTGTGGTGTGTGCTCTCAACCTATGTTGCAAAAGGATGTCCTAATTGTCGTCCTGTGGATCCGGAGGAGAAACCCTGCCCGCTTGCGCCGCAGTAGAGATAACGGTCCTAAATTCTTTTTGAGGCAGCTGATCGAAGGGTTTTCTTTGGTGCTTCAAGAAAACCTAATAATTCTGAAACATGTCGGATACCTAAGGTGCCTTTAGCGGGATTTTCTTTGAGTTGCGCGTGAGGGATCAGGATGGGACTCAGAGCAAGTGCACGCGCTTCTTTCAAACGAGCGCTCAATTGAGCGGCGCGTCGAACTTCTCCTGATAATCCACATTCACCGCAGACGACAATATCTTTAGGTAAGCTTCGTTGCATGAAACTTGAGATAAGGCTCAAAGCCACAGCTAAATCCAAAGCTGGGTCTTTGTCAACGACGCCGCCTACTATATTGACAAAAATATCTTGTGAAGAAAGTTTTAGTCCAACGTGTTTTTCGATAATGGCAGCCAATAACGCTACCCGAGAGTTGTCGGTGCCCAGGCCTTGTCGTCTGGGTGCGCCAAACTGGCAGGGGCTGCATAAGGCTTGGACTTCAGAAATTAGGGGGCGTGATCCTTGAATAGAAGGGTAAAACACACTGCCGATACGCGGGTGTTCGTACGGATGAACAAACAAAGTAGAGGCGTCTGTGGCATCCTTGAGTCCTTGGCCTTGCATTTCAAAAATACCTACTTCGAAAGTAGGGCCGAATCGGTTTTTGTGAGCTCTGAGGACACGGATTTGATCAGAGTGGGTATGTTCAAAATAGAGGACGGTATCAACCGCATGTTCCAGAAGTTTTGGACCGGCGATTTGACCATCTTTTGTGATATGGCCTACGAGAAATAGAGCCATTTGTTTGGTTTTTGCCAGTTGGATCAACTCAGCGCTGACCTCCCGTAACTGAGTAATAGAGCCTGCAATGCCCGAAAGATTGGTTGAGCTCATGACTTGGATGCTATCGCAGATTAGGACTTTTGGATGATGGGTCTCAACCATGGTGCGAACGTATTCGAGGGTAGAGCCATTTGACACAAGCAAGCTGTCTGAGGTGATGCCGCATCGTTCTGCGCGGCGTTTGAGTTGCGTGAGAGATTCTTCAGCGGTGAAATAGAGCGTGGTTAGCTTTTTTTTCGTTAAAGCAGCGGCCATTTGAAGCATCAATGTTGATTTGCCAATGCCGGGTTCTCCACCGATGAGAGAAACGCTACCCGGGACAATGCCGCCTCCTAAGGCGCGATCCAGTTCGATAAAACCGGAAGAGAAGGAGGTGTTGGCTTCAGAGTCCAAGTTACCTAGGGCTGTGAGTTGAAAATTAGCCCCTGTTTTTGAGTTTGAAGATTCAGATTTATTCTCGTGGATACTGTGCCAAGCATTGCAGTTGGGGCACTTTCCAAACCATTTGGGGAAACTTTCGTGACAAGATTGGCAGATGAATGGTGTTTTTTTACCCATGGGTCTCTTAGTGTACTCCCAATTTGAAGTTACGTGAAATAGTCTCTCTTTATTGACAGAGGCAACCTTTGGGGAGATGGTGTAAAGTTGAAAGTGCAGGGGGATATGAATTATGGAAAAAACACTATTTTCTAAAATCATCGAGGGAGAAATTCCAGCAGAGCGGCTCCATGAAGATGAGCACTGCATTGTTATTAAGGATATTAATCCACAGGCGCCCTTTCATGTGTTGGTGATTCCCAAAGAGCCTATCGCGAGTTTATCCGATGCAAAGGAAAATCATGCAGCGCTACTGGGTCATTTGATGTGGCAATGTGGCCAAATGGCTGAGCAAGCTGGGCTAAAAGGGTACCGTGTGGTGATTAATAATGGACGGGATGCGGGGCAAACCGTCGATCATTTACATTTGCACATCTTAGCAGGACGTAGTCTGACCTGGCCCCCAGGTTAACGAGCTACTCCCCTTCCCCTAATATTTTGCTCATTTCGGATGATTCAAAAAGGACACACTTTTCTGGACTGAACTCATCCATGAGGCTGTAGGTGCTTCCATGCACCTACAAGGTCCATCGAGCATGTCCTTTTTGAATCATCCTGAATTTTTGAATCCAAGAGCTGAAAATTGGAATGAGTTAATAAGTGTGAGGCGGTGGCTTGCGCGGCCAGGATGGCTAAGCTCAGCAGCTGGATGCGTAAACCGCCGATCCTTATTGTGCTCATCCCAATTTGGTATTTGTTAGTTGAGAAGGTTAGAAAGTAAAGAAGTCGGTTTGTTGGGTGACGATTTGGGGTCCTCCGAAACTTTTGGAGTAAAACGTTTTGAGAATTTCATATTGAATGAGCCCGGCTTGCTTGACGGCTCGATACGCATTGAGCATCCCGCCAGCTGCTACTTTGCCAATTAAATGCCGAACCGGTTTGGCGTAAGTCCTTACAATAAAACGGACCTGTTCGGGGGTGAGAGATCGTGCAACCGAGAGCATCAGGGCGGCTGTACCACTCACATGTGGTGTTGCCTGAGAGGTTCCGGTGAGGCTGCCATATCCCCGTGGGGTGGTACTCCGAATTCGGTGACCACCAGCCGCGATGGTGACTCGTTTACCGTAGTTGGAGCTGGGGAGAAGATCCCCAATACCCGCAGAGCCAGGACCTCGTGAAATGGATGCAACAGAGATAATGTTCTTGAGAGGGTAAGCTGCAGGGTAAAACTTCAGGTCTTTGATTCCTTCGTTTCCGGCAGCTGCGATGATCAAAACCCCTTTGGCTTCAAGCTTTTGGATGGCACGATATTCATCTGAGCTGTAATGCCGGCCGCCTGCTGAAATATTAACCATGTGGATCTTATAGGGGCTTTTGGCCACATACTCGAAGGCTTGTATGGTGCGCTTAAGGTTATCTTTATCTGCTGCGTAGTATTTGAGGGTTAAGATTTTTACTTTAGGGGCAACGCCAGTCTTTTTGCTGGCGATGATACCAGCCACATGGGTTCCATGCCCATTATGATCCGTTAGGTTGCCATTTCGGTTCACAAAATTCCAACCATGGACATCATCTATATAGCCGTTTCGGTCGTCATCTTTTCGATTGCCGGGGATCTCGCCCGGATTCACCCAAAGGCTGTGCTTGAGATCAGGATGCGTGACATCAATGCCTGTGTCGATGACTGCTACCACCACGTCCTCTGTTCCTCGGGTGATTTGCCAAGCTTGAGGCACAGAGGCGATTTTAAGCCCCCACGGGGTCATACGTGCCCCGTAAGCCCATCCGCCACACACCAGGCCTATTAATAGTAGAGTCATGGGAAATGATTTGCTACTCATACGTGCTATCTTATCGGTTAATCTGAGTTAGATATAAACAGTAATTATTTATTTAAAAGGAAGGTTTACCAGGTACTTATAGAGAGGAGAGTTGACTGAGGTCTTTAATATATAGGGTACAATGGCTGGAACTGGGAGAGATGATGGCATTAAAAATTGAAGGGTTATCAGCGCGAGAGATCTTGGATTCTAGAGGATATCCGACGGTTGAGGTGGATTTACAGGTTTCTGGGCAATGGGTACGTGCGTCTGTCCCTTCTGGTGCGTCAACAGGATCACATGAAGCTTTAGAGTTACGGGACGGTGAAGAAAAACGGTATTTAGGCAAAGGGGTGCGGGCCTGTTTGGGTCATCTTAAGACTTTGACGTCGAAACTGTTTGCAGAGCCATTTGAGTCCCCTGAAGCCTTTGATCGGTGGCTGATTGCTGAAGATGGGACAGAGAACAAGTCCAAGTTTGGGGCTAATACGCTCCTTCCTTTATCGATGGCGATGCACAGAGCAGCTGCGAGTGTTGCCCAAAAGCCTTTATTTGAGTATTTGCATGAGACCTACTTTAAGGACCGACCCTTAATAACACCTATTCCGATGATGAATGTGATTAACGGTGGCAAGCATGCGGATAATGGGATTCAGATTCAGGAGTTTATGGTTTGTCCCAGGTTGTCGGATGAAGCCTCTATGGGGGATCGGATCCGGGCAGGTGCTGAGATCTATCATCATTTGAAGCGTCTGTTGAAGCAAGAGGGCTATAGTACGAATGTCGGGGATGAGGGGGGCTTTGCACCCAATTTAGCTGACGAACAAGAGGCTTTGAGCATTATATCGGAAGCGACGACGCAGGCTGGATATCAATTGGGGACAGAGGTGTATTTGGCCTTAGATTCAGCTTCGAATGAGTTTTTTGAGGATGAGAAGTACCTTTTGCATCAAGAGTTCCCGCCTATGACCTCAGATGCCTTGATAGAGAAGTATAATGACCTGTTAGAGCAATTTCCGGCCTTGATTTCGTTTGAAGATGCGCTTCAAGAAGATGATTGGGACAGCTGGAAACGCTTTACGGATGGGCTCAAAGAGAGCCATCCTCATGTTATGGTTGTGGGTGATGATCTGCTTGTAACCCACCCAAAACGTCTAAAACGCGCTATAGATGGGGGGAACTGCAATGCAATTCTGATTAAAATCAACCAAATAGGCACCATTAGTGAAACTGCGGAAACCATGAATCAAGCATTTGCATCTAACTTTCAAACTGTCGTGAGCCACCGAAGTGGTGAAACAGAGGACCCATTTATTGCCCATTTGGTGACTGGTTCAGGTGCAGGATGGCTCAAATCTGGTGCACCTTGTAGGACGGATAGAACATCTAAGTACAATGAATTACTAAGGATTTTTAATTAAATATTAAGTTGACTTATTAAACTAGTATAGTATACAATTAAAAGCATTAAAAGATTTCCATCATTTGATTCACATCATTAGATTTTTTTTATTGACACAACAGCAAAAAGTTGGTTTAGTCCAGTTCTGCTGTAACGTCCGGATTGGCCGGACACGTGGATTTTTATAAATTCGGAGGGATTACATGAAGAATTTAAAATTAACAGTTTTAGCGACAGCCCTAGCGGTTGTATTTTCATTAGGTACTGCATTTGCTCAAGGCACATCATTGGCTGAAGAAGTAGAAGCATCTCCTAAGAGTTGGAATGTAACGATTGCCGTTAACGGTAATGCTACATTTGGATCATTTGATAAAGCTTCGAAAGCAAAGTTGATGGATGCAAGTTCAGAGCAAATCATGGCCATTTTTACTTGGAAACCAGATGATGCCTGGAAACTAGGTGTAAAGGTACGTGCTCACATTCTGAATAAATCTAAAGTTGCACTTGCCAAAGGAAACCGATTTGATTTAGACCAGATTCGTTTGTTTGCTGAAAGAACCGGTATCTTGGATACGGATCTCGTGGGTTCAAAGTTGACCCTACGTCTTGAGCCACAAGCTCGTGCAACCAAAAGAACACGATTTTTTGGTCGTTTTGATGTGACTTTGCCACTAAGTGAAACATTTGGTGTCATGTTCCGTGACGAAGCAAAAGTGGATCTATACACAAAAGCGAATAACGCGCTTGCGATTGCAGCTGCCAAAGATAAAGATGGTAATGCTATTCAAGTAATCAGTGGTGGAAAAACAATTTTCCATAACTCTCTTGAAGTACATGGTTACTTTGCATCAAATGGCTTCTTGGTTGATCTTGCGCCTACATTTTTCCAAGGTGTAAACTCAATTGGAAACTTGAGCCTAGGTATGGGTACTAAATTATACGTAGCTTACAGTATTACCGATAGCATTGCTCTCGGATGGTACACAGAAGCTATGAAGACATTCGGAACGCCTTTTACTTTCGGACATATGTACTCCGAGCTAGAGTTAGCTTTTACAATCTAAGTTTAAAAAAGCTTTCCATTCCCCTCTCAAGGTCGGTGAAGTCCCCCCTTCGCCGACCTTGTCTATTATCATCCCCTACTTCTAAGAGTTCCTCTAGCCCTAAAGAACAGCCTTTGTCTTACCGGACCCAAAGGGTCATCGTGAACTTTTTGGCCACGTATCGGCCTGATTCCCTTAAGATGGAGCTATGCAAATGAATATGAAAATTGTAACGCCCCCCTTGATCAAAAAAATGAACTGGATCTTTGTCGGCTGTTTTTTGGCTGAATTCTTCCTCTCCAGACTCTTGGGATCCGGCAACGCCAGCGTCATCCACCCATGGTTCGGATTAGTACCCCATAAAGTAGTTAGCTTCGGCGCTATATGGCAACTGGTCACCTACCTTTTCTTTCATGGCAATCTCACCCACCTACTCTTTAATATGCTCGCTTTTTGGATGTTTGGCTCTGAATTGTGTCAACGATGGTCCAAAGCTATGTTTCTCAAATTTTTCTTCGCCTGTGGGGTCGGCTCCGGCCTTTTTCATGTGCTAACCACCTATATTTTCTTTGCAGATGGCGCACAACCCTACATCCCCACGATTGGTGCTTCAGGAGCTATTTACGGCATCCTTATGGCCTATGCTTTACTCTTTGGGGAGCGGATGATTCTGTTCTTTTTTATCTTTCCCATGCGGGCCCGCACAGCCGTACTGATCATCGGCGGAATTGAAGTTTTCTACAGCATTTCACAAACCCAAGACGGAATCGCGCATCTAGCCCACTTAGGCGGGATGCTCGCAGGCTATCTCTATCTTCGAATGGGCACCCTAAAGCACAAAGTAGCATTGTGGCGATATCAAAAGGAACGTGACAAATTAAAATCCCGGCTTAAAGTGATCGTCGACAATACGAAACGTAAGAAGAAGGGTTGGAAGGATGATCAATCCTCAGACGACACCATCCACTAGGTAGAGTCGTATTCATTAATTACTTTTATTCCGATCAGCTGCAATCTGCACCTTCAGCGTTCTCAATAAAAAACGTACTCGATGACCTGTACAGGTCACCTCCGTGCATTTTTTATCTGCGGCCTTGATGTTGCAGACTTCGCTTGATCTCATGACAAAGTAATTAATGAATACGACTCTATTTCCATAAACAAGCATGAGAACCCGTAGCACATGTATCGGTGCCGATGACCCACTGGGTCACCTCCGGGAGGGTTAAATCTACGGCCTTGCTCACATGCTTTTCACTCAATTTTCCCTATTAACAATAGAGATGTCATCCCTAATTTGTCATTCCTGACATGCGCAGCGTGAGCGGGAATCCATACCTGTCAATGACAAGAACTTTTTAAAAAACAAAAGATCGAGAACGCAGCTCACATGTTTTGCAGCCAATTTTACAACAGTTGGGTGGCGATTTCCGAGAGTGTAGATCGCTCCCCTTTTTGCAACGTCACATGACCTGCGATCCGCTGATTTTTAAACCGTTCCACCACATAGGCCAACCCGTTATTGGCACTGTCCACATACGGGTTGTCAATTTGATAACAGTCTCCCGTGAGTACAATTTTTGTGTTCTCGCCAGCCCGCGTAATAATAGTTTTAATCTCATGAGGTGTTAAGTTTTGTGCTTCATCAATAATAATATATTGCTGAGGAATGCTTCGTCCTCGAATATATGTCAACGGCTCAATCGCTATCAGGCCTTGAGTAATTAATTCTTGCGATCCCCGACCCGGCGTCCGTTTAGTAGGCCGGTGAATAAATCGCTCCGTCCCCATACTTAAAATAAAATCCAAATTATCAAAAATCGGCTGCATCCAAGGATTGAGCTTCTCCTCGATCTCCCCCGGTAAATATCCAATATCTCGACCCAAAGGAAAAATCGGTCTCGAAACCAACATCTTTTTATAAATGCCATCATCTAACGTGAGGGCTAACCCCGCAGCAATCGCAAGCAAGGTTTTACCCGTTCCTGCTTTGCCAACCATGGTAACGAGTTGGATAGATTCGTCCATCAACATGTCAAAGGCAAAAGACTGTTCCACATTTTTGGGATGAATCCCCCAAATTCCCTCACTAGACGAAATAAGGGAAACGATAGCTTCTTGCTCTTCGTGGTACCGGCCTATTGCCGTATGGCTGGGGTTTTCAATATTACGCAAAATAATATACTGATTGGCGCCAAAGGTGGCCTCTGGGATTTTAACTTTTTTTTCGGTGTAGAACGTATCTACAATCTCTTCGCTTACGTCAAAATACCGTACGCCTGAATATAATTCTTCGATGGTGACGTGTAACGGATCATAGTCCTCAGAGGGTAGGCCCAGTGCATCTGCTTTCACTCGTAGGTTAATGTCTTTGGTGATAAGGATGACTTCTTGCTTCGGATTTGTTTTTTGTAGCGCCAAACATGTGGTTAAAATTTGATTGTCGGCTTTTGAGATATCTAAAAAATTTACCGAACTCGGAATATCGTCGGGAAACAACTCGATCGAAAGTAACCCCCCCTGATCGCTGACCATCACGCCTTTGGCGAGATCGCCTTTTTTACGTAGGCCATCCATGGCTCGACTGAAATGCCGAGCATTTCGGCCCGTCTCTGTCATTTCATGTTTGAATTTATCAATTTCCTCAAGCACGATCATCGGGACTACGATGCGACTCGGTCCAAATTTCGTGAAGCACTGGGCGTCAGATAAAATGACATTGGCGTCGAATGCGAATATTTTTTGTTTTTTCTTCAAAGATCCCCCTTGCCCCTATTATAAAAACTCTTGAGGGCTAATGTCTAATAACACTCGTCTTGGATACTGAGTTTCTGCCCATCGCTGTATATGATGAATCGCGGTATGAAATGATCGATAATCTGAGCTTTTAATCAAAATTTGAATTCGGAACCGCCGTGCAATTCTTTCTACAATACAAGGTGACGGAGGCACAATGGTCAATGCCTTGTGTGTGGATCGTAACGAATTTAACAGTGGACTGAGACCAGAGAGCCCATTCAGCCCTTGCTGCAGCCCCAGTGCATCAAACACGAATCGCCCTAAATAACCCATCGGAGGCAGCCCATACTCTTTTCGTTTGCTAAGCTCTTCTTCGTACAATTGGATATAATCTGTATGGATGATTTTTTCTAACAACGGATGACCCAACGTTTGAATAAACACCCGACCCGGTTTGGTACGGCCTGATCGCCCAGAAACTTGCTGAATCAGCTGTGCGGTGCGTTCCACACTCCTGAAATCAGGATGATGCAAAGTTTGATCCCCGTTTAATATGCCAACGAGGGTTAAATGCGGTAGATCATGGCCCTTGGCCAACATCTGAGTACCGATTAAAATATCAATTCGTCCTTGCGTCGCATCCTCAAATAGAGTTTCTAAATCTTTAAAAGAGGTCACTTCATCACGATCAATCCGTGCAAGTGTGGCTTCGGGAAAAAGCGTTCGGATCTCTGCCTCGATGGCCTCAGTCCCCGCACCCTTGAAAATCATAAATGGTGAGCGGCACTCAGTGCAATGGGTCGGCGGCGGCGTTTTCTTGCCGCATAAATGGCAGACACATTGGGATTGCTTTCGGTAATAAGTCAAAGTGGTATCGCAGTTTGAACACTGTGCCCACTGGTTACAGGACTGACATGTTAAATAGGGGGCAAACCCTTTACGGTTTAAGAACAGTAGACTCTGCTCTTGGTTCTCTAGGGTTTCAGTAACAGCCTCTTTGAGTTCTTGAGACAGCCACCCAGCTTGATAAGGGTTTCTGGGGGCCTGAATGAGAGATAGAGTAGGCAACGCCACATGTTTGTGTCGATGGGGTAAGCGGTGTTTGATTACTTGGTCCGCCTGGCATAGGGTTAACGCTTCATAGGAAGGTGTCGCACTTCCCATGATCCACGGTATGCTTTCAAAAGCGGCCCGACGCTTTACAATATCCCGCGCGTGGTATCTCAGATGGTCACTTTGTTTGTAGGATCCGTCATGCTCTTCGTCCATGATGATCATGCCCAGGTTAGGTAACGGATGAAATAGAGCGCTTCTTGTGCCTACGACCAGGCAAGATGAATGAAAAAATGCACTCAACCAAGCTTCTCGATGTTGCTTGGGTGTTAAGTTGCTATGCAGGGTAATGAGCGGGTGCGCAAGCTGCTTTGAAATTCGGCTTACAAGTTGAGGTGTCAGTGCAATTTCGGGTACCAACAACAAAACGGTTTTACCCGCTTCTAAAATACGGTGTGCCAAGTGAATGTAGATTTCCGTTTTGCCTGAACCTGTGACGCCGTAAATCAAATGATTCAACCGATCGGCTTGAATATCAGATTGAATGGCTGAGACGAGTTTGGCTTGGGAGTCATTGAGGTCATGTTTTTTCCGATCGGGGGGCGTCTCTAAAACAGGAGGCACAATTTTTTCGAATGACAAATTCAAGATAGGCGTGGGACATGCCATCTTGGCCATCAACCCAAAGGGATGATGGTAGTGACGTGAAACATCATGTAACCAAGTAAGAAATGGCTTTGAAAGTGTAATCGGGTGAGGTTGGGGATGTTCGATCGATTTAACAGTAGGTGTGTGCTCCAAATCTTTGGGCCCGCTTTCACGAATAACCAGACCCCAAGTTGTTTGTTTTTTTAAGGGCACCTTAATAAATGTGCCGGGCTGAAACGTGTCAGTGGTTTTATAACTGAGGGAATGCCAAATCCGTCTTGGGATGGCAACTTGGATGTTTTTCTCTGAATTCAACAGAACGTCTGACATTTTCAGTAAACAGCCAATAGGGGTTCAAATAAATCAGATGTAACTCTAGATCGCTTCGCTGTGGTAAGTTCCTCAGATGTTTTCTTACCCAATCGTTTTAAAAATGTCCATGTGATATGGGTGTCTTTTAAGCCATTCTTTTCTTCGTGAAAGGTGATCGATCGAAACTCTGTTCGAATGGGACCGGCTGGTAAATAGAATTGTGTGAAATGAAATGTCCAGACCATACGTTGATGTCGAGCGCCGTCATATTGGATCCGCTTAGGAAAAAACTGATGTCGTTTCATGGTGATTTGATACGGGAACGACGTGTCCGATGAGTGAAAAACCCACACGGGTTCACCCGATGTGATTTTGAGGTTGCCTGAAAACATTTGAGATTCTAACCCCTGAAAAACATAGTTCAGTACTTCGGGAGAACGTGGAAACGTTGAGAAAAAATCAAACGTGCCAAAAGGCAAAGGGGTTGTCCAGGTTTCTGCTGTATCTGTGCCATCTTGTTTGAGGGTTAAGGTTCGATGCTTAGATGAGTGTTGTGTGATCGTCGCGTTTAGTCGATCAGATCCAATTAGAAAGGTGAGTCGAGGGGGTTTATTAGATTGGGGGTATCTGACAATAAGGTCATATTCTATGGGGTAAGCTCTATTTGGCAATTTGTGTTTCACGTGCCATAACGAGGGCTTAAGTCTACTCGTGCGTTGGTAGTATTTTAGGATGGTTTCGTCTTTGAGGTTATAAGCCAAGGCCCCCAATGAGACACTCAAAAAACCCAAACTTAAGAGCAGGCGATACAGCATGATATATATCCTTCTAACCTTCCAATATCAAATCGTAGGCCATCCAGTATCACACCTCGGGTGGTGGGGCACTGGGTGTTTATAGCCTCTGTTAAGCATATTCTATCCTTATGGGGATTGCGAGTCAGGGATTTCCAAATATCAGGGGTAAATAGATAACGTCCAACAAGCGCCCATTGGGATTGAGCCACGTCCGGCTTCTCAACGCACCCTGAAAGCCGATAAGGGCCGACTCCAGACGGATGTGGCTCATCCAAACACGCGTTGCCATACTGAGAAATCAGGTGAAGTGGGATCGATCTCAGAGCGACCAGATGTCCCTGGTGAGGGTCAAAATGAGAAATGAGCTGAGTCAGACCTGTCTGTTCAAAATAAAGCTCATCCGGTAGCAGTAGAGCAAAGGATTCAGCTTTGATCTTCGGTTGCGCACACCATAGGGCTTCGCCGAGTCCATCAGGCGAGACTTGGGGGACGAGGTCAAACGTAAAACGTCGTGCTATGGGCAACAGCTGAAGGGCATTTGTAAATTGGGCTTTGTCCTTGGGGTTAATGATGAGGATGATGTGCTTGATGTCAGTATCGGCAACTTCATGCAGTAGATAGGATAAAGCAGGTGCCTGACGGATGGGCAAAAGCGCTTTGGGGGTGTGCTTGGTGAATGGCCGTACTCGCAAGCCAAGCCCTGCGGCAGGAATGACGGCAGTGCTGAGCATTTTTCTAGCCGCCTGAGATAATCATTTGGCGTCCACGACCTAAATCTCGTGAGCTGACCTTCAAGATGGGAGCGGTTTGTTTTCGCTTGAACTGTGAGTTGCGTAAGCGTGTTTGAAGATCTTGGGGGACTGATCGGGACTCTTTTTGACCCAACTCTGCGTTGAGCATTGATTCGATGTAGGGGTCCAGTTCGTGATAGGGCATTAAATCCAGATCGTCTCTTTGGTTGAAAGCTAGTTCGGCGCTGGGGGGACGTTTCAAAATACGCTCAGGGATAAATTCTTGATGTTCAGTGACATAATGATGAGCCAAAGTGTAGACCTGGGTTTTTGTAAGGTCTCCAATGGGGAAAATGCCAGCACAGAGATCGCCGTAGAGAGTGGCGTATCCCAATGCAAGTTCAGACTTGTTGCTTGTGCCAATCAAACATCCCGAGTGTGTGTTGGTGGCCATCATTGCGATTATCCCTCGCAATCTGGCTTGAAGATTTTGATGTACGGTGGGGCCCGCGTCTTTGAAATGATGATGCATCATATGCTCGAATGTTCTCAGATACGGCGTGATTGAAATAGTTTGAAAAGGGATGGTGTGATGTTGACATAGGCTGACAGCATCAAGAAGTGCGGATTGGGTATTAAATGGGGACGGTAAAATTAAGGCCCGACATCGATGCGCCCCAAGCGCGCGTTTGGTTAGGAGCAAAGCCAATGCAGAGTCCATTCCTCCGCTGACACAGATGATGGCTGATTGACAGGCAGCGCCTTTGATAAAATGACGAAGCCCAAATTCCAATCCTTGACGCAAGGTTTCACACTTTGAATGTCGGTGGTTTTTTGGGGTATGGTTCTTGGGAATTGATTTTAATGTGAGTTCTTGTGTAGGTGCGGTTGAGCCGACTGGGATCAAAAAGCCCATTTCTTTGAAGATGGAACCTTGCACCTTGATTTTAGAAGATTTGTCAATTAGGTATGAGTGACCGTCAAATAGAATACCGTCATACCCCCCCACTTGATTAAGAAAAAGCAGCGGGGTGTCGGTTTCTGAAATAATTTGACGCATGTGATGCTTACGGACGCGTGCTTTTCCGATTTCAAATGGCGATGCAGATGGGCATAAGAATAAATCGACTTTGGATTTTTGGACGATGCTTTTAAAAAGAGCGGTGTCATGCCACATGTCTTCGCAGATTCCGACGCCGATTTTTGTGCCACAGACTGTGAGTTGGTTATTCGGGCCTGGATTGGGGTTGGAGACAAAAAAACGACTGTCATAGAAGACGTCATCGTTGGGCAACCGGGTTTTAAACACAATGTGCTGTTGCGTGCCGCCAGAAAAATGATAATAGGCGTTGTAGAATCGGTTGTGCGGATTTTGAGGCGCACGAGCAAGTGCACCTACTAGGATATCTATTTTTTTGCTGAGGTGTTGAATTTGGGTTAAACAATCATCGTGTTCAGCTTGAAAATCAGGATGGAAGATAGCGTCCTGAGGCAAATAGCCGAGTAAAGCGCATTCTGGAAAGCAGACGGCATCCGCGTTTTGAACCAGGGCGTGATCGATCCAAGAGTGGATGCGGGCAAAATTATCCTTAAGGTTGCCAATTTTGGGATGAAGTTGTACGGCACAAAGTTTCATACTGCACTGTCAGTATACAGCTTCATAAGCTCTCTAAGCACTTTTTGACATTTCTAGGGGTGTCAAAAAGTGCTTAGAGAGCTTATAGAAGTGCTAAAGTTTGTAGGTGGCGCCGACTTGAAGTTCTAACTTCCACTGTTCTTTGGAAGGGTTATGACGAAGGCCGTAACCGCCGCGAACGTTGAGCCCAATCCCCCAATCGGTGAAGAAGTAATTGAGTCCAGCTTGAACGAGTAGGTTCATGCCGAATCGTTTCCAGAAGCTTTCAACCTCTTTGCCAGAAATCATCATGATGGTTTCCCATCCGATGCCAGCATAAGGCACAAAGTGTGAGTTGGGCAGTTTGAAATTCAACAGCTTTGGCATAGAGATGAAATGCCAGTGGTCATCTGCTTTTGCTTCATTGAGTGAGGCAATGCGGTGATAGACGAAATCTGTCTCCATGGTTAACCAATCTAAGATGTGGTACTCAAACGTAAGGCCGACACCGAATCCACTTCGCGCACCTTCGTTTTTGACCCAACTTTCAACATCTTTTTGCTTTAGCCCTTTAGGGGGTGCAGCAACATGGCCGTATGAAAAAGCACGGATACCGAGTTCGTAGTGACTCTGTTCTTCTTCGTCAGCGACGAGAGATTGCTCGTTGGCGAATCCTGCCAAACTTGCGGTAAGCATGAGAGTTGCTATTAGAGTGTGACCTTTGAAACGCATGAGTGCCTCCTAATCTAGATAATAAATATGGAAAATGATTTCTTTTTGCCTCTACTGGTATAGCCCAGAATGGCCTCGAGATCAAGGTGGGAAAGCCGAATGGATGTCTTTTTTAATCTGTTGGTTTGATTTAAAAGGCAATGCTCATTCCGATCAGAAGTTCGACTTGGCGGAACCAAACGGGACTCTTGGGTCCTGAAATGGGGTGGCTGTAACGGAGTGCCATCGAGAACCCAAAGGTATCCGGGATGTAATGAAAACCAAGCTCTCCAACGCCGTGGAGGCCAGTAGTTGTGCCTTTATCCTGATGATGAAAGAAGATAAGAGGGGCAAGGCCTAGGCCAATATAAGGCACCCAGGGCCGCGTCAACCAGCGAAAAAGAAGTAAGGTGGGTAGCTTGATGAGTTTGAAGGGTCGAGGGTATCCATAATGAAAGGCGGCTTGTGTGGTGGCGCCCAACCAGGGTAGCTTAAAAAAAGTGAAGCTTAGAGCAGCCCCCCCGCCGCCTTGTGCGACGGTGCGGTGTGTGGTGGTGTAAAGAATCAATGCGGGGCTGAAGGTATAAATTGAAAATGGTTCGTACGAGGTTGTGGCACCTTGGGTGCGGTGTGCCATGAGGAGTGTGGAAAGAAGAATGAGTAATAAAAAAAATTTAATCTTCATAATTTTCAACAGACCTTTATTAAAAAACCCTCCCAAGCAGTCGTGCTTGGGAGGGTTTGATCTTTTATTCGAAGGGGTTCTTGCCCTAACTATGGATTATCCCCAGAAGTAGGAGAATCCGAGTAAGAACCAGAATGAGTATAGATGGGCATCAACTTCTTCACCAGAGCTAATCTTTGCATCCATCAAGTCTGTCAAAGAGTAACTGAACATGGCGTGAAAGGTAATAGCCACCCACTCGCTCACGAAATACATGAAGCCGAGTATGGGGCCAATCCCAAATCCGAAATTTTCGATGATGTCTTTTTTGTCGCCTACAGCTACACCAGTAGGTGTATTCTCATCCAAATCAACGGTGGCCCTATTAGGGGTACCATCGTCATCGTAATCCAACTCTGCCTCTAAGACGACATAGAGATCCAAGAGGAGTCCGATAAACGGAATGAAGTCCCCACCGCTAAAGAGATACTTCAGCATCAATGGAAATGCGATGGTGTCGACACAGAAGTCGATATCCTTGCCATCTAGTGGATCAGCCGCACCCCCGCTTATATTTAGATGCTCTAGATCCGATCCCCGCTGTGCGTATCCAATATTAAAGTCAATGGAAAACACACTGGCTAAGATGACTGCAAATCGCAAAAATCCAATGAATCCTAAGCTGATGTCTTCATCATCGACCTTCACGTCCAATGCGGAATTAGACAACAGAGTATCTGCGTCATCATCACGGTTGATATTGCCAAGCAATACCCCCCCATTTAATCCTATTTCGAATAAGGTTTCGTCCGTCGACCCAACAATTGCTTGAGCTTGTGAAACCCCCGAAAAGGAAACTAATAAAAAAGAAGCTAATACTAGCTTTTTAATAAAATCCATACCCCTTCCTCCACGAGTATTGATGTTGTACATTGATGTCCCAACCATTATTATACTTCGAAAAAGACAAGTAAGAAAAGGCTTGCACCCTCATTATTTTTACGATTCGTCAAAATTCACAATATGGATTTTTATTCATGTCCTTACCATAAAGTTTTTGTGTCCGCCCTCCGATTCAACTGGTGTTACCCACAGCGATGATACATCCGCCTGGTTCTCATTTGGTCGACACCATTGAATGTAGGTTGCCCTGTTAACAGGGAACTCTTTGTTTGTAAGTGTTGGGGGATGAGATGACAGTCAGCCGTATCATAGGATGTATCAGTTTGTGTTTTGTGTGGGGGAGTGAGCCCCTATTTGCTATAGAAGCGACCACTTATCTTAATTTGGCCGCTAAAAACAATCGAAAGATACTATTTCCGAGATCAGAGACCCACCAGTGCAAAACAAAGACCCCATTTGTGCATCAAACAGCAAGACAGCTTGTCCAGAAAAGTTCTATGGGGCAAGGGGCTGCTGTTTTGGATAACAGTGACATCTCCTTAGATCCCAAACGCTATACCTCAACGCCCAAAGCATTTGAAGTAGGGAATGAGGATATTTATATCTACCCCCGCATCGAGGATGGAACCCCATTTGAAGATGCCTATGCGGCCATCTATCGACGACCGAGCTACCCACCTCGTGTCTTTTATAAGGGAACGGCCGCTAAAACGACGAAAGCACGTGTTTTTGATTACGAAGGGGCTTTAGAAAAAGCCAAAACTTTTATCGAGTTTGATGATGGGCAAGATACGGATTACACACTAGAGCAAGAGAAGCCTCTGTCTTATCGATACACGTCCAAAACTGATTTGTTTCATGAAGTGTACACCTTCCTGTTTTATTTAAAAGCGGAGGCTGCCTATGTGGAACTCAAGGTGGACTTGCAAACAGGCGATATCATCGCCTTTCATCCTTTGAAAGCTCATGATAGTGGTACGCATGCGATAAAAACAAAAGTCCATAAAACCCATATTCTCAGCAAGAAAAAAACGGTACCGTTGCCCCAGCTGGCTATAGAGCTTGAGGATGCGGAGGGGATGCTCAAGCATTTTCGAACCGATACGTCGGGCGAAGCTTCATTTGATGCAGAGTCGTTCTCGAAGATGAAGCTCGTTTTTGAAAACTCACAAATTCAAGTCGGATATTCAGGTGGAACCGCGAATGAAGCCCTACCTGTTAGTCCATTTAAAAAATCTTTTACCCTCACAGCAAATTCTCCCTTAGGTAATAATTTTACGTCGTGGCTACCCCTCGATGTCACGATGCCTTTCTATTATTTGCAACAAGGGTTGCTCTCAGCAGGAAGCCAAATGAGTAATGTCGATTCAGGGTATGCGTTACCCGTGGTAGTGGATTACAGTCCAACGAATCAACGCTGTAATGCCTATTACGGCTATGAGATAAAGGCGGGCAATATCATGCTTCGTCCTTCTCACTTTGTCTTTTATGGTCCTAGTACAGGACAGTGTCAATCAGCAGGACTATCCACAAGCATCATCTACCATGAATTGGGTCATTACCTAGATTTCAAAACGGGCGGGATTTCTGATTCAGCGTCCAGTGAAGGGTTTGGGGATGTGATGGCAATGTTACACCTCAAATCTCCGATCATTGGTGCACATTATAAAGACCATTTTTATAATCACTATATTCGTGACTTAAGAATCGATCGTTCTTATCCCTTACATCGAGGGGAAGTTCACTTTGAGGGTGAAATCTTGGGATCTGCTTTTTGGAATCTCATTCTTGCATGGCAAAGTATTTATTCAGCCGAATGGACCTATCGCACCTTAAAAACCTTGTTTTTGAAAGCGATGACGATGGCGTCTAACATGCATGACATGCCACAAAGTATCAATTTACTCTTGTCCCGAGATCCAAAACTAAAATCACCCAACCATCTTCAATGTTCTGTAAATGCTATTTTTTCAAAACAAGGCCTGGGTAAGCGACTAAATTTATGTGATGCTCAAAGCCCCCAAGTGAGCTTGAGCTATGACGAGCCAAAACCCTATGAGTCAGGAGAGAATCTTTCTGTTTCAGTTAACGTAAAACTGCCATCTAAAGGGTTTGTAGGACGTGCATATATTGTAGGGTCGCTCTGGATGGATGATAAGCAGATTCAGAAACGTACCAAACGGGTATCTGCATTAGTTGGAGGGGATAACGATTTTGAGAGCCTATTACAATTTAAGTTGCCTGAACGTGTAGATAGTCGCCACCGGTATAGCATTCGAGTGGGGTATACGGATCGAAAACGACATATGGTTTTCGCGGAGAAAAATCTGCCGATAGAGCGAAAAGTTAAAAGTCGAGAGACGTACTACCGCGCTCCAAACTCGAACTTAGCCTATGGGCAACATGTCTTTCCTATCCAGATTACACGTAACGGGTTTGTGGACGGCGATATCCTGATCAAGGTGAATCTAGAATCAACGGATGATGCATTGCCGGTGTCTCTGTATCTTCGTACACGACATGGAAAAAAAGTGACCTTAGCGTTTGACCCTCCGAGTCTCAAAGCTATTTCTGGAAAATGGATGCGAATTAGCCATTTAATGCAGGGGGAAAGTCCAAAGGACATCACAGAATTGCTCGTCATACATCGCCGGATGGCCGGCGCGAGTTTAAACCTGAAATCCTACAACGTAAAAATGCCCATTTCTGAAAAACAGCTTTGATTTTCAACGGGTTATTTTGTCAGAATTGCATTCTGGTATATTGTAGGCTATGGTGACGAGCTTATAATGAACAAACAAAGTGTATTCCACCCTATTCTTAATTTTTGGACGAGCTCCTGGCTGCTCATAATCTCTCCAAAAATCTTTTTTAAGTCCTATGAGATTTTTTCGTTACCCAAACGGTTGGCTTTCTTGTTTGGGCTGTTGCATATGGTCCTGGCGGGCATCATTGGCCTCATGGGGTTTCAAGTTCAGATGAGCTATCTAGAAGCCACGGTTGGGGTGAACGCATTGCCAGCCTTCATGTCTTCTGTCTGGGTGATGGGATTTTTAACATTTGTGACTGTGCCGGTTGCATACTTGTTTCAATTAGTTATTGGATCAGTCTTGTTTTTGATTATGGGCGCAATTACACGGACCGAGTTTACGTTTAGGTCTGCATTTAATCTCTTGGCTGCGTTAGCACCCTTTGCGTTGGCCAACACCCTTGCCAGCATGGGACTTTTGGCAGTTTTTGATGTGTCATTATTGCAGTCCATTCTGGGTATTTGTTTTGCGCTTTTGTTTATGGTGTTGTGGTTCAGGTCATTTCATGAGGGCGCACTCGTTGCGTTGTCAGACCAGTTGGTTTTAGATGCTCGTGCGTTGATTCGGTTTTATTTCGGCATTGTTGCAGCCACAGCAATCATGATGGGCGTTTTTGTACTTGTGGCCTTGCTGATCGTTTTACTTTAAATGATTGGGGACAGCCACTTAATACGACCCAGTCATCCCCGACGCGCGTAGTGTGAGCGGGAATCCAGTCCGTCCTATTTAAAAACAACGTCGGTGATAATCCAAACTTGCTCGCCCTTTGGGGTCACATGCTCAATCTCATCTCCAACGAAACGGCCGATCATCTTTCGAGCAAAGGGACTTTGATAACCGATTTTGCCATTGTTGATATCTGCTTCATCGGTGCCTACGATTTGATAAATTTTAGTTTCCCCAGTCTCTTGATTTTCTAGACTAACCGTAGCGCTAAAGGCAGCCCTCTCCGTGGTTGTTATTTGATTCGGGTTGATAACTTCAGCTGTCCCAAGCTTACTTTTGATCTCAGAAATCCGTCCAGTGATAAACCCTTGTTGCTCTTTTGCAGCATGATATTCTGCATTCTCACTTAAATCTCCGTGTGCGCGAGCCTCTTCAATGTCTTTGATAACTTGGGGTCGATCAACTTGGAGTAGTTTTTTCAGTTCCTTTTCTAGAGCACGTTTGCCCACTAAGGTCATGACTGTTTTTTCCATGATTAGAAACCTCCTAATCTCACCTGATCGTGATACAAGCGGATATTTGAGACTTTTTCCTTAAAGTCCCAACTCTGAATCAGCTTTGAAATGACCTGCATTTCAGAAATATCTGTACAATAAGGCACTCTGTATCTTACTGCAAGCCGTCTGATGTGAATCTCATCCAACATCGCCCGTTTGCTACGTGTTGTATTAAAAATAAAATGGACTCGCCCTTGTGCAACTAAATCGAGTGCATTCGGATGTCCCTCAGCATTTTTATACACTTTTTGAGAGGAAATCCCAAGCTTTTGAAGCGCTGCATGTGTGCCTTCCGTCGTAACTAGGTGATAGCCTTTTTCAATAAGCGGGCGAATCATCTTTGCGAGCAAGTGTTTGTCCTCATCACACAACGTAATAAAAAAGGTAGACCCAGGGGCCGGGATAGACTGGCCTGAGGCGATCAATGCTTTTTTGTAAGCTGTATAGAAATTTCTTGAAATACCCATGGCCTCGCCCGTTGATTTCATTTGAGGACCTAAGATGACATCTGCGCCTTTGAAGCGATCAAACGGGAACACAGGTTTTTTAACACTGTAAAAAGGAATATAAGCCTTGTTCAAACTGTATATGCCATCCATTAAGGGAAAGTGATCAGCAAGGGTCTCACCAAGTGCGACTTGAGTCGCAATCCGTGCAATCGGGAGCCCAGTTGATTTTGATAAAAATGGAACCGTACGGGATCCCCTCGGATTCACCTCAATGACATACAACTCATCATCTTGAATGGCAAATTGAATATTCAACAGCCCATTCACCTGTAAGGTGCGAGTGATCGTGTAAGCTGCTTGCTCTATACGCTCAATGAGTGAAGGGTCCGTGTAGTACGGCGGAAAAATTCCGGTAGAATCGCCACTATGAATGCCAGCTTGCTCGACATGTTCAATAATGCCAGCAATCACAATATTGCCTTCGTGATCACAAATGACATCGCAGTCATATTCTAAAGCATGAGATAAAAAATGTTCTGCCACCATTGGGAAAGGGGCAGTCCGTTGTGTCTCGAGTTGTTGGGCAAAATTCTGAAGCTCTTTTGGGTTGGCAAGTATATGAATGTCACTACCACCAATAATGAAAGACGGTCGGACAATCATCGGGAAATTTAAGGTATCAGCTACCTGCTTCAGATCGTCCAATGTATTTAACGTGCACCCTTCAGGTGATTTTAATCGACATTCTGAAAGAAACTGACGAAAGCGATCTCGATCCTCACATAGATCAATACGATCCTGACTAGCGCCGAGGATTGGAATATCAGCCTCTTGGATAGCTTTGGCAACATTGATAGCACTTTGTCCGCCCATCATCAGGACAACGCCTTTAAGAGGCGTAAAACTTTTTAAGGTATGAACGATATCTTTGGGTGCAATAGGTTCAAACACCAATGCATCTGAACAATCATAATCCGTGCTCACAGTTTCAGGATTGTTATTGATCATCAGTGTGCGAAACCCTTTTGATTTGACACCCTGAATGGCGTGGACACACATGCTATCAAACTCAAGCCCCTGCCCAATTTGGTTGGGTCCACTGCCAATAATGGCGACCCAAGGGACATCCCCTTTGGGTAATTCATCCTTTGATGCAGAAGCGGATGCATACCCGTAAGGGGTATATGACACAAACTCTGCAGCACACGTGTCAATTGTCGAAAAGGTATAGGGGGTAAGCCCTTCATCTGGGTCGAATTGATGAAACCCATGATGATGTGCCGTATGTCGATCGTTGTTCGTAGGATCTTCTTTCAACGATTTTCTTAAGGAAGAAAGATGCTGAATTTTTTCTAAAAACCAAGGCGAGATATGCGTCAAATTGTGAACGGCATCTACAGTAAATCCTTTTTCGAAAGCAAACCAAACGTAGAGCAAACGATCAGCAGAAGGTTTGCCCAACATGCCTCGCAATGCTTCCTCGTCCAAGTTTTTTGCAGTCATTTTATATTTTTCTTCAAAGAGTTGAATCGGATCATTGCTCTGCGTAAGAGAACGTAGCCCCTTCATTAAAGACTCTTCGAATGTTCTGCCCACAGCCATTGTTTCCCCGATGGCTTTCATAGATATGCCGAGCTCTGAAGATTCGCTGGGGAATTTTTCAAAATTGAATTTGGGCAGCTTTACAACCACATAGTCTAATGCGGGTTCGAAACTGGCTGGCGTTTCCCGTGTGATGTCATTTTGAATAGCATCCAGTGATTCGCCAATCGCAACAAGTGCAGCAATTTTGGCGATGGGGAATCCGGTCGCTTTTGAAGCCAATGCCGATGACCGAGAAACTCTGGGATTGACCTCAATAACATAAAACGATTTTGTTTTAGGATCTTGGCAAAACTGTATGTTGGCTCCACCTGTTTGAATCCCAAGACCATCCATAATGTCTAAGGCCTGTGAGCGCATTATTTGGTATTCGCCGTCACTAACCGTTTGAAGAGGTGCGACGGTAATGGAATCTCCCGTGTGAACGCCCATAGGATCCAAGTTCTCAATACCACACACCACAAGGCTGTTGCCGTGGCCATCTTTCATCACTTCGAGTTCAATTTCTTTCCACCCGACACAACTCTGTTCGACAAGCGCCTCGCCCACCGGGCTGAGATCGAGGGCATTTTTGATTTCAAGCAAATAAGCCTCGGGCGTGTGAACAACGATGCCTCCTTGTCCACCTAACGTAAAGCTAGATCTCAGAATCAATGGGAATGAAAGATGAGTCAGTGCTTTAAGCGCATCATCCAGATGTTTAACGTAGACGCTTCTGAGGCAGTTGTACCCAAGGCGTTCGACAAGTTTCTTAAATGCTTCACGATTTTCGGCTGTTTCGATAGCATCAATAGTTGCACCCAATACTTGAAGTGTTTTCAGTCCGCCCTGCTTGTGTAAGGCCCGAGTCAAGTTAAGTGCCGTTTGACCTCCCATCGTAGGGAGAAGAAAATTGGGCTTCTCTTTTTCAATGATACTGAGACAACTTTCAGGTGTCATGGGTTCGATGTAAACAGCATCTGCCATATCTGGATCAGTCATGATCGTGGCGGGGTTTGAGTTTAAGAGAACGGTACGAAACCCTTTCTCTTTTAAAACTTTACAAGCTTGGCATCCTGAATAATCAAACTCACATGCTTGTCCAATGACTATCGGACCTGCACCTATGATAAAAATTGTATCTCCAGGTCGCGGATTTCTCATGGTGTAACCTCCTGAAATGCACGTGATAGGTTGAGGTGTTTGAACGTCGCTAAATGCTTGAGATATTCATCAAACACATAGTGGGTATCATGAGGTCCAGGTGCCCCTTCTGGATGAAACTGTACGCTGAGAAAATGGCGAGATTCGCTGATGACGCCCGCCAAACTTTGATCTGTTAGATTTTTAAACCATGTCTGAACACCGTTGAGCCCATTTATAGAGGGTTCCAGCACGGCATACCCATGATTGTGAGCAGCAATATAGGTTCGACGGAGCCTAAGGTCTTGGACGGGGTGATTACCGCCTCTGTGTCCGAACTTCAACTTGGTTACTTGGCCTCCAAGGGCTAAACACAAGAGTTGATGACCCAAACAAATAGCTAAAATAGGGATATTTCCGATCGCTTTGGCAACCTCTAAGACGGCTTGGGTATATTCCCTTGGATCTCCGGGACCGTTTGAAAGGACTAGACCATCAGGGTTATCAGACATAACTGTTTCAAAGGATGTGTGCCAGGGATAGCACGTGCCGTAACATCCCCTACGCTCCAAAAGATGTAGAATGTTTTTTTTAATTCCAAAATCATATACAGCCAGCTTCGTGTGACCTTTGTTCCCAAACCGTCTGGGCTCAGAACACGAGACACGGTCAAGTAATTTATTTGAGAACGTCGCGGGCGTATTAGAAACTTCGATTTTCTGAATTTGTGATTCAGTTGCAGCAGCATCGATGATGATTTGGCACCGCATGGCGCCATGATGGCGTATGTGTTGAGTCAATTCGCGTGTGGGTAGTCCAAATAAAATCGGAATGTCAGCCTCAAGCAACCATTTTGCAAAAGCGCCATCAGAAGCATAGTCCAACCGATTAAGAAGTACCGCAGTGCATTGAGGCCCACCGGATTGGAAATGTGCGGGGTCTATACCATAACTGCCTACGTGCGGATGGGTGAATAGGACCAATTGATCTGCGTAGCTGGGGTCTGTGATGATTTCGGTGTAGCCAGCGAAACTTGTATTAAAGACAAGCTCCCCTGAATAAGTATGGGGCATGCGTTTGCATAAGGCATAGGCCGGATATCTCAGATTATTCGGCAACACTACCCAAGCTTTATGGATGTGAGGGCGAAAGGCATCCGGGTGATATTGCAAGGGGGCATGAATGCTCATTGAGGGACTCCTAATGCTAACGCCAAAAGGGCCATGCGCACATAGAGACCGTTCTCTACTTGTCTGGGAATCAGCGAACGGGGATGAGTGAGCAAGCTTGGGTTCATATCTGTTTCATAGTTAATCGGACCTGGACTCATGAGCCAGGTCGAATCAGTTAGGTCTTGAGGCTCAATTTTGTAAAATTGTGTGGGCTCAGTTAATGCATCCCCCTTAAAATCAGGATTTAGGGATCGTTCTTTTTGAGGTCTGATGGAGTAGATTACGTTCGCTTTCTTGGCCATCGCCTGACGAGATGAGAAATAAGTGAACGGGCCATCATAGTTGGGTATGTTTTTTATGGGTGTGGGTGCGCATAATGAAACAGAGAGATCTGGCCAGAGTTTCTTGAGCCGCATATGAGATTGGAACACCCGACTACGAGATACGTCTCCACAATACCCAATAGCGAGTGGTGGTAAAGCGTTGTGGTGCGCTTCAAATAATGTCAATAAATCAGCCAAGGCTTGAGTGGGGTGTGCTGTAGCACCTGTGCCTGCGTTGATGGTTGGAATCGAAGCCTGAGTTTTCGGGAGTGTGGGTGCTGCTGTTCTAACGACGAGCACGTCGGGTGAAAGCCATGCCATGTTTTCAAGGGTGTCTTTTAGGGACTCTCCTTTAACATGACTACTTTGACCTCCTTCAAGGGTTAGTACCGTGAGACCTAATTTTTTTGCAGCCAATTCAAATGAGAGGCGTGTGCGGGTACTTACTTCTTCAAAGTATAAGATTGCTGTTTTGTCTTTAAGAAAGGGACGCCATAGCTCGGGGGGGCCTTTTGTTTTCAACGATTGACAGAGTTTAAAAAAAGGGAAAAGCGGTAGCGGTAGATCGGTGACTTGGTTTAATTGAGTTATAACCTTATTTGTCATCTCGTCCCAAGGATAAAACGGCTAAGAAGGCATCTTGGGGGATATCTACTTTGCCGACACGCTTCATACGTTTCTTACCCTTTTTTTGTTTTTCAAGCAACTTTCTTTTTCGAGAAATATCACCCCCGTAGCACTTTGCAGTCACATCTTTTCGCATGGCACCGAGGGTTTCACGAGAGATGACTTTCTTTCCAATGGCAGCTTGTATAGCAATTTCAAACATTTGGCGAGATAGGACGTCTTTCAATCGCTTACAAAGGGCTTTACCCATCGCGGTCGCTTTTTCTCGATGGACGATGACAGATAGGGCATCAACCACTTCGGCATTGAGTAAGATGTCGAGTTTCACCATGTCGCCGGCTTGATACCCCTGAGGCTCGTAATCCATACTTGCATAGCCTTTGGAGCCACTTTTAAGTTTGTCATGAAAATCTAAAATAATTTCGGAGTACGGCATAGCATATTCGAGTAATACTCTGGATTGGCTGAGAAAGTCCATTTTAAGCTGTCTTCCTCGTTTTTCCTCACACAGTGTTAATACGTTGCCAAGATGAACGCTTGGCGTATAAATACTCATTTTTACGATGGGTTCTCGCACAGCTTCGATCACATGGGGATCCGGGAATTGAGATGGGTTTTCTATCTGATACTCTTTGCCTGAGTTCAGGACCAGTTCAAAGATGACGGATGGTGCCGTTGTGATGAGGTTTAAGTTGTATTCTCGCTCTAGGCGTTCTTGGACAATTTCCATATGGAGTAACCCAAGAAATCCCAAGCGAAATCCAAGGCCCAGGGCATTTGAATTTTCAGGTTCGAACTTCAAGGCTGCGTCGTTTAGGGTGAGTTTTTCAAGGGCGTGGCGGAGATTGTTATAATCACTTGCCTCTGTTGGGAAAATACCCGAAAAAACGACGGGCCGAATTTCTTTGAATCCGGGAAGTGGGCTAACCTTTGAAGTCTGAAGATGGGTGAGGGTGTCACCTACGGTAATATCGTGGATATCCTTAATCCCACAAATCACAAACCCCACTTCTCCGGTTTTCAACCCTTTGGATTCAACCATTTTGGGTGTCAGATACCCACATTTCAGTACTTCATACTTTGTTTTGGAATGTACAAAGTAGACAGCATCTCCTTTGTTCAATGTGCCATGTGCAACGTTGACAAGTGCAATGACGCCTTGATAGACATCAAACCAGGCATCAAAAACGAGTGCTTGTAGAGGGGCCTGAGTTTCGCCAGACGGAGCAGGGATGTGTTTTACAATGGTCCGTAATAATTCCGGGACGCCGATTCCCTCTTTGGCACTCACCAAGATAGTGTTTTCAATATCGAGACCGATATCTGTTTCGAGCGTTTTTTTGACGCGATCCGGATCAGCGGCTGGCAAGTCAATTTTATTAATTACAGGGATAATCTCTAAGCCCTGCTCGATGGCTAAATAAGTATTAGAAATAGTTTGAGCTTCGATGCCTTGTGAAGCGTCAACGATTAATAAGACGCCTTGGCACGCTGCCAAAGACCTTGAAACTTCATATGTGAAATCAACATGTCCGGGCGTGTCGATGAGATTCAGGATATGAGATTGACCCTCTAAACTATAATGCATGCGAGCGGTTTGGGCTTTGATCGTAATGCCGCGTTCACGCTCAATGTCCATTGAGTCTAAGAGCTGGGCCTTCATTTCTCGATGTGAAACTGCCTTGGTTTGTTCTAAGAGGCGATCAGCTAATGTGGACTTTCCGTGATCAATATGAGCGATGATGGAGAAGTTTCGAATATGAGACTGGTCTGAAGACATGGTTACCTACTATACGAAAATCAACCTGTAAGAGGCAATGCCAAAGCGTGGTTCATTTTATGCTGGGAGGTTGGTATTGACCCACGCCACCCCCTTCAGGTGAATAATGCTGCATGACCCACTCTTTGAGACTTAAGTGATGTTCAAACGGTTGATATGCCTGGATAAATTCTTTAAACAAGCAACGCTCAAAACAAGAATATCCATAATTTGGGGAGAGCATCGTAAGGGCATTGACGACAGATTTGTTATGTAAAATCAGCTTGGCCAGTGCACCTCCGAACCCCGATCTATCAAACCCTGCTCTGCAGTGGAACAAAATGACTCGGTTTTCCAGCTTTGCGGTTTCAATAATATCAATCAATATTAAGACGATTTTCTTGCTGGGGTATTGGCTTTGAGCTCGAATTAAAAACTCGTGATACTCGATGCCTAGCTCGTAAGTTATCTGTTTCTCAAGGATATATTCTATTTTGGGGTCGGTCTGAAAACCCCAAAAATTGACAATCGTGTCGATTCGGTGGCGGGTGACATAAGATCGCAAATCATAGGGGTTCAGTTGGGCTGAGCGATATGCGGCTGGGGTGTCTTTGGGGTCACCAATACGATGAAAATTGATTTGGTTACAACTGCTCAATAGAATTGAAACAAAGAGGGTGCTTCCCCATCTCATTCTCGTACTCACTTTTGAAATAATTTGATATATGTTGTTGCTGCAATATCAATGGATTCTGGAGGCTCGTAGGATCCGAACGTAGGTAATACAGGGGTATAGTTTGTTTTGACCCATTCTTCAAACGTTTGAATGGCTTCAAAGTTTGCATAGGGAAGAATGACGACTTTGAGCTCACAGTTGTTGAAGCAAGAAAACCCATATTCTGGATCGAGCATCGTAATGGCGTTTTTGAGCGATGCATTATACATCACGAGTCTGATAATCGCAGACCCTAACCCCGTTCGATCAATCCCGCCTTTGCAATGGATAAGTAGATTCATGTCGCGTTCCACGATGAGATTTAACACTTCGATGAACGCCAGAAGAATCTCCTTGGAGGGGTATCGAAATGAGCTCCACTGCATATCGTGGTATTCGATACCAAGTTCTTTGGCCACGGCTTTTTCTTTGAGATAACGATGGGTATCCTTTTTTCGTAATCCCCACAAGTTGATGATGACGTCTATATTGTACCGTGCCAGAATTGAACGAAGTTCATATTCGGGCAATTGTGAAGTGCGGTACGTAAGGGGGGATTGGCCGTTTTCACCTATAAAATGGAGGTTTCGCGCATTACAACCGGTGAGAAAAAGTGCAAATGTAAGTGAGAGGAGTAGGGTGCGAAATGCATTAGCCATAACATATATTTTATCATTTATGTATGATAAGGGGCAGATGAAGCAAGAGGTTGATGTTGTAATTGGGAGTTGCATAGATCTGAAATGGGCTTCAGCTATGCCTTTGATGGCTTTGATCAAAAAAGCAAAAAATGTTTATTGTGTAGATGGAGGTTTGAGTGTACTACCCGATTCGGGGCTCTCATCTTGTGACAAACTTCATTTTTTGGGCGACTTAGATTCTTTACCTCGGCGGCTCTTAAAAAAAATAGAGCAGATGCCGGACAAACAAAAAACGATTTTTTCTGAGAGGAAAGATTTTTCGGATGGATCCGCTGCGCTTGAAATGGCTTCAAAGCAAAAGAATCGGGGGCGTCGATTGGTTGTATTTGGGATGAGTGAAGGGCGGCAGACCCATCATTTTTCAAACGTGATGGATTGCTTTCGCCTCTTAAAAAAAAATGATTGGGATCTCATTTGGCTAGTGGGCAAAATTCATCAACAATTTTTCATACGAGATAGATTTACGTGTCAGCTCTCCAAGTCAACTGACTGCAGCGTATTTTCAAATCCATTATGCCATCAACCCGCGTGCCTCACGCTTTCGGGGTTTGAATATAATTTGAAGAAACACATTTTAAATGGGTGGAGTCATGGGGTGTCGAACCAGGCACGGGCGCAAACAGTCCAAATGCAGGTGTTTACAAAAGGGGGTTGTTGTTTTTTGGTTGAAACTAAAGCCCAAAAACTATCTAACTTATTTTGGAAACAGTTTTTGGTATAGGGCTTTAAATCACGGGGGTATCCGTCAGGTGGTCCAGTAAACGTTCCTTTAAAATACTTCTCGATACCCATGCGCTGACACCCAATGAAGCAATGAAGCTTCCGACGATAACAATGAGAATAAAGACTGGATCAATGTGGACAGGAAATTGTCGATTGTAATAAATGTTTGGGAGCCAAGGAGTTTTCGAGTAGTGGAGGAATGTGAGAAGTATAGCAGACATAGCTAAGCCTAAAGCAACGCCGATGACGCCGATGATAGCCCCGAATGATGCGGATAGTTTAAATAACCGATAAGGCGATAAGCCAAGGCACATCAAAATACTAAGTGCGAATTTTCGATCCGAAAAGAAAATGTACAACAACGACATGATGCTGCTGAGTGCAACAAGAATAATCAACGTTAAGCAAATATTCATCGCAAGTGCTTCGAGCCATAAAGCGAAATAGAGTAATTTGTTTTGTTCTTCCCAGGCTTGAACCGAAACTACTTTAGGATGCGATTTGAAAGAATCAAGTGTAGATATTTGGGGGCTACCAAATATATTGAGTCCGTGTTCAAAATAACTGGGCAGCGTGTTAAACGGCAGAACAGAGCTTGGAATGAAGACACTGTGCTCATCGACGGCATACACTTTTGTCTGAATAATAGCGCCAATTCTAAGTGTGATTTTTTTGGGGACCAGTTTCAGCGGATCTTCGAATACTCCAGGCAATAAAAATGTAACCTGATCACCCGGGGCGAGTAGGAGCCGTCTAGCTGCTTCAGCGCCTATGACAACTGAAGGGTCTCGTGTTTTTGGTGACATAAATGGCCTAAGCTTGCTGTAGTAGGCCTCATCAACGATTCGAAAGTCCATAGCCGTTTGCCCAAGTGGCTTATGAATGAGCAACGCTTTCATCGTAAGCGTATGCATTAGCTGGTCTTTTGGCGACAACGCCTCACGAAATCGATGTAAATCAAGTGCCGAAGGCCTTTGATTTAAGGTCACAAGGTAATCAGGTGAAATGTTTCTGAGCTTCGACTTGATTTGGTGTTGAAATCCCTTCATGACGCTCATCACAACGATGAGTGCACATACGCCCAAAGATAATCCGATGATGGCAAATAAAGAAATCAAAGAGAGGTACCGATTTCCTTTTCGGTTAAGCATAAATTTTTTGAACAAAAACCAATTTAATCTCATGAACACCTTTCAGTTTCAAACGCCGAATCTGTGAGTTGCCACAATAATCCGGGGCCTTTGAAAATCAATCCTGAGTATAGTTGGATGGCTCGAGCACCTGAAGAGAATTTATCTGACGCATCTTGCTGAGATAAAATGCCACCCACGCCAATAGTAAACAAAGTGCCACGGGTGTGCTGAGTTGCCAATTTTAATATTCGATCAGCTTTTTCTTTTAGGGGACGGCCACTTAAGCCCCCCGTATGTGTGGTTTTGAATTCACCTAAATCAATCGTCGTATTTGTAAGAATAACACCAGAGAATGCGGAATCACGTAGAGCATCTAAACAGGCTTTAAGTTGATCGTCGGACAAATCGGGTGACAATTTGCAAAATAAAGCAGGTGTACGAGGTTCGGTGTAAAGCGCTGTAGGCCCAAACTCATCTTGAAGTTTCTTAAAGCAATCGCTAATAGCACTGATTTCCTCACTGCTTTGAAACCCACGCAGCCCTTGAGTATTTGGTGAAGAGAGATTGACGGTGATGCCGCCACACAAATGCCACACCTCACGGCATCCGATTCCAAAATCAGCCAATAAAGCAGGTGAGTTTTTATTTTTGCTTATGCTGACCAATATTTTCTTGAGTAACGGTTTAGGCAAAGATGATAACTGCTTTTTCATGGCTAGGATGCCATCATTGTTAAATCCCATTGCGTTAATCATGATCTGTTTCTTTCGCCATTTGTGGATTCGAGGTTTGGGGTTCCCTATCTGTGGGTTGGGTGTAACGGTGCCTACTTCAATAAATCCAAACCCCAACGCGTCTAAGATTTCAATGAGTACACCGTTCTTGTCAAACCCTGCGGCGACCCCAAAGGGATGTTCCAGGCAAAGGCCCTCAATCTGGATGGGTTTAGGTGATGGATTGGGTGTCTGGCATTTTTTAAACAGCCATATGAGAGACGGTTTTAGTATAGGCCAAGTGGCACATCGGACAAAGAGAGTGTGCGCGCCTTCAGGAGAAGGGTATAAATTCAGTAGCTTATGAAATGTTCCCACGATCCAGCGTAAGAGCACTATAATGGCCTTCATAATGGTTTCACTATAGCTTGTGGAACTGGGACAGGGATATGCTTTTTCTAGACAGAAGCACCCATAATATAATTTTTTGAGGACTTTTACCTTATGACTCTACAGCCTATTTGTGAAAATAATGCAAAAGACAGACCGCTAAGTGTTTCAGAGCTAACGCTGTCAATCAAGGAAATGCTTGAAGGAATGTTTCCTGAATTTTGGGTCAGAGGTGAATTGAGCAACGTGCGTGTACCAGGCTCAGGCCATATCTATGCCACACTGAAGGATCAAGACACACAGATCAAGTGTGTGATGTTTCGGCATCAAGCCAGTCGATTGGCTCCAGATTTTAAGTGGCAAGATGGGATTGAAGTCATCGTCAAAGGAAAGCTTTCTGTGTACGGACCTCAAGGGTCCTATCAGATAATAGCGTCTGCTGCCGAGCAAGTGGGCCATGGAGCCTTACAGGCAGAATTCGAGGCTCGCAAGCGACGACTTTCTGAGAAAGGGTGGTTTGATAAGCAGACGCCCTTACCCAAGTTGCCAAGGTGTGTGGGCGTGGTGACATCGCTCAAAGCTGCAGCCTTAGCTGATTTTTTGAATATTGTCTCCCGAAGGTTTCCTACACTACCCATCGAAATTTATCCTGCTTCCGTACAAGGAAAGGATGCACCTGAGGACCTAATTTCGGCTTTGAGTACGGCTCAACGTCTCAAACATGTGGATGTGATTGTCATGACGCGTGGTGGGGGAAGCATCGAAGATCTCTGGTGCTTTAACGATGAGACACTTGCAGAGACTATCTTCCAGTGCGACATCCCTGTTGTGTCAGCCGTGGGACATGAAATTGATTTTACAATTTGCGATTTTGTGGCGGACCTCCGTGCGCCCACACCTTCTGCTGCAGCGGAATGCGTAGTGCCGGTGTATGAAGAGTTGTCAGATGACTTACGTCAAAGCCGACATCGATTGGATGACTTGTTCACGGGTCGACTTGCATCTGAAAAAAAACATTTAGAATCTTTATTTCATCAGTTGGTTCATCCCAGACATCGTATTGAGCTTCAGAAACAAGTGCTTGAACATAAGCTGCATGAGCTTCATGGCGCAATGGGCGATTTGATTCAGCTCGAAAAAAATAAGATCCAGCGATTATTGGAAGCATTAGAGGCCCTGAATCCCAAAGCCGTACTTGAAAGGGGGTACGCCTTAGTATCTAGGGTTAAGGGGCAACAGATTGTGACACAAGCCAAAGGGGTTAAGCTCAAAGAGCGTCTGAATGTGACTTTCTCCGATGGCCCTATAGTTGTCAGCGTTGACGATGTACTACTCCTCTAAAACAGGGGCAAAGGCTCTGAATCCGTAAAATAAACGGGCGGTGGCTCTTCTGAAAATTTAGGTAAATTTGTGAATTCATCAGCCGCTCTATAGTATCCCGGTTCAAGTGGGGTATATCCTGCGGATCCACACTGACTGGGGTCGTCAGAATTCAGGCATTGTATTGCCCGTGCTTCTTCGCCCGCAATCTCGTTGTGAGGGTTGGTTCGATTCGTTGATGTACATCCAAAAAACAATAAACTAATAACACATACACTCCATACACGACCCATCTTGATCTCCTATAGGTTTATTCGGCGTATACGGAAAATACTTAAGGCGTGGGTATAGACGAGAAAGAAGGGGTCGAATTCAAGTCGCGACTTTCTCAATCTTCCTTTTCATTGAAGTGGATAGCAAGCCATACTGTTTTTTGGTTAGGGTCTGTCCATGTGACGCGGTGTTTCACATGGGCGGAAATTTGAATATAATCTCCAGGATTTAACGTAACTAAACTAGGGGGTTGCTCAAATTCTAGGGTTGCTTTTCCCTTTAGTAAAACAACCCACTCATGGGTGTCCTGATCAAACCAGGAATCTGTCGTTTGGCCTTGAGATGTGATACGTTCTACCCTGAAATGGGATGTCTTGAGGAGATCTTCAAATATCTCTGCTTTCGAGGGATCAGGTAAGTGAGTGAATAAGTTGTTTGGTTCCATATTCAGCAAAATACCATGGGTGTAGATAGACGAGAATAAGCATGACAAATGGGCTAAAAATAGTTGTGACCTTACTGCTGATTTCAGTAGGGCTAGGGTCCCTCGTTTATTACAATCTGAAGGTCTCAAATCTCGATATTACTCAACAAAAAACCCATTTACTTCAAATCGGGAATACCCTGACCGTAGAAGAGTGTTTAGATGAACTGATAGCCTGGGCCCCTCACTGTAAAGCGATGAAGAGTTTATGTGTTGCCTCAGTTCCTGTATTGATGCAATCTTGCTTATCAGGGAAATCTCGAGCTGGCTATTGCAAAACCTTAAAGAAAGAAGATATAAGAACTACGCGATTTGGGTACTCGGTGTGCCAACGAAAAAAGAAAAACCGCTATACGAAGAAAGTATGCACGATTGCATACCGAGCGTTAGCAAAACATTGTGATCCTTATTTATGAGTCAAAATCGAACAGGTCTCTTTATATTGGCATGTGTAACAATAGGTGCCACTTTTTTATTATTGCTTATCGGTGGAACGGTGAATCCTACGGGGTCATCCCTCGCATGTCCTGATTGGCCCAACTGCTTTGGCACATTTTATCCAGAGATGACCGGAGGGGTGTTTTTCGAACATTCACATCGCCTGATGGCTACATTAGTAGGCGCGCTGACTACTATTTTGTGTGTTTGGGTGCTTGTGGCAAGTCCAGCCGTCACTCGAGCCATACGATTTCTTACATTGGGTGCACTATTTATGGTTATTGTTCAAGGAGTGCTCGGTGGGCTTACTGTGTTGTATCAATTACCTACGATGGTCTCAGTTGCGCACTTTGGCCTCTCAATCATTTTCTTTTTAACACTCGTGCTCATTGCTTTCAAACTGTGGCAAGGAGATCGAGTATCAGTAAGGGATCGAAAAAAAGATGTTGCTTATGCTTCAGCCCGCAGGTGGTTGATAGCGGGGACGCATTTTGTATTTCTTCAAATGTTAATCGGCGCATTGGTACGCCATATGAATGCAGGCCGAATATGTGGCCTTGATCCTTTTTTGTGTCAAGGTGCGTTGATGCCGACTCATGGTCTCGGGCACTTACATATGTTCCACCGTTTCTTAGCCTATGCAGTGGCATTATTCATTGTTGTGATGTGTGTCAGAGTGACCCCCTACGTTCGAACGATCGGTTCGAATGGGGTACGAGCGCTGCTATTAAGTCTGCCGTGGTTGGTCGTATTACAAGTGATGCTTGGATTTTTAACAGTGATGAGTAATATTGGGGTGTGGCAAGTGGTCGCGCATCTGGCCGGTGCAGTCCTGTTGTTGACAGGATGTGTGTTGGTTTTGTTGCGAATCGGGCATGGCCACCAAGATAGGTTAGAGGAGTCAAAGGTATGAAAGAGTTTAAATTGCAAGATGCAATTGCGCTAACAAAACCAAGAATCGTTTTTATGGTTTTGGTCATGACGGGTGGCGCAATGGCGCTAGCACCACAGTTCGATGAATTTCGAGCACTTTTGACCATGATTGCAACCGCTTTAATCGTCGCTTCAGCGAATGTCTTTAATATGTACCTTGAACGAGAAACAGATGGGCTCATGGCACGTACGCGAAATAGACCCTTGCCATCTGGGCGTATGTCGGCTCGAAGTGCGTTGGGGTTGGGGATTGTGTTAGGCGTTGTGAGTTTACTCGGATTTTGGGTGTTAGATGATGGTCTTGTGATGGGCCTCGCAGTCATAAGTTGGGGACTCTACGTGGCACTCTACACGCCTTTAAAACGTGTAACGCCTTGGGCCTTGGTGATTGGTGCTGTGCCCGGCGCGATGCCGCCGTTGATCGGGTGGGTCGCGATGCTCGGCGAGTTTAGTGCAGCAGGAAACATATTATTTTTGATCGTATTTTTTTGGCAAATGCCCCATTTTTTGGCCATTTCAATTTATTGCTTCGAGGACTATCAACGAGCAGGTATCCAAACGGTTGCTCATTCGTGGGGTATAGAGGTCGCCAAATGGCAAGCCTTGATGTACACGCTCGCTCTGATCGGTACGAGTTTTTTACTGATCACCTATGATGTTGCAAGTTGGGCCTACGGCATATGTGCAGCATGTGCTGGGCTACTTTATTTGGTTTATGCTGTAAAAGGATGGACTACAGATAAACCGGTTGTGGTGTGGGCACGACATTTTTTTAGAAGTTCTCTGGTTTATTTGCCTCTTATTGTATTGGGACTGATTTTGGATCAGGTTTTCTAAGTGTCTGTCCTGACCTTGACCGATTTGTGGTTTGCCTATGACCGTCGACCCGTGTTGAATGGCCTGTCTTTAGATGTGCATAAAGGTTCCATCTGTGGTTTGTTAGGCCGCAATGGATGTGGGAAATCGACTGTCATGTCGATTTTAGCTGGAGAGTTGACGCCTCGGCTAGGAACGCTTACTGTTTTTGGAAAACCAATCACTCAGCTCACGCGATCTCAAAAAGCCTGCATCGGCATGGTGTTTCAGAACCTCAGCTTAGATGACAAACTCACCGTACAGGAAAATTTGCGCTTGACGGCATGGGCGTATCAAATTCCAAATGTGCAAAAGAGAATAGATAGGATGTTGTCTCAACATGGGTTGCAAGACAGGCGAAATGATCCTGTGGGCCATCTTTCAGCTGGATTAAAAAGGCGTGTGGACTTAGTTAGAGCATTATTGCCGGAACCTACCCTGCTTTTTTTGGATGAACCAACCGTAGGGTTGGACGAACATCATTTTAGATTTTTTTGGGACGGATTAGAAAAGCATAAGGAAAATGTGACTATCCTGTTGGCAACCCATCGATCGGATGAAGCCGAGCGGTGCGATCATCTTTTTGTCCTTGATGAAGGAAGTATTGTTGCACAAGGATCGCCCGATGAACTCAGAAAAAGGGTCTCGCATGACTTGGTGGAGTTGGAAACCACTCAACCTGAATCTTTATCACGTCAATTACAAGACACCCTGTCAAATAGGAGCTTTCACAGCGGGCGGTCCGTTTATTTAGAGTGTGAAGCGGGTCATCTATTATTGCCGAAGATCCTTCCTCTTCTAAAAGAGGTTGCAATATCATCGATTCGATTGAAATCTCCCAGCTTAGCTGATGTGTTTGTGAAGATTACAGGCAAACCTTTGGGTGAACGACAAGAGGCCGGTGCAAAATGATGTATGCCATCGCTGTGGTTCGTGTGTTGTGGTGGCGAGAGCTTTTGCGTACACGCAAGGAGCTTTCACGCTGGGTGGGTGTGATTCTTCAACCCATTATTTTTTGGACTTTGTTAGGCCTTGGTATGGCTGATGTGTTTCAAGTTATGAGACCTGAGCAGACGTCACTCAACGCGTTGACTTACTTTTTCCCCGGTATGATCGCCTTATGTTTACTTTTTACCTCTTTGTTTGGTTCCATGACTTTGATTGAAGATCGACAAAGCGGGTTTTTGCAGTCCATGCTGATTGTGCCAGGCCCCCGTTGGTCGCTGGTATTGGGAAAAGTGTTGGGTATTGTATCTATTACATGTATTCAGGTAGGGCTACTGGTTTGTTTAATACCCGTCACGGATGTTTCGACCGCCCATATATCATGGCCTTTACTTTCGGCTGTCGTGGTGATGGGTGCTTTTGGTACGACATGTTTAACTTTTGCCTTGGCATGGGTGTTGAATTCAACAGCTGCCTTTCATGGGGTAATGAGTGTTGTGTTGTTGCCTTTGTGGGCGGCGTCAGGGGCTCTCTTTCCTGTTTCGGGTAAATATTTAGGATTTCTCATGGGCTTAAATCCTATGTCCTATTTAGTAGGAGGTCTTAAGCATAGTTTTTGGGGTGGTGTGATTGAGGGTGAGCCATCGTTGGGACTTTGTGTGGGCGTACTGGGTGGATTTGCTTTGATTATGTTCGCCCTTGCAGTAAGAATTTCACAAGCGACGCAGCGCTCTCGATAAGTTCAGAAAAATCCTTTACCTGAACTTGGGCCGGTGATAGGTTAGGGATGATCGAACGGGTATGGGTTTATTTGCATTAATAAAGCCTACCTGCTGAGCTAAGGGAAGCCCAAAAGCTTCAGTCAGCTCTGAACATAAGTAAATGTAAAAATGGTCGCTTTTTTTTTGACAAGCAAATTTGATTGAAAGGGACTTGCGTGTCTAACATCTTTCCGAAGTGGGCGAATAAGGTACCGATACTGCTGGGCATATGTATTTCAGTAGGTGTCGTCTTATGTATTGCTTTTATTTGGTATTACTTTTCACCTAAGTACACTGATGTGGGGTATGCCCCAGTTCAGCCAGTACCTTTTAGTCATAAATTACATGCGGGTGACTTAGGGATGGATTGCCGGTATTGTCACAACACGGTTGAGAATGCTGCACAAGCTTCGATACCCCCTACTGAAACTTGCATGACTTGCCATAGTTATGTGTTGCCCGAAAGTGCAAAACTATCTCCTGTGAGAGAAAGTTTTGCAAAAGATACCCCCATTGAATGGGTTCGGGTACATATGCTGCCTGATTATGCTTATTTTGACCATAGTATTCATGTCTCAGCTGGGGTGAGTTGTGTATCTTGTCACGGTCGTGTAGATCAAATGGAAGTTGTGACACAAAATCAGCCTTTAAGCATGGGCTGGTGTCTTGAATGCCATCGAAATCCAGGCCCTAATTTGAGGCCTCTAGATAAAGTGACAGATTTAGGATGGGATCCCAAAAAAGCTGGGTATGATCCGGCCAAAGATCCACATCGATTGAGACAAGTAAACCCAAAAGTGGATTGTTCAACATGTCATCGGTAAGTGAAGGGGTGATGGAAAATACGAAACGCCATTGGCGTAGTATTGACGAAGGACTAGGTGGCGTCACCGAGCCTGTTTCTAAGATAAAAGAAAAAGAATGGGCGGGTGTAAAGTTAAGTCGACGGACCTTTTTGGAATTGTTAGGGACATCTATGGCAGCAGGCGGGTTGGCCTCACTGAGTGGATGTGTACGAAAACCTGCAGAAAAGATTTTGCCGTATACGCGTAGACCTGAAGATACCATTCCTGGCAAACCCCTCTATTTTGCGACTTCAATGCAAGCTGGGCCGAATGTGGTCGGTGTGCTTGTTGAGAGTCATGAGGGTCGACCTACCCGTGTAGATGGCAACCCGAGTCATCCCAAGAGCAAGGGTGTTTCGAATACTTGGATGCAGGGTGCAATTTGGGATTTGTATGATCCTGATCGCAGTCAGCAGCCTTTGGTTCAAGGCAAGCCTGCGACATGGGATGTGACTGAGGCGTATTTAAAGAAGCAAGTTGAAACGGCTAAAAAAACCGACGGTGCTGGACTCACGCTCCTAATGACGCATCAACAGTCACCTTCTTTTAAAGCGCTGGTGAGTACGTTTCAGATGTCATTTCCGAAGGCTGAACTTTTTGTGCATGACCATGCGTATCCGTGGCATGAAAGACAAGGATTGGCCCTTGTAGGACTTCCTCGTCATGAAGTTACAACTGACTTGACCCATGTGAACACTATAGTTTCTATTGATGCCGATATTTTGGGTACCAGCAAAAACAGCTTGGCAACGACACGTGAATTTAGCGAGGGTCGACGGGTTATGAACCCAACAGACCGTATGAATCGGTTGTATGTGGTTGAGCCTAATTTTTCTACAACAGGCGCGATGGCAGACCATCGATTAAGACTCAAAAGTGAAGCAATAGGCCCTTTTCTAATTGCACTAGCGCGTGCCTTAGTTGATGAAAAAGTGTTGGGCCAAGAATGGGCTGCTTATTTAAAAGGGTCTTCCTTTGGACAAGATAAATGGGTACGAACGTTGGCTAAAGACCTAGCTCAAAACAAAGGCAAAAGCGCTTTGGTTGTGGGTGAGCGGCAAGCGCCGTGGGTTCACGCCCTAGCCCTTCTTTTGAACGAAGCACTGGGCAATGTCAATCGTGGTATTCAATTGGTTGCTGCAGATCCAATCCCCAATTCTTTGGATGGGCTTGTGAAGCGAATCCGTCAGGGTGCTGTGCAGTCGTTGATTATGCTGGGTGGCAACCCCGCATTTGATGCTGCGGCTGAGTCTGAGTTTGCTACGTTACTGGCACAACGGGTGCCCAACTCTATTCACTTAAGTTTAAGGGTGAATGAAACAACCAAACTTGCGTCGGTGCATATTCCTATGACGCATGAGTTTGAAATTTGGGGCGATCTCGAAACACCTGAAGGTGTTGTAAGTATGCAACAGCCGTTGATTGCGCCGCTATATAAGAGTTGGTCCAAAATTGATTTGATAAGTAAAATGCTCGGCAAGCATACAAATACCTACACGTGGACGAAAACCCATTGGCGTCAAAAGATGGGCGCGCTCGGATTCGAAAAAAAATGGCGTCGTTGGATTCACGACGGCATTATTTCAAAACCTAAATCTAAAATACAGACCTCTGCATCAGCGTCAAATGTCGCAACTTTTAAACAATTTTTGAAAACCCAGAGAATTCCTGAGCTAAAAGGTTTGGAGTTAAACTTCCATCTGGATGCCTCGGTTTACGACGGTCGATATGGTAACAACGGATGGTTGCAAGAGCTGCCTGATCCTATGACAAAGCTAACTTGGGATAATGCGCTGTGCATGAATGCTAAAACAGCAAAAAGCTTAAAAATTCAGTCAGGCGATTTAATTAAATTGACAGCCGGAAAGCGATCTTTGGAGACAGCGGTCTTTGTTGTGCCTGGATTGGCGGATGATGCACTTGTGATGCCATTAGGATATGGCCAACAAACTGGTCGGTTCGCCTCTGACGCAGGATTTAATGCGTATACACTCAAAGCGACTGAAGCGTATTATCAATCAACAGGAATTTCAGTTAAAAAATTAAAGAAAAAATATGCGTTGGCCTCAACGCAAGAACATGGCCGGCTTGAGCCTAAAGAGGGATGGAGTAAACGTCCTTTCGTACGGGAAGCGAGTTTGTCTGAGTATCGTAAAACTCCGGACTTTGTTCAGAAGCATGAACTCATGCCAAAGTCTAAGATAAAGTCCCCTTGGAATGAACCTAACTCAAAAGAGGGGCACCAATGGGGGATGTCGATCGATTTAAGCACATGCACAGG
>JAJCYS010000015.1 GCA_029262815.1 Deltaproteobacteria bacterium | reverse complement strand
TTTTCTGCGTTTGCTTGTCAGTTTCAATGAAGTTTGTTTCTACAATTTCAGCACCTATATTTGCCAATGCTGCTAGAAGAAATTCTGGATTAGTCTTTGTATGTTCCTTTAAAACCTTCCGGATTACATCTTCAACTTTTTCTACGTTTTCCTGCTGATTTTGTTTGACCGTGAATTCATGTACGTAAGTTCTAGGTTTCCCATTCAAACCGACCATAAATGCAACGGCTTGGCGGTAATCTTCACGGTTCTGGACACGTCCATATGCCTCAATGTGATTAAATTGTTGAGAAAGCTCAGCAATGCGCAGTTTTGCACGATTTACATCCAAATCAATCCAGTCGTGGGTTGGTTTGTCTGTTGCCAAACTAGCGATACCCTCAATATCTTCTTTTGACCCTGTGTAATTTGATAAACGGGCAGCAAAGGCATCAAGTTTAAAATCGCCAGAAACGTGCATGATGTTTTTTGCTCGCATGTTCAACTCTTCCAATCCGAGCATTGCATTTAAATTAACTTGTAGCTCATCAGCTAGCTCTTTGCGAAGATCATTTAGAAGGGTTGGGTAAGTACCAACCATTTCAATCAGACCTTTTTCCAGTTCTTCTATAATGGGTTGCACATCGCCTTTATTTAAATTGTCTTCGTGTTCCTTGAAGAGGTGAGGCAGGTCATCAAAAAGAACTTTATTTGGGTCATTAGCGTTTTTTATAAGCTCCCTTAAACGAATCGTATTTCTACTAAGGTGCCTTGTTCGGAGCACCCAGGACGGTAGGTTTATAACAGTTGCCACAAGCCTTCTTGCTATTTCAATAGGTTCTGATGTTTCTGTAAGTAGAGTTTCGTCTTTATGTAGCTTGTTGAGAGTGTTGCAAACACCAGCAAGAATCTTTTGACCTACATCTGAAAAGTTCATTTGTCGCAGAGCAATATCTTTTGGAGATTTCATCAGTATTTCAATGAAAAGATAGTCGATGCTCGGCCTGTATACACCTTCAAGGTATGCGGCGTAGTCATTAATTTTTGTCATGATGTAGGCGGCTGCAAAAAAGGATAGTAATCCGTCTTTGACTCCGTATGGAGGTTCTCTCCAAATTCCATATAGCTCGGTGAGTCTTATTGGACGATCCTGATGTTTATCAAAGTAGTTGTCAGCAGCTTCCCACATAGGAAGAATATGACAGGGATCTTCGTTTTGGTGGGGTATTACGAAATTTTCCCCATCATAAAGCCCGGTATTTGCCAATAAAATATCGTAAAGCCCTCCTTCAGCAGGGTAACCTTTAATGTTGAGTCGTTCATTTCCTTTTTGCTCAATCATCGATCTCAGGAGAATCTTTAGCGCTGCATTTGAATTACTAGAAGGCCTAATACGATTGGTCAGTTCGCTAATAATACAAGGACTGTGCTTATAAAGTGTGTTAGCCTTTTTGGATGCACGCACATGCAACGCTTTAAAGCTCAATCTTTCGGGAGCTTTCCCCTTGTCATACCATTTGGCTTCGGACAAAGTTTCTGTCAAATATTCCTCTAGCCTGGCTCGCATGGAAGCCGAGCGGGACTCTACCTCGCGGCGAGCGACTGTATCTCCTCCAAGAGCAGGATTGTGGGTTTTAATCCATTCGAGCGCTTGAAGTTCTTTGGCGTAACTTTGGATCAAAAAGGCATTTTTCGCAACACTGACAATGACAGGCCATTTTTTGGTTGATTTTGAGGCCTTTTTACAGAGTTCTCCCAGAGATTCCTCGGTTTCATCCTCAGCTCCTAGCACTACCATATAAAGGCCTATGGCACCGTGTGTAGGTTGATAGTTTTTAGCTCTTTCCAATGCCTGTTCTGAGGGCACCAAATCTACATCCATCCAGCGTAAAGCTCCGGTTTGGTGGTAATGCTTCTTAGCTACGATAGGCTGGAAACTAGCAGCTTTTCGTAAATGGTCAAAATTAAGTTGTGGTCCTTGGTCGTAGGCTTCTTCAATGGCGGCATCAATATCAAAATCGCTGCCTTCGTAAAGCGAATAAGATTTCTTATGCTTTTTATAAAGCAGAACAGACCACGATTCTAATTGGTTTAGAATTGTATTAAGCCTCTTTGTATTTAGACCAGGGACGCACTGTAAAAGCAGTGTTCTTTCCGGAACAAGGCCAGACCGTTCCTGAAACATATCCATCAAAGCAATACATTTAAGTGTGTCTAGCGTTTTTTGATCAGCCTCAAATGCTTCGGCCCGCGCGAGGGCATCAACAGCCAACGACCATCTATGACCATCGGGCGAAGCCATAATTGATGGTTCTAGGTTGGATTTTAAATAGCTCCAGAGCCGAGACGGCGAAAAAAGATCATCTGTTCTGGCATCTGTATTTTTAAGGTACTCTTGAAATCCATTTGGTTCGGAAGAGTTCAAGAATCCAAAAACACTTCGTTGATTTTGTCCAAACCGGCGGCGTGATATTGGGCCAAGAAGGGCAGCGGTTACTGGATGTAGGGGCCAGCATTGAGAGAGGCTTTTTGCCAAAACACTGGTATTTACAGGGCGCCAATTAGAAATTTGCTCTGCAACAGTTTTACATACCTTGGGGTTCGTTGAGGATTTAAAGTCGGACTGAATGGCGCGGCCAACAAGTTCAATCAATTCTTCTCCAGCCACATTAAGAGGCATGTCAACAAAACGGCCTTGGATTTTAGACCATTCGTCTCTAAGATCGCGTGTTAAACGGCGAGCATATTCAGCGAAGGCTTGGTGCAGGATTCCTAGAAGAACAATTTTGCCATTGCTTCTAGCGGCTAGCTCAGCCAATTGCTGGAAAAAAAAGATATCAAAAGAACCATCTGACGCCGATTCCAAAAACTTTCCCATTTCATCAATAACGATGAAAAGGCCACACTCCTCCTTTTCAGCTATAGTTCCAACAATATCAATAACAGGCTTCTTACTTTCTTTCTTGCCGATATCAAACTGTTCAATAAGAGTTTTACGCAAGGCCTCTTCAGCAGATCCTTTGAAGCCTATTATAGGCAAAAAGCTCCATCCCTTTTTACCAGAGACACTAAATCCCTTTAGGATTTTTTCTGCATCCACTTGTTTTAGATTTTTCTTTGCTAATTTGTGTAGTTTCTTATCTCGGCCAAGAAGTGCGCTCAAAGCAACCGCAAGGCTTGATTTTCCTGAACCATACGGGCCAGTCCATGTAAAGGCAGCTTCACCAGACTGGGATCGTCCTTTAGACATGCTTATCATAATTGCCGCTGAAGATTGAGGGCATATAAAGCTCTTTACGACTTCAGCATCGCCCATGTCTGAATCAATACGAATTGATCTCTGAAATCTAGAGCTGACTTTAACCTTGTCGGAAAGCATCATGTTACGCAACCCTCTTTGTTTCTTTTTGGTCGTAGTCAATATTCAGGAAGTTTAGTTCGTTAATATTGTCGAGTGGTTTATTCGCAATGACTTGCCTTAGCCCGGCAGTTTCTGACCAAGTCAGAACACCCTTTGAAGATTTTTCAATCCTATAAAGGCGGTCGGACACTGAATCTTCATCAAGGCAGAGTACGCGGCCCGGTGAGCAAGGTTCATAGGTAATGGTTTCCAACGCTAAAGTCCGTGCATTTTTAGTATATTTTTTCCAAAAATCTACGAGAGCATACAAAAATACACCATCTCCTAGGGATGGCTGATTTCCTCGTTTGATTTGGAAAGTGTCGTTGCGGCTTAGTGGTTGTATGAGGCCAAGCTCTGCCAAAGGGCATTCTATTTGATCTTCCGCGAATTCATCTGACTTGGAAGGCTTATTCACGTAGGCTCTGACCAAGCATTCTACATCACGTTTAATTGTGGCATTAGATGAAGCTTTCCAGTTTCGATTATGACAAAGGCTGAGAAGACTCTGTGTAATCATCCCACGGTCAAATTGATTATTATTGAAATGGTTGAAGAGCCATATATAAGTTGCCTTGGTGGAGCTAGAAGCGATGTGCCAATGAAATGCCCATATGGAGGATGTGTTTTCCATCCATGGGTCAAGGCCATGATCGCTAAGGAGACGCTTTGCTAGAGAAGTTATTACGATGTTCTTGCTTTCATCCTTAATCACATTGGCTGAAGTAGCCCAATGGCGCATGGATGCAACCATATTTTTGCCAACACCAAAACGAGCTATGGCATCGTCATTTAGAAACAGGTCTTTTGTTTTTTCTTTGTTCCCCTGTTTTTCAAATTCAAATACAGCATCGAATGTTTTTTTTAACCACCCGTATCTTAAAGGAAAGGTTTCGTGACCCGAAAATTGGGGATGAAAATCACCTTCATAAAGTAAACCGCGATTCATGTGTTATCCTCGATCTGGAGAGTGCTTCCAGTTACAAGATTATAGGGATTTTTAAATTAAGGTCAAGCTGGAACTGTTCTCCAGTTTTTGCTATCTTTAGCAAGAGATCAACGGCCTAGAATCCAATTTCAATAACGATATCAATATGTTAAATGAAAAAACAATTTATTTAGACTTTCAAGCATCAACTCCATTGCATGAAAAGGCCATGGCAATGATGATGCCCTACTTCTCTGAGAAATTCGCGAATCCACATTCAAATGATCATATTTTAGGATGGCAATCGAATCAGGCTGTGCAGGTTGCACGTGAGAAAATTGCGGATTCTATAGGTGCCGATTCAGATGAGATCGTTTTTACTTCTGGGGCAACGGAGGCAAATAACCTTGCCATAAAGGGATTGCGACGTTTCTTAAAAGCACACAAAAAACGCAAAATAATTACGAGTTCTATTGAACATAAATGCGTTCTGGCTTCTTTCGGTTATTTAGAAGAAAAAGATTTTGATGTGGTTTATTTACAGCCAAACAAAGAAGGGATAATTACTTCTAATGCATTACAGGCTGAGATTGACGACACAGTTGGCTTGGTTAGTATAATGCTAGT
>JAJCYS010000014.1 GCA_029262815.1 Deltaproteobacteria bacterium | reverse complement strand
TATCATCTACATCTATTCCTACATACATTGTATGATCTTCCATTGGATGACCTCCTGATTTAAGTATTCCTTTCATTAGGTTACTTATGAGTTAACCAGTACTCGATTTCTCAGTGTTGGTCATCCATAATTTCTTCGTCGAACCCGGGCACAAGTGCCCTCGGTTCTCCTCGCGGAGACAGCGATCCACTCAATAATAGTTCTATTGACTTTATAAATTAATATTATATAATTCTATCCTCCATTTACACATGAGAGGTCTTTGATGTTCCGATTTAAGTTTTATGTAATTGCAAGCGTTGTCTTTTGTCTATTATCTGCCCAAAATGCGCAAGCATTAATTGGCGAGAATGTGTTTACCCTTCTGAATGTAAAAGAAGTTCAAGATGTGACAAAAGAAACGGTTCTGCTTGAAGTCAAAGGTTATGTGTTCACATTCACACCGAAAACACATTCATATGGCACCGAGAATATAGAAATTTCAAAAAAATCAAATAGTGAAATACTGGCCTACATTATTTTAGATAAAGACTCTAAAACAATTGATGAATTTAGAATTGCCTATCTGAAAATGTTTGAATTTGAGAGTGCCATTAACGATCTATCAAATATAGCAATTATACAAAATATTAAAGAAGACCTCGGAAAAAATTATTTTGAGGATCAAAGAAAACGCCAACCGGTTAAACCCAATGAAGATTCGCTTGAAAATTCAATGAAGGGGCTTGAAGAATCGGCCAATGCACTAGTAAATGAGAAAATTCACATAAATAATTACTTACCACATCGTCGTGAGCTTAGAATATTTTCAAAGAAAGCCGGTCAATTGGCGTCTGTTCAGATATCGAACGCATTTAAACCGATTCATAGAAAATTACCTTTCGATGATGAGCAAATTCGTATTCAGGATAAAGAATGGAATGATTGGGCAAATAACACATTTGAAATAAATTCAATCAACTTAAATGTCGATTTTGGCTTAATTGAGATAATTAACAACACATTGATGGATACGGTTATTGCACCAAACGATGAGCCCAGTTTTATTTTTATAGACCATGGCCACTCTCCTGCCGCACTCATACCATTCATTGAGAAAATGGATAGCAGCCGGACTGAATTTCTATTTGATACAACAGTTCTGTTTCCTATGAATGACTGGGATTCCGACCATCCAAAAATAGGCGTGGTAAAAAATTCAGTTTTTTGGGCTGATAGAATGAAGGAAGGGAAATGGTATCAAAAAATATTTCAAAAAAAAGCCAGAGGTGTTGCCATTGCATTGAATGGCCATCGTAATGATTTTCGATGGACAGGTGATAATAAATGGGCAAAGGCTTCTATAAATTTCGAAAAAGAACTCGGGACACCAGATCAGTTTCTAAAAATGTTGGCATCAAGACATTTGACACGCATCGTTGTTTTAATGGAAGGTCATATTGACAATAATCCTGACAAAATCAATAAGGTAAATATGTATCGTCTCAACCTTGATTCTCATGATCTCGTTTCCTATCTTAAGAAAATACAACTACGCGCTAAAGAAACCAAACAGGATATCAGCGTATCCATTTATTTGGCTGACCCTAGAGAAGAGGCCAAATAAAACTCACTTTGGTTCTATTGTTTTGGGCAGCTTCGTTTGAATCTGTAACGGTAAGGACCCCGGGTTTACCCGGGGGTATCTTACCCAAATTTAAAATATATGACCTTGTTTCGTACCTTAAATGAGTAGAAATTAACCGACACGTCGTACTTCTACTTTATCCTCACCTACGCTAAATATATCAAACACTTCGAAAGATTGACCGTTAGTCCCTATAATTCGGAAAGATTTTTTGTGGCTTGGATCGATTCGAAATTGAGTAGAGTTTGTTTTTAGTTCTTTTATCAGTCCATCATCGGATTTCTTCGTTTTCCAAATTCGAACAGTGCCATCACTAAAAGTCGTTAGTAGCATATTATTCCTAAATGCCACAAGAGTGACATTTAGGTTGCTAAATAAAGTTGAAAGGATCCAGTCTCGCTCAAGAAGACTATACATAGAGAATCCATTTTTGTGGCCAACAGCAAATTTCAATGATTTAGCGTCATCACCTTGCATATCTATATCCAAGCTAAATATTTCTTCGCTCTTCAGATTGAGTTTAAGTGAGAACAAAGGATCATCACGCGAATCAGCATCAATTGCTCTGATGACAACTGATGGATAACCTGCCGTCCCATCTTCGTACTGTATCCAGGCAACAAAAGGATACTTCACAAGACTGTGAGAAAATGAAAATTTTGTTCCTTTATTTAAAAAATTTGCGTACAACCATTCTTTGTCTTGTCGTTTCCAAATATTATTAGATGGATTGGGTTCACTTGAATACGTAATGGCCCATTGGCCACTCTCATCTAGGTCGATTTCACTCATTTTTTCATAGTCATTATATTTAAATTTCTTTTCGATCTTCCAATGTATGCTCTCCGAGTCTGATCTCGCAAGGAACCAAAAAGGAAAATAATCTTCATTAGTAGATTTCGAATAGGAAAGTGCCATTATATTGTCGTTGATTATCATACTTTCTACATGATCAGACACACCCCTGATTGGGATGATATGAGGTGGAGATAATCCATCGGCGGTATTCACATTCCATCGGTGGAGATTATTGCCTCCATGATTTAAAGCAACATAGAGCGTATCGTCGTACATTGCAAAGTTACTGATACGATCAGCATACAATGGTGGAGTAAAAGAATTGAGTTCTGATTGATCAGAAATATTTATAGTCCGATAGCTGTTATCATGACCCTGAACTAAAACCATACTGGAAGAAATTGAATCAAAAATATGGACCGCGTTTGCGCTCCATTTTTTAGATTGTACAAATTTGTCGCCCTTCTTCTCAATGAGCACAAGATTTGTTTCAGGCTCCTTATTTTTGATTGCTGTACTTAGACAAATTAAGAACCTATCATTTGAAACAAAGCGAACATCTGTAATAGAGGTGGCGCCATCGAGTTTCGTGTATGTAATTGGAAAAAAATGCAACTCTTTTCGAGTGCGACCCCATTTGTATAGATTAAGACTTTTTTTACTTGCTACAACAAAGTATTTTCCATTTTTAGCCATATCAATCGCAACGATTGATGATGGAATGTTGCTTGTGTGAATTTGATAACTTTTTGACGTATGCGCCTCAAATTTGTAATTTTTAAAATTTTTTCCTTCGGCTAAAATTACTTCATTCTGCTCGGGGTAGTGATTTGCAATCGTTGAAATACTAGATTTTGAAGTGTAAATTTTACTTGCACCAGCCTCGGTAAAATTAAATATATATTTATTTTCAAATAACAAGAATATCTGTGCACCTCTAGCTTGAAGCACCATTTGATTAATGATTGACACGTCATCATGCCAAAGTTCAGCGAATTTTTTAAACTGTGTTGACGATCCAGAAATATTATCCGTTCTAAGTGTTTCAATCACTATACGATCTTGTTCATCATCTTCTTGAGCACGTGATAGTGTTGCTACATAAATTCTTCCCTTATCTTTAGTTAGAGCAAATGTGTGAATCGGAGCTTCCGAACGTAGCGTATGCTTGAGCATACCGTTCCAATCTACAACTTCTAAGAAAGGGCTTCCGGTTTTATTATTTTTTGGCAAATTTGGTAGCAAGATTAGCAAAGAACAATCAGTATTAAAACATCGTGCAGTTGAACCAGAGCGTGGAAATTTTTGCCCTGCCTTGCTTAAAGGAATAACATTGAGTTCTTGAGACGAAGTATTTTGAGAGCTTTCATTAACTTGCTTACTGACGGTTGGATTTACGCCATCAGGCTTTGATGTACATGCACATAACAAGCAAAAACTCAAAATAGATAAGATGTGCTTCTCCATGTATTCCCTCTCGGTAAATCACCTTACCATCTTTACATGAAATCCACTCAAGATTGTCTCTAATGTGTCGATAAAGACTCGATGGGTATTTTACGCTACTTTATGATTTTTCTTGTTTTCACGCTTACATTTGTTTCATGCAGTGGTGGGAGCAAAAAAAGCAGAAAACAAACACCTATACCAATTTCTGAAGCTCAACCTAAAGAAAAACCTGCTGAAGAGCAACCCATTGAAAATCCTGAACTCACAGTCACCATCCAACAACGTGGAGTTGCAGAATGTTCAGGCAACATAAAGCCTGATTCAGAAACAATTAAAATAATCCCAGGAGATGATATTCAAATCGAACTCGAACCTAGTAAAAATTGCATGGGTCGAATTTATGAAGATAAAAAAATTCTAGGTGAGTCACCCCGTGATAATCCCTCATTCACATTTCAGATTTCAAATATCCAGAAAGACAGAACATTGATTGTAGAATGGATGGATAGAGTTTTCACGGAATCGGAGAGTTCTGCACCACTCAGATCTATTAGTCCAAGCTGTATTGAAAATGGTCTGACCTGTCAATTGAAACAGCATGTTAAAGGCGGATTGACCTACCCTAACCTCACCTGCCCTCAAGAAAATCACTGTATACTTACTCGATCAAATTTCAATATCCTAGTATCCATTTTTTCTGATGAAGGCTGTAGTGGTGTGGTCACTGAATTTCAATTTTCCAAATTTGAGTTGCCAGTGATTGAGCATGAGATCGAACATGATATTACATCTGTATGTATCAAAGTGACTTCTGAATCACCTTTCCCTAAGAACATAAATCTACCATTACAGGTTGCCTTTTATAGGCTCTCAAACCATGATTCAGAGCATATGTTAGATGCATACTCTGAAGAAACACACCTAGCGACCATATCTCATGGTTCATTTTCGCTCAATAACGACGGATCATTTATGGCTGCAGAGCCAATTGAAATCAGCTCTGGCCCCCTCAGCATCACATTCAAAAAACCAAAGAAGGCCTTGCTCAATGCGGATACACCTCATGTCACCTTGTGTGAATCGACAATAGAAGGCCCCTGCTTTGTAATTCAGAATGATTTGAACATTTTATCTGAGGAGATGGGTGATCAATTCACGTTAGGATTTGTTCCTGAAGATACACGTCTCATCGTATTTGATCAACCCGAGTTTACGGGTAAAGAACAATGCCTGACACCAGGGTTGTATATTAATCATAAGAGCCTAAACGCGCCTCAGTCCCTACGGTTATTACTCAATGTAAAAAACTGCCCAAATCCCACACCTGATACAGACCGAATTAATGAACTGCAAAGCCAGATTCAAAATGATCAGAACCAAATTCGCGTGTATCAAGCAGAGATTAACGGATTACGGGGTCAAACATCCCCCTTACAGGCACAAATCAGGAATTTGCAAAATCAAAATGCAAGTTGGCAAAATACCATTCGATTGTTTCAAGATCGACTCAATCGATTACCCTTCAAAGCCATACCCCCGGGCCCAAAATATGCGAGTACCATTAATGAAGCACAAAATTCTGTTAATCAAAATAACCGTACAATCCAATCCGCTAGAGCTCGAATTAACACCATCAACACCCAGATACGAAATAAGCAGGCTCAGATTCAGAAGCTCACACAACGTATTCAACAAGCTCAGTCAAATCTTACTCTCGCCCAAAATCCACAGCCGAATATCATCAAACCTTAGTTTTGAGCTCCTAGATTGCTTCATTGGTCTAAGTCCTCTCATCCAGCAGTCCTCCGTTAATAGTTTCTTCCGAATTCTATCAACGAATTACCTAACCTTTACAATTGCGAGAAGGCGCAGCCGACGAAGCAATCTAGTCCTAATCTACTAAAATGCAGTTGATACCGACTATAATTTAGTAGGACCCCACCATTGAGTGCGTGAATGCTTCCTGAATTCTTAATTCATAGTCAACAAATGCCTGTGCCAATTTTTTGTTTTCTCTTAAATAATTAGCAGCATATGTTTTGATCAGTTTTTTGAGTTCTGTTGCGTATTTCATAAAATCATTTTTTGAATAAACTGACTCAATTCGCCAGATGTTTCTATTAATTGCTAAGTTCAAGTGGGCGACTTCAGAGAATAATTTCAATTGAGCGGTTACAATCTCGCTTAATTTTTTCAAACGTTCCTCATGGGTTACGTATGATTCAAAATAAGACATCCGATTTTGAATTCTTTTTTGGTCGACAGATTTCCACACGGTATTACTGAGAACTGTAGGGCTCAAAAATTCGTGTATCATTGTTAAGCCATCAGCCAAAGAGAATGTATAAGGAGACAGCACTCGCTTAGTACCGACCCATTCGATATGGGGGTGGATTTCAAATAATTGAGCCGTTTCGGATTCGTTCACAAAGGAGTTAAATCGGTAATATCGGCCCAAAATCGTCCCTCGATTCATGGGAAAAAATGTTTTTTTATCTAATGCCTGGACCACTTTATTATTGGATCGATGGCCTAAATAATCTAGAAAATGGTCCATACCCGACCATTTCATACTAATAACTTCAGCTACACCGTTTCCAAATAACACCTCGGGTGAAATCATAGCTAATGAGGGGCCTAACTCCCTTAAGGGGTAAAGAGCACTCTGCTTAATACCACCATGAGATAAATGCAAGCGCCCCCACCCAATCTGGGGAATATCACCATTTTGGTAACTGGCTTCAAAAAATTGAGTCGGTGAAACATCGGATCCCAAACCCAGAAGATGCATGTAATACGTAGCAGCAGTGACCCGTTTTTCAATAGAGTCATGAGGTGAAAAATCTCTCAACAAATCATTCATATATTGTGTGGATCCTAGAGGATTTACTTTGAGTGACCCCAACCAAACCAATCGGTCACTCTGAGCGTTTGATGCTTGGGGATCGAAGTAGGCTTTAGTTCCGTCTTGATATTTAGTGGGGATTGGCATGATACCCACATAAGGAATATCTTGAAGTCCTACGGTGTATAACCTATGTGCTTGCTCAAGGGCATGCAGTGCTTGACGAAAAGGCAATTCTCGAAAAACGACCGATTTAGTTTGGCCCTGAGACAAACCTACCTGTCCTTCCATATGTGGGTTTCTATATGCACTGTGAAAAGGTTTTAGATCAGACACATTAGCTTCTGGAACAAGCCAGGCATGTGCACGTTGAAGCCGATCATTTTTAATACTAAAAAGATCTTCGGTTCTCACATGGATCAGTGCTTGTCGTGCTCGATTGAACAAAATATATTTGTTTGGATTCTCGATTCCAAATGTAGTTTCATGAACAAAATCAAACCGCGTCTGACTAGACGGATACATGGCATGTTCAAATGGATACCCTACGACTATACGTTGAAATTCAGCGATATCTTTAGCCTGGATCACATCTCGATTATTGGTGTTGTAGAGTTCGATATCGAGAATATGAGGTAAAAACTCCGGCCTGAATCCGGCTTCATAGTAAATATTGAACTCCCCAGCACGATCTAAAAATTTCCGTTGTACATTAAAATATAGAATTCCACCTTGATCGAATCTACGAAATCCACTTTCTGTATACCCTAAATCCCTAGCACGGCTCATATTTAGGGCTTCGGGCGTCACTTGGATGCCAACGCCACCCATCATGAGGTTGTATCCTGGTTCAAAACCAAGTAAAAAATCTCGAATATATCTAACCCCACCGCCATGAGTCACTTTAATCAATTCGTCAGGATCACGATTGGTGATTTCTGCAAACGTAACTGGCCTTGGGTCTGTGTTTGGACGAATTGGGCTTGGTTTCCAGAATTCATCGGTCTCGATATTTTTGAGTGCAGCTAACTTCTCAGTAGTTGTCGTTTTCTGTGAGATCGTATGAGGGTAAGTATTGTGTATATTATTTTTTGGCGCTTCTTGTACCTCAAATATCACATAGTAGGCTCTCCTGGATCCATCCTAGAAAAGTCGATTGGTCTACATGTGGCATTTCAAATGCTTCGATAAAATTTGTAGGTTTTTGTTGCCCTTCAAACAGGCTGGAATGAACAACATGAACACAGGTAAATCCTGATGGAGGGATGGCAGAAAACGTAAAGAGTATGATCAAGAACCGAGTCATAAGCGCATGTTCGCTGACAATTAATGTATTTGCAAGTAGAGACTTTAGATATACATAAAATCCATCTGTTGACATTTATGAATAAGTCTATAATCTAATATTGTTTATTATTAATTGGTGCCTAGAGAAGGCTCGCTGAATTCACAACTCAATTTAGTATCACCATATGGCCATGAATCATATCATTTTGATACGATTCTCACTGAGAATTGATATGATTTTAAACGTCACTGCGAGGAGAACCAAGGGCACTTGTGCTCCGATTCGACGAAGCACTCTCATACTGTAATACCCTCGCCAAGCATAGCACTCTAATCTTGTCATCCCGGAATTTTGCGTAGCAAAATGTCCGGGATCCAACACCTAAATTGATAGATCCAATTGACATATTACTTGAATTTGGTAGATTAGGCCCCTTAGTACTGGAGGTGAGCGGTGGTTCGATCAAAGCTAAATAATATTCTTATCATTCTGTTTACGTGTATAAATTTAGTTCGATGCACTACAACGCCAAAAGTCACGTACATCACAAAAAATGATGAAATCACGGTCAAGGTCATCAAAGGAACTAACAAGCAGAACCTTGCTGTTGGCGGTACGTTCAACAGCCATGATCCAATCATCACAGGTGAACATCTTTATCCCACACCTTTTGTCCTAAAAAATCTTGGCCTATCATCATTCACACCAAAAGCCGATCTGCGTCACATTACGCTTGATGACAATAACTATGAATTGGTTGCTACATCTCAATATACAGATTTGGAAGAACGACACCTAAAAAGACTTTTTAACCTTGCCCTAGATTCACTCAAAGGCAAAAAGGTACTCAGTCTTGGCGAGGGGTCTAGTGGATTGATGCCGTTCATGCGAAATCATGGCATCGACGCATATGGGTTAGACCTCGTTTACGACCAAGAGATTTCAAATATTGAAAGTGATGTATATGGGATTGAGTTCTTAAAAAGTTATATCAAAAAGTATAAGCAATTCCTCTTTTCAGGAGATGCAACAAACCTCTACGAAGCAGAGCCACTTGGCACACCTTCAGTTTCACTCAAAAACAGTGAGGTGTTTGATATGGTTGTGAGTCATATGTTGTTCAGCTATCTAGATAGTGAAGGCATGGTAAAAATGATTACTGGAGGTTTACGTGCTCTAAAGAAAGGAGGCACACTAAGATATGCTTTCTACAACCCAATCGATGCCGAGCGTTTTGGCGAATTTTTATCTACCATCCATTCAAATCTTGAGATGTTGCAACCCCAATTGAAATACCAGTTTTATTACTTAAAACGTACGGCTGGGTATGCACGAAACAGTAAACGTAAAACAGACAGTTTTGACAGACAGACATTTAGAAAATTAGTTCGTAAAGAAGGTTACATCAGCCAAGGTGAGCTACCAGAAAATCTTGTTGGTCTCTTAATTTTCACAAAAGACTAGATTTCTTCGTCGGATTCCCGCTTTCATGCGTAGGGCATGACAACAAAATATGTCATTGCGAGCGTAAGCGAAGCAATCTCACCTGTTTCCCCCCAGCACCTAGCACAGCAATCTCATTTGTCATCCCGGAATTTTGCGTAGCAAAATATCCGGGATCCAGTACCACTAAATTTTCTTTCCATGTTGTTTCGCATACTCTGATTTTATAAGATTCAGTATTTTTTTAAGCCATTCTAGAGCTTTTCGTTTTGTTGCAAAGCTTCTATTAGCCTCATAAGAAAATTTTTCTAATTCAAATTCAGATGAGTTTATTAACTCATCACCTTCCTCTATAACTTTTATTAGCTCTTGTTTGCCAGCCTCCCTGACAAAACAATGAACAATTGTTTCATCAGGTGAGCCATCATCAGAAAACCACGATCCAAAAAAATTATAAATATAAAAATACTTTCCAAATCTCTCACTCATAAAATCCTCATCTCGGATAAGAAGTGAGTAAATAATATTTTTTTTACCCACCCGTTTTAAAACAACCCTAACAATTGATAAATCAAAAGCTTCATGATTTTCTATTTTTAAACCATAACCCACAACTCGTTTTACATCTAAATCAAAATATATTTTCTTAGCATCAGTTGTTTCTAACCATGTATTAATTTCATTCAAATGATTTTTCAAATTTTTTTTAACAACCAATTCAGCCGTCTTCAAATCTAAAAACGAGCTTACTTGTGTTAAGTTTGGCTCTTTATTCAGCCTATTCTTAAGTTCATCAACTGTTTTTCCGATATGTCGCTCTATGGCATGACCGCCCATGAGCTCATGCTTCAACAGGATGCTATCTGGGATATCAGCTAGCTCTTCTAGGAACCCTATTTTGTGTTTGGGTAATGCCAGATCATCCACTTTCTTAAATACCAGTGATTTGGCTAACTCTGGTGAAGACTGATTCAGGATTTTGAGTCCTGTGTTTGCTTTCTGGGTCAATGCGCCTGATTTTAATGCCACTTGACTGTACTGTTCTATGCTTTTAAATAACGCACCACGCTTGGTCGCTTGGTACACCAACCCTTTCGTTTGACGTAACAGATTTACTGTTGAAGTGGGCAACTTCGCCAGTCCACTGATCCCGCCTGTTGCTACGATGGTGATGATTTCAAAACTGATCCGACCTAGGACTTCTCCTTGATTCTCAGGATCTCCCCAAAGCAAGGTTTTAAAATCTTCTGACACCCCTTCTGTAATTGCTTTCCAGGTCAACTCGTAGTTCTTCAAAGCATTGTAAAGCCCACCCACAAACTCTGGAATATTCGCCATCTCTATTAACGCTTGAGTCGTATCTATTGTAGCGTTCCATAATCCTTCTGCCGTTCCTCGCATGAGCTTTAGCGTGCGGTCTAAAACTTCTAGCAGTTTGTTTAGTGCCTTGGGTTTGCTATCCCATAACAATTTATCTGCTAACAAATATCCAAATTGAAGTTCTTTGATTCGTTGCTTTGCACTCCCGCAAACTTCTGATAGCTTTGGATTCTTGGCGCACACACCTCCAACCACAGATTCAATTGCTATCGTCTCATTCAATCCATATATGATCCTGTGCCCTATTGGATAGTCACTACTTGATATGATTAAATCTAGCTTGAACTCTTCTGTGTGTGGTAACCGATTCGATACGCCTTCAATTGTTGTATAAAAATAATGTAACTTCCTTTGTATATACTTCACCCCATCCATGCCTGCTTGTCCATACTCCTTGTAAGTACCAACAGCTATCTCTTTTAATTCTTTGATTTCTCCCACAATTTTAAACGGATTTGGTCTCTTTTCTTTTGTTAATTTATCTAACTTCTCAAAGACATAATCATATCGTTGCCACTTCGGGTATTTTCTTCTCAACTTCTCTTCTATACTCTCCTCTTTTGGCTTGATTCGGTTTCGTTCTTTTTCTTTCCTAGCTTGAAGCAATTCATCAACGTTTTTCAAAATCGCATCAATTTCTTTTTTTGCTGCTTCACTCCGATCATCCATACTGTTAAGCCAGGCTTGAAAATCGTCTAGCTCTTTTTGACTCTCTGGCGTTAAAACGACAGGCTTGTTAGGCGCACAGGCACTACAGAGTAAAACCATACTCACAAAAAAACAAAGATATTGGCTGACTTTAGTCATTTTAAATCTTTTTTTCCGTGTTGCTTGGCATACTCTGTCTTTATAAGAGCCAGTATTTTCTCAAACCACACACGAGTTTCTTTTTCAGTTTCAAAATAGCGATTTGCAACATCTGTCATTGCATCCCACGGCAGTTCTTTTAATTTTAGAATTTTAGAGGCTTCAGAGAGAATGATGTTTAACTCCTCTTCATCAGAAACTGCTACAAACTCAGTTATAATTTCTTCATCTGATTCTGAAGAATCATAAAACCAACAAGCAAATAAACTTTTAAGCTTAGGACATTCATTTTTAAAAATTACTCTCACTTCATAGACCTTTCAGGATAAGATGTCCATACTTTGTATTTTCCATCTCCTATAGATTTTAAGACAATCACAGCATTTTTCATATCTTCAGCTAGTCCACTTCTTTTTACTATGCCATATCCTATTTTTTTACCCCCTTTAAATTCAAAATCTTTCATAGCACCTTTTTTAGCGTTCCCTAGCCATTTCGTTATTTCAGCTTTGTTTTTGAGTAATGTTTTTCTGACTACATCTTCAGCTATTTTAAGATTTGAATACTTACTTGAAACTTTCAAATGTTGTTCGTTTATAAACCTACTTCTAAGAAAATTATCATCCACAGCCACATGTTTGAATATGGCATGACCGCCCATGAGCTCATGCTTCAACAGGATGCTATCTGGCATATCTGCTAGCTCTTCTAGAAACCCTACTTTATGCTTGGGCAATGCCAGATCATCCACCTTCTTAAACACCAGTGATTTTGCTAGCTCTGGTGAAGATTGGTTCAGGATCTTGAGTCCTGTGTTTGCTTTTTGGGTCAACGCGCCTGACTTTAGCGCCACTTGGCTGTACTGTTTTATACTTTTAAAGAGTGCACCCCGTTTGGTCGCTTGGTACACCAACCCTTTCCTTTGACGTAACAGCTTCACTGTTGAGGTGGGCAACTTTGCCAGTCCGCTGATGCCGCCTGTCGCTACTATAGTAATGATTTCAAAACTGATCCGACCTAGGACTTCTCCTTGATTCTCGGGGTCTCCCCATAAGAGTGTTTTAAAATCTTCAGATACCCCTTCTGTGATTGCTTTCCAGGTTAGTTCGTAATGTTTCAGTGCTTTGTAGAGTCCACCCACAAACTCTGGAATGTTCGCCATTTCCAATAACGCTTGGGTCGTATCTATTGTAGCGTTCCATAACCCTTCTGCCGTTCCTCGCATGAGCTTTAGCGTGCGGTCTAAGATTTCCAGCAGCTTGTTTAGTGCCTTTGGTTTGTTATCTCCCGATAATCTGTCTGCAACCAAATATCCAAATTGCAGTTCTTTAATTCGTTGTTTCGCATTTCCACAAATTTCTGATAGCTCTGGATTCTTGTTGCACACACCTCCCACTACGGATTCAATTGCCATCGTTTCATTCAATTTATGCATGACGTATAAACCCTTTGGGTAATGGTTAAACGATGTGCTGATGTTTATTTCAAACTCGTCCGTATATGGCAACTTGTTGGATATTCCCTCTTGGGTAGTGTAAAAATATTCCAACTTATTTAAAACATATGTCACACCATCTACGCCTCTTTGCCCATATGCGTTGAAAGTATTCGCTGCTAATTCTAAAATCTCATTGATTTCCCCCACTACCTCAAATGGATTCGGATTTTTCTCTTTTGCTAACTCATCCAATTTTTGAAACACATGGTCATATTTTTGCCACTTCGGATATTCTCTTCTCAACTTCTCTTCAATACTCTCTTCTTTTGGCTTGATTCTGTTTCGTTCTAACTCTGCTATCTCCTTTGCAGCTTTTTTGTAGGCTTCCTCTAATTTTTTTAACCCCTT
>JAJCYS010000013.1 GCA_029262815.1 Deltaproteobacteria bacterium | reverse complement strand
GCTTTTTCGATACGATAGAAGCGTCAGTTGCAACATGGCCTGCAATGAAATTTGACGTTGTATAGAGCATGACAATTTACTTTGGTAAATCGCGTGTTGGGCGAAGATGTTTTTATCTTGATAACACAAAAAGTCAAACTTGCGAACACGTTTGTCTTTCGCTTTTATTTTTGAAACACGGCTATTCATCCATGCGTGAATACGACTGAAGAAGGCTTTGGGGTCATCCTTCAATTTTTGGGTAGATAATAAGTTGCCTTCAATCAATCCTGCATGGAGTGATTGCTTCACCTGTTTAAAATAAAAATTTTCTAATCCTTTGACGTAATCCGTTGCAGCATAGTTAATTTTGGCTGCGCCGGCCCAAAGTGTTTCAACTGTGTCAAAGCCACTATAGGCACCTTTCTCTCTTTGATAGCGCTGGATTTCTTGCGGTAAAACCGCATAGCGAAACTGACTCAAGGAACGGGATTCAGAATCAGGGTTGGCATAATCCATGGCGAACACAACTCGATCAGGTAATCCCTCAAGAAATGTGAGGTATTGGGTGGCTTCGTGTTTATGTTGAAAAAATTGGGTGGCATATCGAAACACCTGCATGGCTTTTTGATAGTTTTGTGCAAGCTGTAGATAGCCTTCCAGATAATGTGAAATGAATTTAGGAAAGTGACAACTGAGATACAGCCACATGTCACGCTCTTGTGCACTGCGGGTTGGATCTGAAGATGCGTTTGTGTCGATAGGAAATGATTCGGTTACGTTGTTGTTAAGCAATTTAAGTGGATAGTGGTATGGGGAAGCTGGGACAGTACCCGATCCTTTTCGTGCTCTTCGTTGAATGGAGAAATCGTCTTTTTTGCCCATTTTCTGGGCAAATAAATCCATGGGAGATGTTTTTTTGGGCGTCAATAATTGATCATCGAGTCCAGGTACCGGCATGCTATGTCGAGGCGTGTTCCAACACCATTGGGATCGTTGGTGGAGCGCAGACTTGATTCGGTTTATCACGACGCGAAGTTGTTGATATTCCGTAATGGGGACGGCTTGGTCGTTGACACGGAGATGTTCGAGCATGGGGTCCATAAATCGGACGACCAGATTTTGGTTCTGTCGTGTCAAATCAAATTGCCAATTTGAATCTTTGAGCCCCCCTTTTGGGAAGAAGCTTTTGTGGGGTCCTTCTTTTAAGAGACGAACTAATTCTCGGTCTATATGCCCTTTAGGGACTTCAAACCGAGTGATGCGTTCGAGGGTTGCATCTTTAAGCACGTGGAATGGAAAGGATTTGAACACATAGGCCAAAGGAAGTAGATACATTTTGTAGTAAGTCGAAAGAAAAAGGTATTTTTCGTGAGGGGTCCAACCAATGCGACTGCGACTCAAGTGATAGACTATTTTTTGCAACCGTTCAACCAACGTACTTGGCATATTGAGGTGGGCAGCGGGAGGTGTAACTCGGGGGGATGTTTTGACAGTGTGTGAGGCTGTGTCGTGAAAATACCAGGGTGAGCTTTTGCCATCTCCGAATTGAGGAATTTTTGTAAGATCGAGGCCCATGAAGACCAGCCCATACAATAAGTTGCGCGTCATATCATAGTGCGAACGTGGCATGGCAGGTAAAATAAGACGTGTATGAGAGGACAAGTTTGCGCCTTCGGTATAAGTATTTTGGGCGCCAACACGAGGGACCTTACCTATGCCTGAGAGGATGTCGTTATAGTATCCCCAGCCAAGAAGGGTTGGAATACTCGAAAATAGATTGGTTAATGTGGCTTCTTCTTTCCAGGCTGCCGTTAAGAGGTCACTTTGTAAAGTTGGATTAAAAAGATCTAAAAAAGCGTCACGGGTGATATTGGCTTCCCAACGTTTGAGCCCTTTTTTCTTCCGGGCTTGTTTGCGCAGGAGCTTTCGGAGTTGCTTGGCCTTAGGAGATGCACCTAAGAGGTGATAGATATTTTCCTGGACGATGGCTTGGCACGCAAATAAGTTCGCTTCATTAATATTGATATAGGCCCAATTTTGAGATGGCGTGAGCCCTTTTTTGGATGCCACTTGTTTGAAATAATTTTTTATGGCCGGTTGAATCGCAGGGTCATCGAGATAAGACAATTTTGCATATTTGCTTTTTAAATAACTATGAGGCCAAGTTTCGACAAAGGTGTTCAGTGCGTTATGGGCTTGTATTCTAGGTTTGAGTTGCTCAACATGGACTTGGTGGTTGTAGTAGGACACAAGGGCCTCGATATCTATGGCAGTCAGAATGGTGCCTTCGTTTGAAAGCCAAGGGGTGAGCGCAGTAAGTTTGTGCAGTTCTGATTTGATAATAGCCAAAGTAGGCGCAGCGATTTGTTGAGAGTTGAGTAAATAGACAAGTGAATCTTTTTCCTTTTGTGTGAGATCAGGTAGGTTTTGGATAGTTTCTTTAAGGAGGAGGCCTGCCAAGTTAGTGCTATTGGGTTTGTCTTCTTGGGTATCCGTCATTGCGGGTTGGTTTTTGAGGGTCAAGACTGGGATATCGGTGCCGTCAGGATTCGGGAGCGTGACAAGGGGCAGGCTATCAAGTTCGAGTGAGGGTGCGCTTGTTTCGTTGGGTTTTAGCCCCATCGCAACGATGGGAAGGTTGAGTGCATCTTTATTGAGCAGGCTCATCAGAATAAGGTGGGTGGTTTCTGGGATCGTGACAGCGTCCTTCAGGAGGCCACGTTTAAAGTTTTGCTGAAGCAACCAAGGGATGTATTTGGTTGCACAGTAGGTTTTGAGATGAGATTTAACGATGGGTTCGGTCCCTTTGAGGGTGTTGGGACGATGTGTTTGGGCGTAGTTGCTACCAATACCTGTAGAGTCTAGCCAGTTTTCCATAATCAAGTCGGGGTCAATGGAGGCAGGGGGGAGGCCAAGGAGCGATTCGATGAGGTCATGACTCTTCTTAATATGGCCTAAGGTGTTTGCTAGGAGGGTGTCAGCACGCATGTATGTGTTGGGATGGTTGGGATCTTTAATTTTTAATTTTGAGAGTGTGGTTGAATCGCCAGGGACAAAGGTATCGCCGTTGAAATGGCCAAACTCTGAGAGCTTAGCTTGTGGGTTTGCCTCAAAGGCTTTGGTTAGTGATTGTAATCCTTTAATGATATTCGTATGTTGTGAATGCAGTTGGGACATGATTTTGCCTTTTAGGCCGATATAATAATGACCATCAAAGAGACCGCTATGGAAGCTTTTTGCCCATCTTACAGACAAATCAAGGACTTTGAGGCCAGAAGCTTGTGAGCCAGGCAATGTGGGCAAGTGGGGGAAAACGCCAAATTCTGAGCTGTGAGCTAAAAGGGCTTGTTCAAAGGAAATACCCTGTGTTTTCGCTTCTTTATGAGCTTGATCGATAATAGAGACGGGTATATAGGGGATGACGGGCAATTTGGGATCAAACGGACTAGATTCTAGTAAGGTGCCACTGCCCTGACCCAGCATCGTGCCGTAGGTGGGGGTCCAAACCATCAGGTAGGCAAGACATAGCCCTATCAATCGATAAATGCCCAATTTACATCCCATAAAATCCCTTCTAAAAGCTGCTTAAGGCCTTTTTATAGTCTAAAACGGGTGGAAAAGTCAACAATTTATATTTAGTTATTTTGCCAATACTATCCAAAGTTTTGGATGGTCTTAAAATAAAAGGATTTTTCCACACTTTGGTATTTTGAGATTTGTGAAAGTGAGGAAGGCTTTAAATAGTTGAATATTAAGTAGGTATTTTGTTTTGATGAGGTGCCTTTTCGCTGTTGCAAAGGCACAAGGAAGACGCATATGATATGGGAACAAAGGGAATTTGGACGTTTTTGTTTAAAAAATAGAAAAAGATGGTTGCAATTATAGTGGCTCATGGTTTAAAAATGATGCCTGTCCTGATTTTATTCAGTGGTAAGCTAACCCCATCTGATGGGAAAATGTTAGGTAACGGTTAGGGCTAAATAGAGGAACACGAACGGAAAAGGAGAAAGTTCATGGGTAGTAAAGTAGGAGATCTTAGACTAAAGCTTAAGTTTGGAGCTTTGAGTTTGGGTGCTGTGTTTGGTCTAGTGCTATGTGGTCATGCCTTTGCAGAGACTACAAGTATGGATCATAGAATCACAGTGACTGATTCTGTCATTCAAAAGCTAGATGGACTTTCTGTTCAATTGGCTGCAGGTGAAGAAAAAACGGTTGTTGAGTCACTCACTGCACTTATTAAAGACATCACACATATCAACTACCCAGGTCAGACTGAGGCTTTCAAATCGCATGCCGTTTTTAAAGGCTTAAGCGAAACAAACAGTAAAGTGCAGTCTTGCTTCATCGCACGAAACCTTGCTGAGCAAGCTGTGAAAGAAGAGAAGAAGGAAGTCATTGCTTTCTTAAAAAAGCAAATGGTTGGGAATGCGATTCAATATCGTAACTGTCCACCGCTTTCTAACCTCAACATATCTTCTAAAGCACTTGGCAAATCCTACAAGGCGATTGCGGAGCCGGGTTCAAAGTTAAAAGAGCTGCTTAACAAAAAAGAGCTTACAGATGAGGACAAGAAGACTAGATCCACATTGAAGGCGAATCAAATTGCTGCAGCTAAGGAGCTGGGCAAAGCGATTCATGGTGTTTTAAATGAGGCTTATAGAGCTGATTCAGAAGTTGACGGCTTGAATGTTTCATCTTCCTTTGTAAAAGAGAAATTAATTCAGTGGAAGACTGCAGAATTACACTCAGTCAATAACGTTGTCTCAATGGTCTCAGGATGGGTTTTGAATGACACCTTTGAAGGCGAGTTGGCAGTTGTGCTCTACGAAAAACTTCTGAACAGTCTTTACTACATGATGAAAGGAGACAAGCCAGGTTTATCAAAAGGATCACTGGCTCACTTGAATGCATTTGTTGCCTTGCTTTCTCAAACAAATAAACTTTTTATGATCCACCCTGTTTCAGCAACAACGGCGTTGAAAAATACGGGTGAAATTATCTCTTCTGAGCTTTTTGGACTTGCTATTAAAGCGTCAAGTCATTCCGAAAAAGCTTTTCAATCCATTGGAAATCAATTGGTTTTCAAAATGGTTGAAATGTTAGTAGGACTGCAAGCTCAAGTTGCAAACAATTCTTTTCCTGGCAGTAAGTCACTCGTTTCAAACTCTGAAAAATTAAAAGCTTTCTTAGGGCTAGATTATAGTTGGGTCAGCTTTACGAGTATGGATCCTGCAGAGTACCAAACCAAAGGGTCGAGTACCGTCATTAATGCCACTGTAACTAAAGCCGGTAGAACCAGCGCACAAAGCGCCTTAAAAAGTGCATTAATTTGGAACTATGTTCCTGTTGCAGGAACCATCGAAGCTGCTAGAGGTTATTTAGTTGGTAGTGTTGCAAGTCCAAAATATGTTTGGACGCCTGGATTTCAAGCTTCTCAAAAAAGCAAATTGATCGAAAAATCAGTTCGCTTGATGAGTACATTCCAGAATAAAGATAAGATGCACGGCCTCTTGAAGTCCATTTTTCCTGAAATTACTTTGAGCGATATAACCAGTGCATTAAGTGACTTCGGTTCTGACAAGCAAAAAAGCACCAAAGAGTATTATGGGGTTGGCAACAACAACGTTGTGGCAACTGCATATATGAATGGTCAAAGTGCAATACTTGATCCTGGATTGGGATTTTCAAAACTTGTTGTCCTGTATTTTGGTGAGTCCGAATATAAGGCATTGGTCGAGCCGAGTGCTGGATTTTTGGCTGCACCCTCTAAGTCTATTAAAGGGACGGATTTACAAGACTTACAAAGTGCGGCTGATCTCAAGGCTTACTTAGTAGGGTCTTTAACAAAAGCTATTAATTTCTTAGCGAAAGAAAGTCCTGCGTCGTTACCTTCATTTGCATCGACCTATGCGTCGGGCATGTCTCACTTGCATGGTGAAATGTCACGATCCAGTCGATTGAGTGATGATGTTAAGCGACTTCAAAAGCGTGCTGGGCTGGAAAATGCCAAAGTTGTGGACACACATAATTGGTTAGCAAAAACGTATACGAGCCTAATTGAGAGTGCTTTTGCTGCACCTCAAAAAGGACTGGTTGAGTCAACCTTTACAAAAATCAAAGAAGCGATTTCAAAGTTAGCTGCAGAGGCTAATAAATCTGAAGAGAAAGAAGCTGCAACTCAAAAGGCGTTAGCTAGTTATGTTGATGGAGTTGTTTTGGGGACGTCTGGTGCGTATCACAAGTTGATTCGTGCGGCTCAACAATCTTCTGTTTCAGCTACGGTTGCTCAAGAGCTTTCGAAATCTCTAAAAGTGGTTAATACGCTTGTTAATAGTTATCTTTCAAGTGACGCGCTTATTTCTAACGGCAAAAAAGAAACAGGGACCACGGTCGCTGTTTCCGATACAAGCGATGAAGACGATGAGGATATGCCAGAAAGCGACGAAGAGGAATCTTCTAGTGATCAATTGGTCGTGAATACAAGTTATGCTGATAAACGTTCTTCAGTACCTGAAACGTTTCTAGGGGTAACAGCTAACCAAATTAAAGACAGCCTCGCTTCAGGCGCGGTTGAAGTGGAAGTTGTTGATACCAAAGTGGAAACAGAGCAAAAAGACAAAGATAATAAGCCGATCATGCGTACGCAGCGAAAAGTTAGTTATGTTTCAAAGTCGCCGCGTGATCTAGCTGAAATGTTGAATCAAGCATATAGCAATAACAGGTTCTAATTATGAGGTTAGGGAAAATGATGAAGCTAAAACAAATAATTGCAAGTGTTGCGTGTGTGGGCCTCCTCGTGAGTACAACCTCATTCGCAAAGGGAAAAATCGGCAGTATCAATGTCGAAGGTGCGTTTAAGGATATGGGCAGTGCAATTTCTAGAGCCGCTCAGGATCTTGCGTCTTCACGCGTTGTCAACGCTATCAACTTAGAGGCACATGTGCTGAATGCAGTGCGCGGTATATCTGACAATACAACAGGGGCCAAATTTGTTGACCTTTTGTGGCAACGATATGATGCAATTGGCGGAAAAGCTGCTGAGGCTCGAATTGCCCAGGATATTGCAAGCGTAGATGCGTTGATTAAGACTGCACTGTCAGACCCACAATCTAAGATTGAAGCCGAAAAGGTCTCTGTAGCCTTAAAGCAAATTACAGCTCACATTAAAATCTATTTGAAAAACAAGAGTATGGTTGCTGAACTAGATGTAAAGTTCTTAAACACGCTTCCAAATACGTATAAACTTAATTCGGGTGACTCATTGGGACGTAGTCAAACAACCGCGTCCGGTCATGTATTTGCTAAAATTGGCGATTTGGGCAAGATTGAAATTGCACCTGCTGCTAAGGTATGGCAAACCGTTTTGGGTGATACGGTTGGTAAAGCTGAAGTTACCAAAGAAGCTTCAAACGTAAGTGTTCGACGACTTTATACGTCGGTTGTTGCTGAAATTGGGAAACAGAATGGTGCTCACCAAAAAGCATTGCGTTTATTGGCTGACAACTTGAATCCTGATGGCCCTTCAGGTAAGTACTGGTTAGGTCGATTTATGGGGCTTTCAGCCTCAGAAATTGTCAGTCTGACCAAAAGAGGAATTCCATTGAGTACGGTTTTCAAAGCTGAAGATATGACGAAAGTTCTTGGAGCTGAAGATGCAGCTTATATGAAGTTTGCAAAAGCAGCCAATGGGGTTTTAACTGCATTTGCACCTAGGCCTGCTTTTACAAAATCGGGTGAGTATAACGGCGTGAATGGTCCATTTTTGGATCTTGAAGCTGCTCGTACTTATTTGTTTACGGTTGTGGACAAGCAAGTTTCTGCATTAGCACCTACTTACTTTTTAGGCAAAAAAGTGGGAAATACAATAACATTGCTTGATGCAGTCAAGGTTGCGCTTGGGAAAGAAGAAACTGATGGTGGAGTTAGAGAAGTTGCCCATCGCTTGCTTACAGTACTTGCCTACTCAGATCAGAATGCTGTGGTAAGAGCTGCGCTTCATGATTTGATTATGAGCAAAAATCTTGATGAAGGCACAATTAGAAAGACGGGTGAGTTAGAAAACACCAGTCGTGCTTGTATGAATATGTAAGGAATATGGATCAGCAAGGATGTTAACCATGAAACGTAAAAAATTAAACCTTTGGGTTATGGTGAGTGTGCTCAGTCTAGGATTAGGGCTGAGCTCCCTTAGCAATGCAGAATCTAAGAATGTATCTTCTGATGGTGAGAACAGTGCTTCGTTTGATGACAAGAGTTGCGCTTCTCAGTCCAAAAAACCTCAAGCATTGGTTGTGAAGGTGCCGCACAAAGATTCGATGTTGTATCAGTTTTTGGAAAACCAAAAGCCCAAATGGTATCAACGTTTATGGCAGAATGTCAGCGCTTTTGTTACTGAGAGTTGGACTGCATCCGCTAAATGGATTTCTGGCTTGTTTAAATAGAAAATCTCATCTATTTCGACTATCCAAAAAAAACGCCTGTAGGGTTTCCCCTACAGGCGTTTTTTTTGGATCTGTTGACAAAGTGGGCGATGGATAGGGTTGTGTTTGAGGATTTGGTTTGCCTTTTGGCAAAGGCGGTTCATTTTTCGTATGTGATACGCTTGTCTATTCTTAAGTAAAATCGGCATTTTAGGTACTTTAAGTGTGTTTCCATCAAAAGTATCAGGTAGGCTTAGGACGAGTTTTTTTGTGAATTGTATTTGGTGAGAGGTCCAAGCTCTGAGTGCGGGCAGCCATTCTTCGGTAATAAACTGTTGTGCGTTTTGTTCAGGGTTAGATTCTGAGTATGCCGGAGGTGTCATCCCCAAAATCCATATTGCCAGTGCAGTATTTCTATAATTCATATTTCTCATGTCCCATTTCTAATGCAATCTTCATACCAACTCAGGCTGCACCAAGTGGCCCAAAGGGTCATCGTGAACTTCTGGCCATGGCCAAGAGTTCACGATGACCCTTTGGGCCACTTCAGTGAAAGAGGTATGATAAGTACATGACGATTATTGCAATGGTGTGCTTAGGGTATGTATTGGGCTCTATTCCGTTTGGGTACTTAATACCCAAGTGGCTTAAGGGGGTGGACATTCGAACCATTGGCAGCAAAAACATGGGTGCCACGAATGTATACCGGTTACTTGGGATAAAATGGGCTGTTGCTGTGTTTACCTTAGATGCCTTGAAGGGTTCCCTGTTTGTTGTCTTGCTCGCGGCTTTGGGGTGGCTAGATCCTCATGGTCCACGGCATCTTTTGTTGATAATGCCGCTCATCGGGCATTGTTTTCCGTGTTGGCTTAAGTTTAAGGGGGGCAGAGGTGTGGCTACGGGGGCAGGTGTTGCAGCAGTGGTTTCTCTAGTGCCAACCTTGGTAGGTATTTTGGGATATATAACTGTTGTGAAGATAACCAAAGAGTCGTTTTTGGGGAGTTTGTCGGGGCTTGCGCTTTTTGTGGTGTTGGATTTGGTTTGGGGTCATGGGTTTTGGTGGCCTGTGTTGGTTGTGCTTTCAGTCTTAATTCTACTCAAACATAGAACGCATATCATGGCCTTATATCGAGGGCAACAGGACTCGCGTCAGCAGGATGACGATGAATGTTCGTAAGCACGATCGATTGCTTCACACAGTAGATGGATGCAGAGGGTATGGACTTCCTGGATTCGAGGGGTGCTTGAAGAGGGCACCTGGAGGCAAAGGTCGCACAGAGGTGCCATTTCGTTTCCGTTCTCGCCTGTCCAGCCTAAGATTTTACAATTTTTCTTTTTAGCACATTTCAAGGCACTTAAAATGTTGGGACTTTTGCCGCTCGTAGAGAGGGCCAGCAGGACATCTCCTGAGTTCAACATGCCTGTGACTTGTCGTTCGAATACGGATTCGAAACCGAAATCATTAGCGAGGGCAGTTTGTACTGCGCTGGTTGCCGTAAGTGCAAACACGGGAAGGGTGGGTCGATCTGATACAGAGAATCGGCCTACGAGTTCTGCAACGAGGTGTTCGCTTTGAGCTGCTGATCCGCCGTTGCCCATGATGTAGAGTCGATGACCATTGGTGAATGCGTTTAAAATAGTTTTGCTCATGCCCTTAAGTATTCCGGGGCCTGAACTTGATAAAAATTGGGTGATCACTTCCGTGTGAGATCGGATCGCCTGTTCCATGGCTTTACCTCCACTATTGTATGTCTTTATTGTACCCCACTGGCCAAAAGGGTCATAATGAACTTCTTGGCCATGGCCAAGAAGTTCATTATGACCCTTTTGGCCAGCCGAGTGGAGGAGGTGCACTTGGCATAAAATGAGCTCGTCTACTGATGCGTCTAAATTTAAATGTAGAACGGTCTAGGGACTTAGATATTTGCTCCGATTCTTCTGTGCTAAACGGTATTTTTAGCCATTCTAATAAATCAAAATCATAACAAAGGTCAAAACTAAGAGGATCCTTCGCTACTTTTATGTGGCATGACTTCAATCCATAAAAAAAGTTAAGAGTAGAATATGGATATAATTCAGGCACTTGAACCATTTCTGCTCTACATGGATTACGATATATATATTTCATCACAGTGAGGTAGGCATCTTGTGACGTGATGACAGAGTATTTGTAATTACCTCCCCACAAATGGCCTGTATTATTTGATCGAAAATTAATTTCTTTAGCCACGTTTGAGAACAAAAATTTCATTGCCAAATCTAGATTGGAATTAGGTGTCGATAAAAGCCAATGAATATGGTTAGACATTAAAAGAAAATGATGCGTTTTAATGCCATACATAAGGGCTGTCAAATTGATATAAAGCTCAAAAATCCGAAACACTTCAGGAAGTGAAATCTTAAAGAAGGCCTTTGAGGTAGTCTGATTCACAACGTGATAAGGCAAAAAACTGGATCTATATAATTTTTTTCTAGGCATACCATTGTAACTAAGCAAAAAGGATGCCACTTGGCCAAAAGGGTCATAATGAACTTCTTGGCCATTAAGGGATTTGGGGGACGGCCTGAGTTTTGAGGCTGTGTAAGATCTCTTTGAGCTGTGTTTCAAGCACCTCTGGTGTGCTGTTAAATACAGGATGATGCGTCCGACGTGCGTGTTTGACCGCTTGATCCAGCAAGTTTTGACTGGTGGCATGCGAAAGTTGATCGGGACTCAACCGTTTTACTAAGTTCAAACAACTGGCCACCAACCGCTTCGTCCACGCAGCCATACCCACCCCAGCCCTCAAGCGAGAATACTGGGTCCCATAATCACTCACTTGCTTAAATGATTTTAAGACCATTTGAGTATAAGTCGCACTACCCGTCTGGGTGAAATGCTGCAACGCTCCTCGAAACTGTATCGCATTCATTTGATTCACAGGCATATCAGGCAATAAACGATAGTAAACGTGAGGTAATCCAAGTCGTAAACTTCGATATCCCCGTGGAAATCGCTGCCCCAAAGGATTCGATGCCATTTGACCCACAGCCTGTAACGATTCAATCCCTTTTCCCTTTTGCCACAAAGAGCCGCTTTTGTTGATCTGCTTATTCAAATCATCCAATGCTTTAACCATCGGATGATGAGGGTCCATCGTCTTTGAGAGATCAAATAACCCTTTAGCTTGAGCCGCTATTGAAGCAGTTAGAATCTCAAACTGATAAGGGTTAGCCTGCTCAAGCACAGCAGAAAATGTTCTGAGCTTATGCTGTTGAATATACGCTAGAAGTTTTTGTGCTTCAGCTTGAAGCGTTTGATGAACAGTGACAAGATCCGGTGCTGCGAGATAATCACCTTTGGTTTTTAACAAGGTCAGCTGATTTTCAAGCAATTTAATACTCAAGCTATCGGAATTTAACGCTTTTGCTACCCCGAGCCATTGAGTACATGCAGTTTCTAGTGCTAACTGTATCTGTGGAATTTCTGTTTTTGCAGTATCAGCTGAAACTTTTATAGATTCGATTGTTTTAAATTGCTCAGAAATAAGCGACGTAAGTTCTTGATGTATTTTGTGAGCCGCCTTATGGACTTCTTTGGCCGTTTTAAGTTGTGAGCCTTTTTCCCATTTTGTATGATTCTTTTCAATTTTTTTGGATAACCTGCCAAGTCGATTGGACAAATTATTGTCTCCAAGTGACTTGGTCATACTTTGAAATGCATCAATTTGCACTTTCAACTCTTGGTCCATCGTTTTTCCTAAATTCTTAAAAAAGTCTTCTTGCTTTAACAACACTTCAAGCTCGTTGATACGACGCATCAGTGTTTTGGGTGATTTTCGTAACGTACGGGCTAATTCAGGGTAGTTGTCTATAAGGGCACGACGGTTCAACATGATCTTCATATAAGGTAAGAGCCGTTCCTGTTCACCTCGAGCTAATCCCATCATTTCACGAAACAGTCGCTCCGCTTGACCCCGAGAGAGTCGATTCGTCATCATAAACCAAATATGATCACGCGCAAGCACATCAAAGGCCTGTAGATGCTCTAACAAACGTTGATCGCCTTGACCTCTGACCAGCTCAAGCATACGGCGATAAGCTTTATGTTGAGACATCAAACCTGGCAACGTTTTTTTACCTGGAAATGCATTAAATACAAATCGAAACAACCAAAACCGCTTGGGCTGAACCAACAACACCCCTTTTTCACTGAATTCATAAATAAGTTTTTGGGTGGTTTGATTGATGACACCTTTTGCAGTCTGGAATGCAGATTTCTGCACTTCTAACGCTTCCAGTAGGGTTTTGTCTCCCGGGGTTGACTCGAGTTGTTTGGAAATTTTTAGAAACTCTTCTTCAATTTTAAGAAGCGCTTTCCAGCTATCGAGTTGTGAAATATCGATTAAACCCCGAGCTTCTTTTCCCAGTTCAGTAAACGGTGACATCTGATCCATCAGTTTCTCAAATCCACGTAAGACATTCGGATGCTTTTTCATACTGGGTAATTTTCTGAGCTCATTTAGCGTATTCGTTTTATATACGGCATACGCTACCTCATCGCCCGTAAAACTCTTGAGATGTGTCACTACTTTTTCTAAATTATTTTTAAAATGTGCTAACGCGTCTTTATTCTTTAACCGGACCATATAAACCGACCCATTCAATGAAACGCCCGGCACCATTTGATCCGTTCGTATTTTTTCAATACGATCATATAATGCTTTTAATTTCTTTGACCGAGTCACATTAGTCGAGAGCCAAAGCATGACCTTTATCGATGATGAGGCTAGCCATAGGGTTCCTTTGACAGTATTTTTTAAAAGCCAAATAGGTACGGTAATCGGTGCCAAGACCAAATGGTAGCCATACCAACTACGTTTGCTTTGGATGTGCATCGGATCTTGAAACCGTACTATAGGTTTTGGTGTTTGCGTTGGAATAAGATCGCTTGTCACCTTCATAGGTTCAAGCAAGCTTTTGGCGGATCCAAGAAATTGCGTATCAAGGAGTCGCTCGGCTTGTCGTACGGCAACATTGCGATATCGACTATAGAGCAAAAAAGTTTCAATTTGTTTGAGATAAGTATGTGTGAGGACGTCTAAATCTTTTTGTAGTGCAGCCTTGTCTACATTTTTTTCGGTCAGTTCTTTTTTGAGTTTCTTAATCTCTTCGGGTGTATCTCCAAGGTGACGGTAGAGGCGTGCAAGTTCATCTTCCATGTTCAAGATCTGTTTTTTGAGATATACTCTTTTCCGCATTCGCGTCATTAGGTTTAAATTGTCTTGGATGGGTAATTCGATAGCTTTCAAATCTAAAGCCTTCCAAGTGTTCTCAGACAGTAGTGAATCCATAATAGCGCGAAAGCCAATACCCATCCGTGCAGCCTCCGAAATTGTTTCAGCTAAATTCTCAGGGTTTTGATCTTGAATAATCTTGGGTAGAGTTTGTATATAATCAGCCGTCAGTTGAACCTTCAAATAGCTTACAGGATCCCCATTTTTGGCATATAACTTCAAATCATAGGCAGCGTCTGTTTTAAGGGGCATTTTGGCATGAATACCTTTGGCTCGTTTCCCGAGGGTGCTTACAATATGATCTACTTGCTTTAACACCCCCCAGGCCTTACTTTTCAGTAAAGGGACATAGTCCCCTAATTTCTTTTTGGGAAGATCGACCTTGGCGCCATCTCTCAAAATCTTTTTTAAAAACGTACCGTTATTTGCGGATGCGCTACAGCTGATCATCAGTAAGAAGCAGCAAAATAATCTGTGCAACTTAATCATTGTACGCCTCCTTCAACAAAAGACACCGTGGCGTGAGTCTCACTGACATTCACCAAGGGGGCAAATGTTTTAAAAAATATTTTTGCTTTCTTTAGGGTTTGAGGATTCGAATGCGTTAGCGTGTACACTCCTTCTTTACTATTAATGGGATCTCTATGATGATGGGTTTTGACATAATTCATCCACTTTTTACTGATAAGGGTAAACAAAGGTTCAGCTCGATGAAGGTGGTGATGAAATCGCGAAACCCATCGATTTAAGTGCTCAGAAAATAATCGTTGAGAAAAAGTGTTCATAGAAAAAGTGGTTTGACGATTCGGCGCAGATAAAGTAGCGTTCCCGATCAGCGTGTCTAAATCCACTTTGAGATTTGAGTTACCACCTTGCGTAGTGTCTCCCTCACCAACCACATGTTCATAAAATAAGGCGGTTGTGAATAGCGGCCCTTCAAAAGACGACAACAACCAGGCTAGTCCTTTTTCAAGCTCTGGATGCCCTTCTAGAGCATCGATGAGAGGTAAAAGACGTTTTAGTAAGGCATGCATTTGAAGATCAGCTACAAGTGCATGGCTTTGTAACAGTTTGGGCAAGAGACGTTCAGCATCGGGAATATTCTTGTAAAGCCAAACTCGCATCAATGTCCCAAACATATAAACGGATTTTGAATCGAAAAACCACATACCATGAGGCGATTTAAGAAGTGCATCCAGTCGCTTGATATCATCGTCTGTTATGAGCCCCGATTTTTGGAGTGCTTTTTTTGAACCTAACAAGTCAAAATCTTTGAATATTGTTTGTAACCCTTGATTCATCCACGATGGAAAGCTAAATCCATAGAGCGGTTGTAAATACGCTTCGAAGATTAAGGGGCGATCTTCGGAACGATTTGTCCACGCCTTTTTTAGATCTGACTGGTTTAACACAGCTTCAATCAACTTCGTGTGAGGCGAAGGGTCTCCTGTTTCTGGTGCCAAAAGGGTTTTAAACGCCGGCGTCGCAAGAAGTGCACCATAGGTATCAGATCTGAGAGTAGCCGAAATGGGTAATTGAGTATTTTTAAACGTTTCAAAAAGCGTGATTAAAGCATCACCGTAGGTGGACGTCTCTGGGAGGGTTTCTTTGAGAAATGTTTCTGTCGGTAATGCTCGGGGTGAAACAACGCCCGATTGACAAGCCCCTGTTGCAGACAACGTTAGACTAAATTCACTGTCATGATCTATAGGGATGGATGAACGGTCAGACGCCTCAATAGCGCTTCGTGTTTTGGGCATCGTAAGTGTTGTGTTGATATCGGGAAGTGTAGGTAGGGTTAAGCTCTGTTGTTTTAAATTTTGATTCGCTTCCAGATAAGCTAAAAACGTTTTGGCAAAATCAGATTCAATATATCTCGAAACATTCAAGGTCAGATCAATCAAGGCTGATGAGTTGTTTGGGATTGTTGTGTCAACAACCCCTTTGGCATACAGTTTTTTGAATACTTTACCCATCACATTAGATCCCAAGAATGTTTTCCAATGTTGTTTGACCGTGCTACTCAGCAAACTATGCCAAGGGTCCGTATCATAAGCGTCAAGTTCATCAGGGGTTTGATCGACGAGTAGAGCTAAGAGCCGGGGGAGTGATGCGGCTTTGTCCGGCAATGCCCAAGTTGTTTGACTCTCAGAGGCTTCGAGTAATAGCGAGTTGAGAGGCAATGTATCGAGCGCTTTAGATTGAGTGGTGTGAGTCAAAAAATGACCATAGGCGTGAGCCATGTGACCTTTTAGCAGTTCAATGGTGAAGTAACTGATGAGCTCTAGCCAAGACCCAGACCAGGTTTCAGGCATGAAGTCAAATTTTGAGGCTTGGGTATTCAAAAATTTCTTGAGTTTTTTGAGCGGTTTTCGAAATTTCGTTAAATTTGAATTGATTGAGGCAGAAGAGCCGTACGTTACAGTCATCAAAGTGAGCAACGTGTGAAGCGATTTGGGTGAAAAATGTCCCAGTTTAGGTTGTTTGGGGCTCAGTTCAGTGAGTGTGGTCACGTTTGCTTCGATGAATTTTCGGGTCAGATCGTCTAAAACTGTTTGGAAATTCGTACGTTTCAAAGACGACCAAGGATGATCCAGTGCTTCCGGGTATACAAAGAGATAATGGGTTGCCTTCAGTATATCTAGAGTTGAAAGTGCATCGTCCATCAGAATGTCTGAAATCACTGTCTTGCCATCGGTCAGGCAAATTCGGCTTTTTGTTTTCATTCGAATGAGCTGAGGCGCCATGGTTGTATCAAGGGTAAGGAGTTCAAAAAGCCCCGGTAAGGTCATGGCCAGTTCATAGCTCTGGCTCAATTGGCTAAGCGCTGCCTTGTCTTTTTGGGACAAGGTGTCCTGGGTTAATATCGTTTTTAGAGATGAGCTTTGCATGACCGACATGAGCAATAAGAAAAAAGGCCCCTCCCCAGAGTTCAAAAGCGTTGCAGCCATAAGTTGGTCAGTATGGGATTCAGTATGGTATTTAATCGCAACTAATTGATTTAATTGGCTAATTACAGAATTCAGTCCTCTGATCGCAAATCCCAGAAATTGAGGCTTGAGTTGTGGGTTCTGAAAAGGCGCAAGATAGGGCGTTTCGCCGATGTCTGGATCTAAGACGATTCGAGCCTGGCCATTCTGGAAAAGATACGTGTAGGCCATCAACAGATGTCCGTAGGGAATCGAGCGTTCTAAAAAAAGGTGGTAAGCCTCACTGAGGGTTTCGAGTGCTAAGGGGAGATTCGGATTTGAGCTGGGAAATGGCTGTTTTAAAACATGACCCAATCCTTTAAATAAAGCAAATCCTATATTAATACGTTCGTTTAACGACGCCTCTAGAGCGGTGTTTGTTAGGTTAGAAGAAATAGGCGACATGCTCGATAAACGGCCCGAAAGCTGCGTTATGGCTTTAGGATCCATCGACCTTAAAGGCTCACTCAATAGATCAGCGATCTCAGATGGGGAATATCCATACCGACGCTGCCCCTCAGCAGGCCCGATAAACACGCCAATGGAAACAAGCAAAATGGCCAAAAACAACCACTTTGATCGGCCTATTTTAGTATTATTTTTGTTTATTTCTTTAAACTTCATACCTTAAAACCTGCCTATTTTTATCATATATTCCAATGCTGTAAAGCATTATATACAAATTTTGTTTGAATTTGAAAGCCTATTCTATGCCATGTTTTTGATAATATAGCGTTTTTTTAATACTTTCAAAAACAATTCACTTAGTTTATAGTTATATAACATTCTAAATAGTTAAAAAAGGATAATATCAGGACATGGATGTTAGACATTTAAAACCCGATTCAGCCCAAAGGCAGCTGAAACACACCCGATGGCAACGAGGGGTAGTGGTTGTGCTGATCTATGCTATGCTGCTTTCGCCTAGCCTACATGCTTTAGGAGGGACGGGATCAATCATCCCAACCCCAACCTATCCTGCTTTATATATCCCGAAAGACTCAAAGCTAAAGCTTCACAAAGCTTTGGAAGAAAAAATAGCCCAAGGTATGACCCTGGATGATGCCGCAAAGGCAGTGGTGCCAAAGTTCCAGGATCAATTAGCAACCTATCCATTTGTGACTCCCGGTGCAGATGGTTCCCCCGTACAGCAGACCTTTTTTAAGCCTTACGGAGATTGGGTATTTAATGGGCAGTTTTACAAAGGCCCTAAGCGTCATTATATGCGTGTGTTTTTTAAGCATTGGGTAAAAGCCAAAGGGGCCATTCGAGAACTGTTGAAGCATGTGAATCAAAAAGGTACTTTGGGTGGATTCGGTTTTTTTGATGCCCAAAAGAATTTTGTACCATCGGCACTCTTAGATCCATCAATCAAAAAACATGTCGAAACTTATGTAACTGCACTGACGGCTCTGCATGAACGTATCCGTATTGCGTTGACGTATCCGACAGAGTATTTAGACCCTGACGTGCTTTTGGATATGACAAATGCTATTGGAATGGGACCTCAGTTCAGAGGCAATGAAACGCTAGTGAAGCAAGGGGTGAGTCGGTTTTGCACGACTTCGTATCTATATCGACATCTTAAAACAACATCGCAGGCAACATTGCCGCCTACAGTTGATGTGTTTTCAAAACCCTATTACATTGATGAAGCCCAGACAACGTTGGCAACACGAATGACTGCATTTAAGACCCAGTATCAGAAAATTTCAGGTCAATCCCTCAAAGCTGATGTGACTCAAAACATTCAAGCCCTTTTGCAGACTTGGGTTTTAGTGCCTGTTTTTGAAGGCAAGACACCCACGCACCATGTGTCACCGCTTTCGTTCTATATACCTCTGTGGCAGAAAGAGGGCAGCTGGCAAACCCATCCCGTGTTTAACGATTACGCGACTTTGCTGGGGTCAAACATTCATTTTGCACCGAAGGCCAAATCAAAAAAAATTGAAACACATCACAGAGAGGTTCATACAAAACTATTCTGGCGAAGTCTTGGATTGAATCAAAGCACTGAGTTACTGAAGCAAAATCCTTTTGCTTTTGTTCGATTCAAAGATCAGTATGTACTGCTTCGAGGGCTCTATGACGCCAAAGGGATTCAGTTTACGGGGGCTGTACCCAACCAACTAGGTTTGCTGATTTATGAATCTGACACAAAACGAGGGTTCATCGAAGATGTGATGCCTCAGTTGATCTGTGAGAGCTTATATCGCCGAAATTTTATTACACGATTTTCTTTAGCCCAAAGAGATGCAAGTACCCAGTCAAATGATCTAAAGGATTTGCCTAAAATTGCCGCACCCCTATTCAACTTTTGGCATTCAGGCGAAATGGCTCAGCAGATGATTTCTGCCTTAGAGGGCCAGAGTTTCCGTCATGATCAAGCCCTTAGACCTTGGTCTGTTGTGGATCGATACTATCAACTGGGCCAATGGGTGCCTAATCTACATAAGCCGTTAGTCAGTTATGATGAAATTTTTCAGCATCCTGCAAACACGCTAAGTTTTACGGGGGATGTTTTGCCTCATTTGTTTCCCCGATTCTCAAGTATGGATCGGTTTCATACCTTATTTCAGAAATCGGGGCTTGGAACTTGGAGTCAACAGGGGTTAACGACATTGGTACCCGAAATAGAGAAACGGGTGAATACGCTCGTATCTGAAGCGACACAACGCAGTCCTTATCAATTGGAACAAGCTTGGATTGTGGGCGCAGAACAAAGTTCGTCATCTGCAAAATTACAGAAGTTATTGACGGAATCGCTTGCAACGTCTCGTGTGTTATTTACGCCCCAAGAATTAACCCGGTTGCTTCGAGCATATTTTCAAGATGTCTTACAGCCCCTGGTAGTACTGACTCGGTATATGCCTACTGATTCGTTCTCAGACGGATTAAATGCAGCAGCGTTTAATCATTTCAAACGGTTCTTTATGCCAGCCGGAATGATTCATCGTGAACTCATTGCCTTACTTCAAACGGGGCACTCTGATTTAGTACAAGCGCAATCTGCAATTTGGAAATCCGATCAATCTGAAGTGGTGCCCTTGAATGAAATTTCGTCGAAACCTCAAACTCATTTTTCCGAAAATGGCGTGGTGATTTCGATGGCGCATGCTTTTATGCAACCCCTTGTCACCCCTATCACGATGCCCGAATGGTCAAAGCACGACAAACTTAAATCTGCAACCACTCAACTGAATCGACATCTAACCAAACGGGCTCTCTGGTGTAATGGATTGCCCTTGCAAATTTTTTCATCTATCCAGTCCAAAGTGGATAAATCGGTTTCGTTGGAGACCATTCGAACATTTGTCTGTGCTGTGCCAGGGCTTTATCATGCGGCTCAAAAGTTTGGACTGCAACTGGCGAATCAACATTTGCACTTTGAGGCCGTCAAAGATCAGTTTACCGTATCGTTGCCCTTAGCTCATTATGACAAAAAGATGCTGCCTTATATGCACCATGTCCAAAGTCCTCAGACTTTGCATCCAGATTATTTATTGAAGCAAAAAAATCAAGAAGAAAAAAAAGATACCCTGACTTTAAGAAAAGGATTGAGTCATTATGCTGAATTACAACGCCTTTGGGATGCCTATCAAAAATCCTTAAGCACGTTTGAATCAGCTCCGTATCCGATTAGCGATCTTGTAAAAGAGGGCCGGCTAAATTGGGATTTAAATCCTGAAATCTACAACACAAAAATCAATGGTAAAAAAATGTCCTTTGATTTGAAGACACAAGTGTTCGATACACAATGTTCACCAAAGCTCAAAAAAGATATAAATGCTTTTCTGAATCATAGACCTATTTTAGAACTTAAAATGTTGTGTTTGTTTAATCGTACAAAGCAGATGCGAAATCTCTTATATCGAGGGTATTCAGACATAACCTTGACGTCATCGAACAAAACGGTGAACTCTCCCTATGGTAAAGCGATTCAGATGGGATTTTATGAAGACCTCTCAGAGTCTACCTCAGAAGGGTATCTTCGAAAATTAATGGATCGAATGAAATCGTTCAAGGGTTCCTTTAAAGCAGGTGAAACATGCCAAAAAGATCAAGTAACACTCTCAACATCGTTTTCTGAAATTTCTAACTCAACTGACGGATCTTCAAATACGTTTAATGAGGGGCTAAATATGCCCCTAAAGGCAGCACTTCAAGAAAGTTTCGGGTCTTACGCTGGAGTTATTTTAAAACAAGCATGCGACCAAAATACAAAATCACGATTTTCGAGCCTATTTAAAACATGGAAAAGCGTACTTACAGCACTCAAGGCAGATAAAACCATCCAAACTTATTATGGGGATGCAGTGCTTTTCTCAGGCTCAAAGGATGCATATCCCACTTTAAGGTCAAATGTAAAGTCGGCGTATGATCAATTTTTGACCCTTGTCCATGACTCTCGGCTCAAGAGATCGGATGATGATTTTCGCAAACTCATGGTTGAATTGGCCATGGCGTATCGGGATTTGAAGTTTGAAGGTCTCATCCGAAACTACACGGCGCTTAAACTTGCACAAAATACCAAGGATGCACTGAATCCCATTTCGCCCGTTTTACCAACGGACAAACGATTGGCTAATGCGGTGATTACGTTACCTGAGTATGGCAAGGTGGATTTTTTCTCAAGCCTCACAGGCATTCAATTCGGTTATCGACGAGATTCAACGCTCTCAGACGTTATTGATTTTGTTGGCTTAGGTCACTCGGGGGATGCGGGGACGACTTTTGAGTACAATGATCCAAACGCCAGTGACACCTTTGGGTTCACGGCTTTTTCAAATTGGGCAGAAGATGGATTATGTCAACATGCTACGAGTCGAGGGGGGAGGTTGGTTCCTTGGCTCGCAACCCACTCATCTTCATCGATAAGAGAGGATATGCGAGGATTTCGACTCTCGGTATGGAATCACTCTCATCCCAATTCTCAAATTCATGAAGTGGTTTCTCAAGATATTTTTTGTAAGACCAGAATCTCCAAAAGGAATCGGGATGGAGAGTTTCGCCCGTTGACGCATTCTGAGCTGTTAAAAATTGATGAAGCAAATGCATTTTTGGGGCAAGTACAAGATACATGGGATGACAAAGATAGTACTCGGATCAAGGCTCACAATAATCTAACGGAAACTTGGATGCAGGCTGTTGTGCTGCGTGTCTTCATCGATAAAGTGAAAACACATATTTTAATGCCTTACAAGGATGGGTTGAAACAGATTGTAACCTTCTTTAAAGCGGCGCAAAAAATTCTTTTAATGAGCAGTCAAAAGGACCTCAAGGCAGCTCAGTCGATTTTCAAGTTGCTCGAAAAACACATTATCAAGCATCGTAAAGGCAAAAAGCTGCTAAAACATGCTTATTTTCGACAGCTATTTGTCAGTATGTTGGACCAACTGTTTCCAAATGGAAACCTCCAATCAGTCACTAAAAAACATCTAACACAAATATTGACCAAGCTCTATGGTCACCAACTCGTTGGTGAAAAGCATGAAAAATCATTTGTGTCTAAAACAAAATTAAATGTTTTTTCCTCTGAAGATGAAAAAGAGCGGTACACGAAAAGCATCCTGGCACACCTTGTGAATGTGATTCAAGAGACAGAGGCGTTTTTGGCCCAACTCGGACAAACGCTGACATTGCGTTACCCCATGTTGGAAGAAGAGATGATGGAGCGTGTGGATGGCAACACGTTCAGTACAGCCTCGTATGTGCCCAAGCGCTACCATTATCTGTTTGCTAAATCAGTATTTGATATCTATCGCGGATCGGATGCTTCTAAAGCCAGCTTTCGAGATATTAAAAAATCCAATCGGTATTTAAAAAATGTGATGCCCGAAAACAATCTTTTTTATGGATCGAAGCAAGATCGGATAGACGATGCTTTAGAAGCGTTTACAAAGTCATACGTCTATGCACCTTCGCAGTTTTTTACCCATCGGATGAACGAATCGGGGAAGCACTATAATAGAAGCTCATTTTCCTTTCATAAAATACTCACAGCTATTCCAGATGCTGCCTTATACACCCCTCAAAAAAAGAAATCTTTTTTATCAATTACTTACCATGCAGAAGAAGATGAAGAGGGGAATGTTGAAATTGACAAACAACAGCCGTTGACTTTTACAATTCCTGTCACTGGTAAGAAATTGATCGTACCTAAAAAACAAGAAGGTGCGATAGCTATAGCCGTCCAAAATATTTTCCCCTGGCTAAAACTTGAAAAAAAACCGTACCCCCATTCCGTGAGCCAATATGCGTATGCTGTTTCGCAGCAGAGCGCACAAGGCGCTGGAGAGCTCTCATTGTTTCAAGCATTTGCGGAATCAAATGAACAAAATGCCAAGTCACTCAAAATTGATAGTGCTTCTAGAAATTCATTTGATGCTTCGTTATCAAAAATTTACAAAAAGCAAGAAGGGATAATCTTAACGGAACTTGAAAAAACGTTGCGTGATATTTACCTTGGAGAAGGCTCTTTAAGTGAATTAAAGATGGTTGACTTAAAAGCCACAGCCATACAGCTTTATTCGAATAGCGCGATCGTTAAACTTTTAGAACAACGTTATGGAGACCGATTCTTAGAACTAAAATTCCGATTTCTGCCCCATCAAGTCACAAGTTATATCAAGGGGGAACATGTCACGATGAACCTCATGTCGGACATAGCAAAAGTGTTTGGTGTGGTTGCATTTGTGGGATTATTTGTTGCGGTATCTATGAAACTGGTAGGTCTTTTAGCTCGGGGCACGAAGCTAGCTGCTTTAGCAGGCCGATTGCCTGCGTGGTTGAAATGGGCACCTTTTTTGATACGACACAGTGCTGTATTACTTTTAAGTACCGCAGGTTCTTACACCCTGTTTCGGTATTTCAATCAAGAGCCTAATTTTTTCGCACTGATGATTGTCAGCTTACTCATGATGCTCCCTGTGACATGGTATATGAGTCGAACCGGTTCTTGGTCGGTATTTTTAAACCGGGTGGCGATGCGCCAAGCTGTCAAATTTTGGGGATTTGATGTGCTTTTTGGCGTGGTCATCATGGATGTAGTAGGGGCTGTTCTAAACTGGAATGCGGCGAATCACGCATTGTCAGCCTATATGCATAACATAGGGTTGTTGTATACCCATGTGCAATATTCTCGAACCCACAAGGCATTGATGGGTGAAGATACGCCTTTTCTAATTCAGGATATCAATTACGTGCATTACTTGGAGCGAAATCAGGCGCATCATATTGCCGCCTCTTTTGTGGGTAATATTTTAGCGTGGTTGGTGAACAGCGGTTCGTTATACATGTGGCGACGAAGCGTTAAGCATGCCAAACAAGCTGAACGTGCTTTAGGCGCAACCGTAAAGGCTGATGTAGATACTCTTTTAGATAATTTGAGTCAACTCATTCCAGCATCTGAAACCTTACCTTTAAAATCTTTAAAAGAATCCAGCCCAGAAGAATATGTTAAATTTTTGATTCTTATCTCAGACGAGATCGAAGGGATCGGAAAATACCTAACCAAACATAGAACGTTTCAAAAGATGATTTCACCTTCCGATTGGGCACAGGTTACAAAAGACCAAAAAGAATTACTCAAGGTACTTTGGAAAGATGGTGTTGAAACCAACATCGGTGCGGCACTGAAAGGAAATCTAACTATGTTAGATGAAGCCTTTTTGGGATTACGCAGCACGTTCAAAGCCGACCGGTTTCCAGATTTAAGTGATTTTAAACATTCCTCTTCTCAAGCAGAAGAAGGTATGAGTATTTTGCTCCAGTCAAACTTGACTCGCTTTTTTAAAGAAGGGTTCCTTTCGAAAACAGATATGGACAAGCTAAGTTCGCTATTTGTATCAAAGTATGTCAAATCTCCCTTTGCATTAGCTCAGACGTTTGGAACAGTGCCTTCGCATCAGTTGCAAAACATGTTAAATGGCATCAGCGCTGCTGTGTACCGAAAAACAGGCAATTTGTCTGATGTGATTCAAGTTCGCATGAAACTCTTGCATGATTTTGATAGATATCTAGGATTTCGACTATTTGGGGAAAGGGCTTGGCGACATGTGATGTCTGCTGATGATATTTCAATTCTGCAGCGAACCCTTGAATCCATCTGGAATCAAAAAGTGGACATCGACTCTGTATTTTCAAAGCTATTGAACTCTGATAAGGAATTGAAAAAACTCCAAGATGAAGCTCAAAAATTAGGATTAGAGCTCAATTGGTCTCGTATTCAATCTCTGCGATTATCGGGCGAAACAGTTATGGAAAATGGATTTGGAATTCTTGTGAGCAGAACAAAAAATGTAACTCAAGCTGATTCTGTACGCAATCATCCCTTATTTCATGGCGAAATTAGACTGAATAGCGAGGTGCCTAAGTGAAACCAATAGCTTATATAGTGCTGAGTCTTTCTCTCTTCTCCATGCAGGCGCATTCCAAACTCACGAATTTAGATGTCGTTTTTCAATCTGCTGGCCTTTCTCGAAGTGAGCTGTCTTCAATTTCATCACCCGTGTTATTCGTTGTCTCTAAAACGGTCCAAGAAAAAACATGGGTTCAAATTGGGATTGTCGAGCGAGTGAAAACCCTCGCCTATGATGAAGAAAGTGAAGATGCGCAAGAAATAATTTCAGAATGGTTTGAGGGAGAATTCTGTAGTCTGAATCGGGCGAGTTTTGTAAACTCAAAAACAAAAAAAAATACGTTTGGCGTCATGAAACTTCCTAAGGGTGCCATTGATGCATTGAAAAAACGGAATGATGCCGATAGTGTGTTGGGCGTATTTGATGATTACGATCCAACATGGGTTTCTAGCTCAATATCAACCCAACTTCGCTCGACAGCTATCCATGAGGTGATGGGTGTGGTGTCGGAACAGCCTTGTAATGACACAGAGTGGAAAGCGCCGCTTCATTTTTTCAAAGTCCATCACTTACTTCAATTGGTCGTACCTAAGCGTCTTGTGCCCACCCTAACGCTACGTGTTAAATCAACCGTCCAAAATCAACCAGATTTGATCGCCCAATTAACAACCATGATGTGGAAAGTAGCCACCTGGACCGTGTACGATTCGTGGTCCAAAACGATTCTTAAATCACTACTCAACCAAATTGAAAGAGGTGAAAAGAAACTCAAACAAGGACATCAATCAACCTTGACCCAGGGGACACTGAATTGGAATTCCGGCATGACTTGGACGCCAAGTCGTAAATCAGACTGTGTGGTTGCAGTTTCGAATACATTATTTTATGAGCTTGCATTAACGCTTTTAAGTTATAAATTATTCGAAGTTTCGCAAATTAGTATGTTCGAGAAAAATAACGATGTGATTCCATCTACGATTTCCTGTGGCTTGCATCCCAAGAATACAGGTTCCTATCGTGTATTGCATATGAGTTCGTCACCCAAACCCATTGGAACCCTTGGATTAGCTACGTTCACAATGGTTGAAAAAATACCTGATCTGGTCACACTGATCAAAATTAATGCTCCCTTGAGTCAAACCCTAAACCTACCTGCACCTGTTTCGTTGGGAAAAACGGGCGTGTTACCCAAAGCTATTTCCATTCAGGAGCAAACCGCGTTTATGTGGATTCAACCAACCTCGTCTGAGGTTAAGGAACGAACGCTTCATGTTTATGGTCAATCACATTCAGGAACACAGTCTATCGATTTGGGATCAGTGTGTTCACTTGAAAAGGAAGCTCAACAGTTTCCTGTGATGACTTTTTTAAAAGTGGATACAGTTCGATCCTTTGTGATTGTAAACTGTGATGAAAAACAATCCTTTATGATTCTAGATTTAAAATCGAAAAAACCACTTGCCTGTGGCAAAAAAGGCGGCACTTCAATATTCTATTTGGCTACATCAGTTAATAAAGACGGCAATATCACCGCCCAGATTCAATGTGAAAAACCTGATAATCATTCTTTAGATTCAATTCGACAAATAAACAGTCAAGACGAACAGGTGTTTATTGGATCAGGTGGGGGTGTGTATTATCTGTGGGATCTTCAGGCGCATCTTGCTAAAGGGGACTCAGGTGAATTTATCGATGTCTCTAAAGCAAAGCTGCCAAGTACAACATTTAAACGTTTTGGTCCCACATATGCACAAAATCCCTACAATGCATTTGCAGGTTGGGGATACCGCGACTTTCCTTTAAATCCGATGATGCAGTATTTTTTGAACGCGCCAAAAGGGACAGGCCCATTTTTAGGCGAAGTCCAAGCCATTCAAACAGTTGGCGCTTCATGGATGGCTATTGAATCTCCGTGTAGTCTATGTACAGCACATGTGCAACGATCGATGGTGCATCGACTCGATGGTGGCGATGCTAAGAAAAATATATTTCAGCTCATGCCGAACACGAGTGCTCATGCTGAATTCATGAGCATTAGAGACCATAAAACTCAATGGATTCATCACATCACTCAGAATAAAACACTCTATCGGTCCCATCGGTTTAAAAACCCGCTTTCTGATAATCGATGTGACTGGGGTAGTGTCAAAACCAATGCTCTTTGTGAACGACTCTATAAACTTTATTCGAAAGATGGATATGTGGCATTGGCACCTCATGATTCAAAAAATATTCACAGCCAATATGGTGCATTACTCCTAGCCTCCGACGATTTAAAGAAACTCATGTCTGAGTCGTGTGCCTCTAAGCCAACGCAGCATGCTGTGAATTTATGGCGTGTGATGGATTTTGTGCAGTATGCCAACCACAACGATCCGTGTTTAAGTCAAGAACGGGTCGAGGCCTATCGAACTTTGGTTAGATACTTAGGTGAGGGCATCAAGCAAAACATTGGGTTGCCCGTCACAGCAGTTGCCTCCTCTGATTCGTTGTTTTGGAAGACAGCCTTGCTTTCAAAACAAGATGCAACCTGGTTATTTGGTGAGCAGGCCAAGCATCCGAATCAAAAACTATGGTGGGGCATCAAATGGCCGAAAACAGGTCATAAAACTTATACGAAGTCGTCATTGCAGTATGCCGTAGATCAAAGAGGACAGGGGTTTAGCCCTACATTTTATATGATTGCCACGCAACAAGGGCCAAAAGTGTATAGTGCAAAGTCCTTCTTGAATTCGTCCACTTTGTCAGACAAGAAAACGGGTTCAGTCGCGTGGACTGAGTACAGTCATGCCCAAACATCACAGCATTTTGTAGTACCTGAGAGCCAATCTACCTGGTACACCCGGATAAAACCACATTCATCAGTTGATACGTTGATGGATCAATGGCACCCCAGTGAGCTTAAAGCCTTAGGTGGATGGCCACGGGGAAAAGCTCGGGCGTATGTTTTATGGCAATTATTAAAAGGATTGAATCGATCCGATGTGCCAGCAGCCTACGAACCTGACAAAGCTGGTTTTTGGAGTCAACTGAAGGCGTCGGTTAAAAATGTTTTGTGGTGGCCGGGTCGACATCAAGAGACGCATCTGGGATCGATTCTTGAAAGTTATTTTAAGAGCATTATTTATGACGATGGTGGTTCATATGTGTCCATCGAAAAAACTGAAACCGCGTTATCTGGAAAACCTTTAAGTACAATTTGGGATTTTCTATCCACACCTTTGAGATTGAAAGCACACGAAGTAAGTGTGAATCTACCGGATCCTTTTCGGCTCGCACTAGCCCGTCAGTCATGGACCTTGGATTTGGGAATTAGAGAAAAATCTGAGATTAAACCAAGTATAAAAAAAATTAAGTTCGATAAAACAACAAACTATGTAATCGAAAGTAAAAAATTTCGAAATTTGGATTCGGAAACCCAATCCATAGCTACTTTTTATGAGGATCAGGGGAATGTGTCTTTGGGTATGGCGTATCTAAAACTGTCCAACCCCATGAAGTTGATGTGGTCAGACGGGAAGGTATCGTCAAGTACCGTGTTTGCAAAACACATGATTACGGGTCTGCCCTTACATCTAGCCTATGTAGGTGGCAAATTAACGCGACAGGCAAATCAATTTATTGGGTGGATGACGTTTAAGGATGTGAACACAGGGAAACACAAATCCATTATTTTGGGTAAAGGGAAAACCGTGTGGCATTCCTCAGTACTGGATGGGCGGGTCCATCAAGTACGGTTAGGCTTTGAACATATTCAAGTTTGTCAGAAGTCTGGTATTTCACTTGGGCATCTTGGAAATCAGTTGGATGTTCCGCTACTCATTGTGAGAGAAACTGGCACAACACTCTCAACTGAAGCCGCACCGTTGTCTTCTGTGATAAAGCAAAAGGATTTTGATAAAGCGAAAGAGGATTATTTGTGTGGAGGTGACCATGTTGCGTCATATTTGGGCAGGGATTAGTTTAACGCTTCTGGTTGTTGGTTCGTCGCAGTGTGCTGCCGCGACATATGTTTCAGATTCTGTGTATTACTTTGTATATCGTCATCCGTTATCGTCTAAGGATCGAAAAAAAAGCTGGGCAAAGCATTTACCAAGACTCATTAAATATAAAAACCCTGATAACCCAGCGGAATCCGCCACACTTAAAACACGAGGCGTTAAATTATGTGCGGTATCCAAAAGCACTTTAAAAACTTCTTCCTTGAAAACATTGCCAAAAAATCTAAATGAAGCTTCTGGATTCTATTGCACAGAAACGTTGCCATTGATTCAAGATGCGGGTATTTCGGTGGATAAAGGGATGTTGTCGCTGTTGCTCTACTTGGAAGCCAAAGATGGAAGCACGATTACTGCTGAAAGCACGGCGGATGCGTACAAATTACGAGTGCCCCTCGTGTTACGTCTACCTCTAGCAGCAAAAGTGAGTCACAAAGAGGTTTCACAACAAATCTCAAAACTGGAGTCTCAGATTAAAAACCGATTGACCTATATTTGGTCGACGTTGTTGAACTATCGGTCTGACGAGCTTGATGTTGAACGTGATGCTCTATTCAATTGGATTACGAATCTAACTGAGCCTGAATCTCCCAGTGATGATTTTATTCGATTAAAATTAAAGTATATCATTCGTAAGCAAATGACTTGGTTTGATGCTGTGTTTCAACTCAGTCAAACTGCGGTTGGGTCATCAAAGTCTCTAAATGAGGTGTTGGTTGAAAAAGGTCCTCGTGGATTATTCCCAGATAGAGCACTCTTCTCCGAATTCGTTAATGGTATAGAAAAATGGAATTCAGCCACGTTGCCGGGCCCTTATTTCACGGTGATGGGATTGTCACGTGCAGGATTTCACAGCTTTGACGCTTGCAAAACACAAAGTTACCCTGTGAAGGATCATACTCATTTGACCTTATTTATGTCGAAGCTCGTGATGCCCTGGTTATGTCGAACATCTCATTTGGTGTTTGAGTTGAGTCAATATGGTCAAAAATCGTGGTCCAGAGCAGCCCAAAAAGCATACGCTGATCTTGATTCGTTGGATTTAAATAAAATTTTCAAAGGCGAACCTACAATTTTGCGTGCGATCAAACAACTTAAGGATACACCGAACCAACCCGTTCTTTCTTTGCCCTATTTGAAGCTTAAGTTTGGTGAATTGGCATTAAAAAATATGGTGAGTGCAAAGACGAAGTTGGCCAAACGCGAAAAAGTGTTATCTGATCTCAAATCAGAAAATGCAAAATGGAGTAGGCTGACTTTAGATCCCAGTTGGTTGAAAAACTTGGAAGCGGATGACCTGATTTCACAGTCCTTATCAGCTAATACCACTGAACAGTATCGAAAGCGCTTGATAAACGATTACACAAAATTGGTACTGTCTCCGGTGTTGAAATCTTATTTAGAAGAAATCAAAACGAGCTTGGTTCAAAAAAGTACCTACCGATTTGGTGTCGATTCAGTTGTGTCGGAAGGGCGGATTTTACCCTGGTCGTATGTGCCACAGGTATTAAGTGTCATACGTGAAAAAGTGCTGACCCATGTATATGAGACCGTACGATTGTTGGGGGCTCCGAGTGGTGCTCACAAAAAAATGGCGAAACGATGGTTAGAGGCAAAACAGGTTTTACGATTTTTGTTTTTAGAGGATTTACATTCTGACGCATTAAGTAACTCTTGGGTTCAGAATGCTAATGCCAGTACTCCACCTCCTGTCACTTATAAAAAAACATGGCAAGCCCTGAAAAAAGGATTTCTAGATGAGACCTATACGACGAGAAACGGTTTTTCCTTAATCTATGAATTAAAGCCCTGTTTTAATGAAGAATCTGAAATTCAAAATGAAACGCAAGCGTGTCTCGTTGCACGTAAGTTATTTCTCAAAAAACTCGAAAAGGGATTAAAGCAGGTCGATTGGATTTTGTTTGTGTATCATCGGTTGTTTGATCCATCTGAGACGGCCGACCAGTTTGATTATGTGCCGGATGAAGGTGAATTTCAGGTTCAACATCAAGCACTCACGGTTGATCAAAAAAAGCACGATCTTATATTTATGGGACAAAAAAAATCAGCTACACGTCCTTTTGAGCTTCTAAAAGGAAATCGAGATCCACTTAAAGATGTGGTCCAGTGGCATGATTTTAAAAAACAAAATGACATTTACCGACAGGTCTCGCTCTGCGACGCAACGCAAGGGGCAAATGAATTTTGTGTCAAGTGGACCCCCAAAGCATTCTACAAAAAATCTCAAGATCAATCTGCACTTGAATGGCAACTCAGCCCTTGGGGACTGCCTGGACGTACTGCTTCAGTTCGGGCAGAGTTTTTACAAAATGAACCGTATAAGAGTGCCTTAAATGAGGCAACTCAAATGAGTGAAGATTTAGTACGAGCTTTAAGTGACAGCCACTTAAGAGTTTTTTTAGAGACCGAAAAAAAATGGTTAAAAGCCTATAACAAAGACGGATTAAACTGGCAGTGGGCACTATATTCACGTGACTTACCTTTAAGTGTCGCACAATCTTTGAAACGTCATAACGAAACAGACAAGATTGTGTATGAGATTCCAAGTATTTTGCGTATTCGTTCGGTGAGTTATGACGCATCAGCCAGTATGAAAGCACAAGTGGATCAATATTTCATGATCTACAGTGTCATTAAGCCTGTACGTAAAAGTATGAAGTATTACGAGCTTGAAATGTTGACGTGGTCTAAGGTCACATTTAGTTCAACTTCAGATCAAAAAGTTGTGAGTTCATATATGAAAAAAGCTGAACGCTTTTTGTATCCCCAATTATATGGAAAAGAGACGTGGCGTGGGTCATTCGCAAAAGATTTAAAATTTGTAGATGGAAAACTTTCCTCTGATTTAGTCGGCCATTTGTGGGCTGCTTTTATGAACGGATTTCAAGAAACACCTTTAGAAAGTGGTAGCAAACTAACGAATCAAAAACTTGAAGCCGAGTATCAAAATAAAGAACAAGTATATCGGTTGAATGCAAAAAAATGGCACCCCTTCCGTCACCGTCATACGTGGTTAAGTCAGGACAAAATAAGTATAAATCTGGGTGGGCATCTCTCGGTCTATGATTTAAAGCAGGGGTTGATGTACCGGAGTGACAACCATAATATGGCAGATCGATTGGTGCATACACCTATCGCAAACTCGCTCAAAGGTTCATCGAAGCCCGCTAAGCTGTGGCACGATTGGATGAAAAGCCCCTTTGAGTGGTTTTACCATCTACCTTTAGGCCCTGGGCATGGATTTATACCGCCATATTTTGGGATGCGAGACAAAAGTTTTGGCTTACATTCTTTTGTATTGTCAGACTGGTATCACTCGCTTCCGAAACCTAGCTATTGGGATTTGGATTGGATGGATGACTATTTTCCATTGCTTCGCATCGAAGTCAAAGGGAAGACTCCTAGTTCTAAAGATTATTTCACCTTGTTTCCGCAGGTGAAAATGATCCCTACTCTGCCATATTCACCGCCTTTTGTGAATATGGATACGCCTCGTTTGAATATCCGGCGAGACTGGTTCGGACATGTTATGGGTGCAACTGAAATGGTTCGTATCTATAGTTTGTTTCAGGATGATGATGTTGAAGTGTTAACAGGGCCAGGTGCAAAATTTTTGTGGGTACATACGGGTGCAAGGGCTCAACAGTTACATATGGGACCCAGTTCATTATTTTTTCCTTCAAGAAGTTATGTCACACATATCCCATTAGAAGCGAAACAGGCTGCTCCTCAACTACTTCAAATGGTTGGGTGGCATCAATCGGGTGGTGCGCCGTTTAGCATTCATCATTTTGACGAGAAGATACAACGACGGTTGTATCAATGTCTTGCCATGCCGTATTGCAGATACAATCCAAAGTTTCACAGTTACACCTTAGACGATTCTTCTGCTCTCATGTCCTATGTCGCTTATCCGAAGACCCATGTTGATTTAGCAAAGAAGGCTGCTGGCAAATGGTTTTGGGACGTGGAAGATGGTGCTTACGATAGGTATAAAGAGTTGCACGGGGAACCTAAAGATCGGTACCAGGCCTATTTGCTCTTTGTAGATGGCTTAGAAAATTCTGGATCTGGCCTGAAGGAAATCAAAACCATTAAACGATTTTCACTAGGGGCAGGTGAAATAGGTGAAACACTGTTGAAGAAAAAAGTCTATCTTCATTGGGTACCTAAGATTCGTTCGATGGCAGTCACGGGAGGTTCATTATGAGACAGATCAGTTTATGCATGATGTTGAGCTTATTTCTCTCAATGAACGGATTAGCCAATCCGTGCACAGAGACGAATAAAACGCCGACACAGCTATATGAATGTGCATTCCAAAATGATCGATTTGGTGGACAAATATTTGCCCAAAACGTGTACCACCCAACATTATATTCTCATCTTCAACAATGGCCTGCTGCATGGGACACGGCATCACTTCATACTATGCTTGGGAAGTGTATCAACGGTGCCCCCGATATTATGTCACTTTGGATGCCGTTAAAGATGGAGTTGCCTTACTTGTGGCATGAATCCAATCGATTTATGACTATTCTTGCAGGGATGATTCGAGTGTCCGATTTATTCTTGATTCATTATTTGAAAACATCGTCCGGAGCACCTGTAGATATTAAGAGGAAAGTATTTGATGCGTATAAAGGCGTGATTGAAGGATTTAATTCTGAATCAGGGTCGATTACGCCTTCAACCGCCTTGAAGTGGCTTAAAGTTGACGAAAAATTTATTAGACGATTTGAAACTTGGGAGCAGCATCTAAGTCGGAAAGACGTAAAAAATAATTTCAGTGAACAGATCAAAGTACTTGCGTTGATGCACCGAACTGAGGACTTGAGAGAACAGCTTTTTATCTATTTGAACGAGATGTCAAAAGAAGTGAGGACTCTGTATATCGAGGGTATGAATAATGTGTCCGCTCTAAAAAAAGCTGAGGCTCGTTTTGGAGGGTACTTTGAAGCTGTCATGAAAGACGTGAAACGGTTTCCCCAAATATTGAAAGCTGCGGTTGACGCGTATCATGCTGCATTAGATGTACGAGAGCAATCAGATTGGAGTTTGCATCTTGTAAAGGATGGGAAACAGTTACTGCTGTCTTCAACTGACACGTACAAATCTTATGAACTCATCAAAATGGATTTTACGAAACCGTTAACCCGAGTACCCCGGCCTGTAAAAACGGTTGAAGAGACGAAAACCTTTATTGCATTCACAGCGCATAAACCCTGTAGCGATTTGATGGTTAGAGGAGGTGTACAGAATATAGATGGGGGATGTCACTGTCGAATTCAGGTTCCGAAATCTTATTTTGGAACGGTTGTCGATGATACCCAAACCGCTTTGAAATGGGCCATTACGATGAAAATAAAAGACAAGGTGCGGATCGATTTCTCGGTTGATCCAGAGCCTAAAGAAAGTAAAGCGGTTATTACATTGCCAGACACGCTGCCTAATCCGAAGAAAGAGCCTATTATTGTGACAGTCTATGGGTGGGGGATTGGTCATGTGACGGAACAGTTGGAGATCTCACCCAAGATGTTGAAATGGTTCATGAAGCAGATGAGCATGGTGTACACCAAAGCGAAGCCTTTTATGTCCCCAAATGTCGCTCCAAAAACGTCCATTATGTTAGATGAAAAGAAAACTTGGGATCCTGCGCAAGCCTTATTTGGAAACGTCGGTGGGATTCAAAATGCGTTAGGCGATGCCTACCATATTGAATGGCACCGGGGTCGTACAGAGTGATTATTTTTATTCCTCGATGACCACTCCTTCGTCGAAACTTATTTTTTTTTCGGCCTTGAGTTTTTTAAATGAACTGGGCAATGTTTTTAGTTCTTTGTTACCATCAAGCTTAATTAGTTTTATTTTAGGTAGATCAGCTAAGCTAGCTGGGACGTTTTCTATTAAATTCCCTTCAAGGTCCAGCTTTTCTAATTCTTTTAGATTGGATACCCGTTTTGAAATGTCTTCAATCTTATTTCCATTGAGATCTAAAACTTTGAGCTTATTAAGTGTGTAAAGTGAATTTGGAATTTCGTAGATATTATTTGATCCAAGATTTAATTCCGTCAAGTCTTCAAGGTTCGAAATTTCATCAGGAATAAATTCAATTATATTATTGTTAAGAACTAATTTGGTCAAATTACTGAATGCCATGATTGGTCTGATATCTAAGAGGGCATCGGCCGAAATATCAAGGCTTCGTAAGCTTGCGTATTTTGAAAATACTTTTTGACAATTTTCAATTTTTAATTCAATATTTGCATATTCAAATAAAAGCTCGATGGTGGTTTTAGTCTGACCCTGTAAAGTTTCAAGGCTTTCACATGGATCTAAAAATAGGTATTTGATATCTTTTTGTTCTTCTTGTTTTTCTTGCTCTTTGTTTTCTACATTGATTTTCTTTTTACCGTTTCCTTTTAATAGAGAGCTGTCTTTCTTTGAACATGAAGAAAATCCCAGAATACAAATAGCGGTAAGGATGTGACACACATACAGCTTCATTAAACCCCCGATGGTGACGTATCGGATTTTTGAATAACTTCTTGAGCCTTCACAGGGTCATAGGGCACTTTTTGGCAGTTTACTGCCATAAAAGTGCCCTATGACCCTGTGAAGGCTTGTGACTTATACCTGAAGTCTGGTAAAACAGAGTGGATTTATCACTTTTTCTTCCAAAGAAGGCCTGCATGAACCGATCTTACTTAGTACCCGTCTTTGTGGTCGTACTCATTGATTTTATTGGGTACACCATGTTAATTCCCATCTATCCTTATGTCTCACAAGCATATTGGAATAGCGGCTTAGGCGTCACCCTGTTGATGGCGTCGTATGCGCTGATGCAGTTTATATTTATTCCTGCATGGGGAATCTTGAGTGATCGCATGGGACGTCGTCCAGTGATGGTACTGGCCATCATCGGCTCGATGATGTCGTACCTGATCTTCGCACTTTCCACCTCCTATACAATGTTACTCATGAGCCGCATCGTGGCTGGTATTTTTATGGCAAACATAGCCGTTGCACAATCTATGTTTGCTGATCTGACAACACCCGAAAAACGAACGAAGGGGATGGCGTTATTTGGTGTCGCCATGGGCCTTTCTTTTATCGTAGGACCAGCAATCGGAGGAATGCTATCAAAAATTAGTTATGCAACGGTTGGCTATACCAGTGCAGGATTATGTGTCATCAATTTGTTTTTGTGTTTTGGTTGGCTCAAAGAAACACGTTGGCTACAAGGCGCTGAGGCGAGATACGAGCGATTTTTAGATGAACTAACCCCAAGTGCGTTATGGCGGTTTTTGAAACAACATCAGATTATGGGATTGGTCGGGTTGTATTTGCTATTTGTGTTCGCGGCCAGTTTTCTTGAAAGTACCTTCAGCTTATTTATGAAAAACCAGCATCAAGCGACGTCCTCTGAAGTAGGGGCGCTACTGGGTGGCCTTGGATGTGTCATGATTTTTGTTCAGGGGTTTGCGATGTACCGTGTGACCCAATGGCTGGGTGATCGAACGGTTATCATTGTGGGGTGTGCCATCTCTATTGTAGGGTTTTTGCTTTTTGCTTCAGTCTCAGCTTTTTGGACAGGTGTTGTGCCAGGTCTATTGGTGCTAGGGGTTGGGCACGGCATGCTTTACACGGCTTTGGTCGCTGCAGCATCACGTCGTGTGCCCGCCAATGAACAGGGCAGGGCATTGGGACTGAATGCGGCAGTTTCGAGTTTGGGCCGTGCGATTGGACCTGTGTGGGCGGGGTTTGGATACGATCAGATTTCTGTTGTATCTCCCTTTTTCTCATCTGCTGTGGTTTTAATTGGGATGATTGTGTTGGTAGGGACGGGGATTATTTATGTCAAACCCAGACTTTGAGCGGATGGTTATTGGTAACCCAATACCATGTGAACAGGTTGCACTCACTTCTGGTGCACGCCATGTATTCAGCGGCCAATGTACTGTGCTTGTTTTTTATCCAGGGGATTTTACACCCGTATGTACGAAGCAGTGGTGTTCGTACCAAACGGAATTTAATTCAACAAACGATCATTTTACAATGTTAGGCGTCACTCAGGGTGAGCCAAAACGTCACACTCAATTTAAAGAAGCTTACGGACTACCGTTTGAGTTTGTCACGGATGAAGCGGACGCGTTGATCGATTCATTTCGTATGAAAAATCGCTTTGGATTTGTGAAACGTGCCATTGCGCTTATCGATTCAGATGGAATATTGCGCTACTGCAAAAGTAGAACCCTCGGATTTATCTACCCTAAGCTTGATGAGATTCGCGAGTTGATCGAAAAACATTGCTGAGTTTTGTTGTGGATCCCTGCCTTCGCCTGCGCAGGGATGGCAGTAAAGGAAATGACGTGAGTAAACAGGGATCTATCTTCTAGTACTGTGGCGATAAAAATGTTTGGATATGCCAACCCATCGTCATAGCCGTCGAAATGAACGGTTCATTAAACGGATCCGTCTGATTTTTGGGAGGCGAAATGACGATGCTGACAAGTTTCGCCATACTCAAAGTAAAAAAATCTTGATAGTTGTGACCCAACACCATGTAAGGTCGTTTTTTGATAAATCGGTTCACCAAAAAAACCTTATTCAATCCCACAGGTGCCCAATACCCTAAGCGTTTTGTAATTTTATTTCGATACACAACCGGTGATGTTGATATGACGGTTTCGGGACGTATGCGGTATTTTAAATTAGCGCCCGCTTCAGCTACCCATTTAGGTAGATGGGAAAAAACCCAAATTGCGTACCCTTCTTTCTGTAGAGTTTTGATAAATCTGCCCATCTGTGCGTAGTAAGCTTTGTTGGGAATTGTATTCCAAAACTTATTGGCCCACCCAAAAACGGTTCGACTTGAAAGTCCACCCAAAATGGTCGCAGCCCAGGTCACACACTGTGCATCCTGAGTTTCACATTTTTTTTCAAATGCAGTGACCAATCCCTTGGGTATGGGTTCACTGGCATGTTTGATCAGGGTGAGTTTGATTTTTTCATCCGTATCTAAAAATGTAATAAATCGTTTGAGCATATTTGTCGGCCAGAGGATACCTTCCGCATTAATAAGGACGACGGGTTTGGACTGGTGCTCTTTGAAAAAACTATTCAAAGCTTTTGAGGTTCGGGCATTCCAATGGCTGAGCTCTATAGCGTAGGTTTTGGGTAAAGCGAAACATAACATAAACCCACCTACAAGGGCAATGCAGTATAGCTTCTGGAAGAGGTGCGATATCCGATACATCATGATGCCTAATCTAACATGGGGCTAAGGGTTGCCCCAAGCCTTTGAGATAAGGTAGGCTTTAGAAAGCAATGGCTTCATTAGTTTGTGTATTAGATCCTGGGCATGGGGGTACATCTGACCCCTTTCGGACCAGTCCCCGCTATCGAATGACGGAGGCTGAGGCAAATCTTACGGTCGCGTTGCGGATCAAGCATCTCTGTGAATCTCAAATGGACGTCCATCTGACTCGTACGGAAGACAAAGAGATGTCTATCGCCGATCGTGTTGCGATGGCTAAAACGCTTGGTGCGCATATATTTCTCTCGATTCATCACAACTTCACGACATTACAATCGGATAATTTGGCGCATCCAATGGTATTCGTGCATCAGCCCTATCGATATCTATCCCCTTTGGTTCGACATCTCGGGTTGGATCTGCTCCAGGTGTTTGATCGACGCGTTTACAAAAAAATGCGATTGCCACCCAAGTATCCTGAGTCTGGGTTGGTATCCGGGCAAACCATTTTCTCTGAAGGGATGGGTGTATTGCGGGGATTAGGGTCATTTTGTCCTGCTCTGATTACAGAGGCTGGATTTTTATCAGATAGCCAGATTGAACATTCCGCGGTTCAAGGGTCGTTTTTGGAAGACGAAGCGTACGCAATATCTAATGTTTTATGTCACTGGGCTGACCAAAGGTCTATATCACATGTTTCGTGGCACCCTGTGTCACTTCGTTTTTCACGAGCAACAGAACGGGTTTTGATTGAGGGACAGGTGACGACAAAGCTTTCTTCTGGCACCATCGAAGCGTGTTTGCACGATCCTGCCTTGAGCGAACCTCGTCTCTGGGGTGGATTCGACGTGCAGAGACGAGAAGGCTGCCTTTATTACAAGGGTGAAATGGATATCCCCACGTTTTTACAACTCGAAGCTTTATCGATTTCGAATTCAGAATGCCAATGTTACCCAGATCTTTGGCCATGTATCGCGCCTCACATTCAAGCGCACGGTGATTGGCATGCGTTATGGCCCAAAGATATTGCTACTGCGGTGCGGGATCAATTGCCGGCATCCGATGAGATGAGTCGTTGGGTAGCCTTTGGGCTCAAACTTTTTCCAAACCATCCGTATCACATTGAAGCGCGGCAGTATCTCGAATCCAACCGTTTGTGACGGCTGGGTTTTATGATAGGGTAAAGGTCCACTAAAACAATTTATTAAAAAAGGTGAAGTGCCATGTCTCAAACACATTATCGCGTGATTATTATTGGATCAGGTCCTGCTGGATACACAGCTGCAATTTATGCGGCGCGCGCTGGATTAAGTCCGTTGGTGATTGCTGGGTATGCCAGTGGGGGTCAACTCATGACTACTACGGATGTCGAAAACTATCCCGGATTTCCTGAAGGGATCGATGGCCCTGAGCTTATGAAATATTTTCGTGCGCAGGCTGCACGATTTGATTCCCTGATCATCGACAAGGATGTAACACAGGTTGATTTTTCAGAAAGACCGTTCAAAATTCAAGCAGGGAATGACGCGTATACTGCCGATGCGGTGATTGTATCTACGGGAGCCCAGGCGAAAACCTTAGGGATGAAAGGTGAGAAAGAGTATTGGGGACGTGGGGTATCCACGTGTGCAACCTGTGATGGCGCTTTTTTCAAAAACAAGGTCGTTGCAGTTGTGGGCGGTGGAGATACAGCTGCTGAAGAAGCGTTGTACTTATCGCGTATTGCGAGCAAAGTTTTTTTGGTTCATCGTCGGGAAGCCTTTCGTGCGTCACACATTATGGTCGAACGCATGCGAACGAATCCTAACATTGAATTTTTCTTGAACTACGTTGTCGATGAAATCAAAGGGAATGAGAACGGGGTAACGTCGATGGCGTTAAAATCGACCCAAGATGAATCCGAACGAGACGTACCTGTGTCTGCTGTGTTCGAGGCTATCGGCCACGCACCAACGACTGAGTTATTCAAGGGGCAACTTGAGATGCATGAAAATGGGTATCTCAAAGTGGTGCCGGGGACGACCGAAACCAATGTGCCGGGTGTGTTTGCAGCAGGAGATGTACAAGACCATGTGTATCGCCAAGCTGTGACTGCAGCTGGGACAGGGTGCATGGCTGCGATCGCACTCGAGAGATTTTTAAACGAGTAGGGGTTCGAGTACAATAGCTTTAAGATGTCTCGAGGGGATAAGAAAGCAAGGATGACGGTTTATGAGGCCTTGTTTTCAAAAAAAATTCTATTTATTACGGGAAAAGGTGGTGTTGGAAAATCCACAGTAGTGGTACATCTAGCAAAAGCTGCCGAAGCGCGGGGACGCCGTGTTCATATCTTTAGCCTAGGGCAAAGTGGTTTTTACGAAGATACCTTTGGAGTAAAAGCATCACAGTTGAAACATGGGGTGTTGGTTTCAAACCGAATTTCTGCGCAGGTGCTTGAAACTTATGCGACGTTTCTTGAGTACGTTCATTTGAAAATGAAAATTCCCAAAGCCATTTTGAGTTTACTTAACCAAAAATGGCTTGAACAAGTTTTCTTAGCAATTCCTGGATTACCGGCGAGTGTGTTGCTGGGCAAATTATGGCACGAAGTTGATGGCCGACCTCAAGATGGGGTGATTTTAGTCGAGGCGCCACCCATTGGGCAAGTCGAGGCATTTTTTGGTATTTATCGTCGGTTGCATGAGTTGTTTCGCTTGGGGCCATTACACTCTGATGCGGTTTCGGTACTCAAGATGCTGCAAGATGAGACGATCTCCGAGATGGTGCTTGTGACATTGTTAGATGAATTACCGGTAGATGAAACGCTCTCTTATATCAAACACCATCGGGATGTATGTTTGCGTTATGTAATCTGTAATCGGGTGTTGTTTCCGGATGTGCTCGCAGGCAGTCCTGCTGCTAAATCTTTGAAGAATCATCCGCTTGGAACTTATCTGTTGGGAAGAGAGCAACGTAATTTAAAGAAGCTGCAACACGTAGCATTAGAAAAATTGTTATTGGTAGATCATCCTAAAAGCGCAACGAGTGAGTTTTTAACCGTATGAGCCGACTTCTTTTTTGTTTTGGACCCGGTGGCGCTGGAAAAACCTCAGTGAGCGCTGCCGTCTCGGCTGCTCTAAGTGCGAAAGGACAAAAGGTATGTTGTTTGACAATCGATCCATCCAAGCGACTCGCTTCTGCCTTAGGGCTTGAGGCTCCGTACCCATTAGTACCAAAACCTGTCATGGTTCGATTGGCGGGTCAAAAAGAAGCGGTGTCGTTTCATGCGCTTGTGCTCAATTCGGAGCGGATGTTTCTCAGATGGGTGAAAGATGTTGTGCCTGAATCTCTAACGAATCTCAAGAAAAACCGGATATTTCAAGTTGCGATTGAGTCGATGCCTGGATTAGAACATTACGTTGCAATTGATGTACTGGCCCGGCTTTACAAAAAATTTGATGTGGTCGTTGTAGATACGCCACCTACGCGACATGCGGTCGCTTTTTTGCATGCACCTGAGCATTTATTGACTTTGTTCAGTAATACCTTTTTCACCTTTTTCGTTCGGCAATATGGGGGGCTCTCAAAATCGCCCAAAAGTTTGATGGGTGGGCTGTATAAAAAAGGATCAAAGGTTCTTGAGCGATTTTTTGGGATTAGTTTTTTAACGGAGTTGGCGCAGTTTTTTGGATACTTCGAGGCTGGACTGGATGAAATTCGACAGAAGGGTAAAGATGTCGTTCAGTGGATGAAGCAACGCGATACATCAGCCTTACTTGTGGGATATGAGTATATGCAGCAGGCTGAAATGGCCTATTATTTGAAGCATATTCGTAAAAGGGGAATTCGCCGCTGTGGGCTCGTCTACAACCAGTGTTTGACCGAAATTGAGTTGCCCAAGGGCCAAGCTCAGTGGATCACGGCGATTCGGCATCGGCAGGGGATTCAAACTGAAGCACTGTCGGTTTATGGAAAATGGGCACGCAAAGAAAAGTTGGCTTTTTGGTCATTGGATTGGGTGCAAGATACGCAAGTAATTGGTGCACTGGGCCGTCAATTATTGTCTTTAGATAACAATGATTTTTTAGTCTAGAGTGGCCCAAAGGGTCATCAAAAGGTCATCGGCAACTTCTTGGCACCTTTTGGTGCCAAGAAGTTGCCGATGACCTTTTGACTCCTGATGACCCTTTGGGCCACTTACCTGGTTGAATCTTGTCCTAATGCGGGGCATAATCGTCAACACATGACACGTTTAACTGTAGAGACAGCCCAGCTAAAAGAAATTATAGATATTACGTCAAATGTTGAAGCTCATCTGTCAGGTTCAGGGATGGTGTATATCTATTGTCCCCATACAACTGCAGGTATAGCGATTAACGAAATCTCTGATCCGGATGTCAGACGGGACTATCTCACGGCACTTGACGACATCATCACCTGTGAATCTCAGTTTCATCATGCGGAAGGCAACTCAAAAGCTCATGTGAGTGCTATTTTTACGGGATGTGGCCAGTGGGTACCGTATGAAGATGGTAAGTTGGTGCTCGGTCGTTGGCAAGGCGTCTGGTTCTGTGAGTTTGATGGGCCTCGCAAACGTGAAGTATGGGTGACGATTCAACCTAATGCGGGTGAATCATGCTGAGTGGGTGGCTCGTACTGGTTCGGGGTGTCGTGGTCTGCAAACAGCACAAGCGTCTTTGGATACCTGTCCTTATTCCAGTACTTCTGAACTTTCTTATATTCATAGCTTTATTTTATGTGGGCGGTCACTACATTACGCCTTGGTTCTTTGATTTTCTACAAAGCATGGTCGGAGAATTGCCTGTATTTGTGAAGTATTTGGTGATGGGGCTTTTTATCTATATTTTCTATCTCTTTGCGGTTTTTTTCTTCAGCAGCTTTGGATTGATGATTGGCGGGTTCTTCTACACCGTATTGGCTAGTCGAGTAGTTGAAGTGCTTATGGCTGAATCTGGACATCGACTCACCGTTACGGTAGCGCCATTTTGGGCTATCATGTGGTACGAATTTCGAAAGTTTCTTGTATTGGTTTGTGGCGGTATCATTGTAACGACGCTCAGTTGGCTGGTACCGGTACTTTCTTGGCTATTTCTAGCCTGCTTGGTTGCGTTCGTTGCTTATGAATATTTTGATTATGGGTTCGAGGCTCTTCACATGTCTTATGGTGAAAGGTGGCGATGGGTTCGAACTCGGATTTGGTCATTTTTTTCGGCCGGATTGGTAGTTTATTTGATTCTATCCATTCCCTTGTTTGGATTTATGTTATGTCCGTTTTGTGTAGTGGGCTCAACTGAATTGTTGTTGACAAAACAACTGCAGCGACCACCACCGACTCCGTCAGAGCCAACGGCACCATCTGTAACAGCCTGAAGAAAGGTGTGATTTCATGCAATTGACGACTGGAGCTTTGCGCTCAGCCAAAAATCGGTTAGCTGACTACATTACTGAGAAATGTCCAACTCAACCCTTTGCCTGTAGCTTTGATGTTCGAATGTGCCATGAGAAAAGTTACGCTGTGGATGCTAATTTTTTTCCTGCTGGATGGCACCATTTACCCTTTCCAGAACAAACCACATGGGCCAAACACCAACAGAAAGTGAAAGCATTTTTTGGATGGAAAGCCGAAGAGCCCATCGCTATTGTGCCCGAACACCACCTTCAGAATGAAGATTATTTGAAAAACTTAGTTTGGCTTCATAATTTTTATACCTGTGCAGGATTTCGAACCTTTGTTGTCCCCATCACCGAAACGGGCAGCATCCAAGAGAAATTAGTGATTGATCATGTACGAGGGCCCTGTCACGGTAACCCCCTAGAGTATTGTCCATACGATATTCATGAAGGTCGGATGTGGGTTGAAGGGGTGCCCCTTGCATTTGCGTTATCTCAATATGACGGTAGTAAGTCTCCTTTAAATTTGAAGGATCCCAAAACGTGTGCACCTGTAAGTCTGACTTTTTATCCGCCCCATGTGTGTAATTGGCAAGTTCGGCTGAAGCAAAGTTTTTTTGAAGCTTATCATCGGTTTGTGGCAGAAGTTACATCTGCACTTGATCTGGATTTAAGTGCGTTCACCTATCATTATAGCTCTTTTGTGCTTCAAGAAGGATCGGTGATGGACCATTGGGATGATGTGATGAGTTGGGTCTCGCGAGAACTGGGTCAAGCGAGTCCAGGCGAATATTTTATGTTGAAAAGCGGTCATGGCACGTATGGGTTAGGGGTTGAACCTGTGTTTGTGGATGATGGGGTTGAAGCTTGGTCGTTGCGTAAAATTCGAAAATTTCGTCATGGGCGTCACGGTGTGCCGATCCGTGGGTTGGTACTTCAAGAAGGACTCGAAACGGTGATCGAATCTGCTGGGTTGCCAGCCGAACGTGTGGATTATTATTTCTTGGGCGACATGTACGGCTCTTTTTATCGTATGCATGAGAAGAAAGACCCTAGAGGGAATTTGAATCGCAAAGGGTCGCAGTTCTCAAACGATGCCGATGTGACACCAGAACAAAACCTGAGAATGGATGTGGCCTCACTGCTCGCCTTTGGTGGTATCTGTCGCGAGTATGAATCTGTCGGGCTTTAATTGACAACAATTTGTTCTGTCCCCGAACTCGTCGCGACGAAGCAATCTAACAAAATAAACTTATGATATACTGTAGTTAAGTGCATTTTGCGTGCATACCCAAGGAGTGGGGGGACATGGAAAGAGTTTATCATACGATTAAATTTGTTTTTTTGTGTGGACTGCTGGTTAGCTTACCTAAAGAAAGTGCGTTCGCTGCAACTTCTGCGTGTCGTACAGCCATCCAAGTTGCCGTTAATAAGGCTTATACTACTTCACCCCCTGCCTATGTAAGTATTACCGACTTTTCTGAGTGCGAAGGTAGTGTTTATGGGATTCAAACAGGTGCTGTGGATATTCTGAGATCAGCCATCTCGAGTAAGAAAATTCAAATTCAATCGAATTTACAGCAAGAGCAATTAAAAAAACAATTAGCCAAGCTTCAAGCAAAAAAACAAGTAGCTGTACAAGAACAAAAGGTTAAAAAACCCTACCAACGACCCCTTGGCCCATTTACGGGTCATTACGACGGAGACGGCAAATTAGAGTACGTGGGATTTACAGTTAATGGCGTACCTCAATTGGCAACTAATTTGGATGATGCAATAAAACTAAGAAATTCCTATATTTCTGAAGACCGCAAACAGCGCACGGCGTTAGAAGAGCTGCAACGAAAAGAAGCAAAGCAGAAAAAAGAACTTGAATATGAACACCAGCAAAAACTTCTCGAAAATGCACCCAAAGGCCAATATTTTTGTATCCCCGCACAACGCACAAACTATACCGAAAAAGGGGTCCAGATTTTAACCGGTTTGGCTACCGCATTTCGTATTGCTGGGGAGCCCATCCTCGGATTTGTAAATGAGCGACGTGCAATCAAACTGGCAGAGAAGCAGAGCAAACGCGATTTTCAGATTAAACAACGTGTGACCGAACAAGGCTGGCCTGTCTTTGACGAAGGGGGCTACAATATAGATAGCGGCATGAGCTCAAGTGCGCTTTTAAACTCCGGTCTATCAGGTAAAGGGTATGGTACTGGGACACGGTTCATCACTGATGCCACCGGCCGGCGCATTCCTGTTTCGACAAATGGGGCAAATGTACAGGTTCAAGGCCAAGTGGGACAAAACATCAACAATATTTTAAACAGTTTTCAAGGACTTGCCAATACACGTGTCCAGTTATCTGCCCAAGGGAACAACACCAACGGTATCCCCAGTCGTTATCAAACTCAACTACGCAGCCGAGGGCGATTCAACCAGCCCTTCAACGGACAAAACACGGCCCTACGTCAAAGCACACAGGTCACCATCGATCCTCGTACAGGTCGACTCATTCGAATTCCAACTAATTTTGGCATCGACGGACGAACACACTCCCTGCCGGGTGTGGACATTCACGGATCTACAGGCGCGTTCAACAACCCAGCACACCTACAGCAGATGGAATATGAACTTCGTATTCGCCAACAACAGCTTCAACAAGTTCAACGACAAAGATCGGAGGAAGCTCGTCGGGCGCAAATCGAATTTCAACGTGTTCAAGAAGCAAGACAAAAAGCCCTACTCCAACAACAAATTCGTATGGAATTAGAGCAAACCCTGGCTCAACGACGGTCACAATACCAGGAAGATGAGATCAAGCTGATCAGGATGTTTGAGGCAAAATTTCGTGCAGCCAACCAAGGTCAGTTTAGAGGAGACGTTAGTATTAATAGCCGAATCAACAGTCAGTTTAGACAAATCCCGAGCGATGTTCATTTTCCCGGCAAAGCATCTGAACAAGAGGGATTTCAGCAACGTCAACGTCAACAAAATAACAAATTCAAACAGCTCCGTCAAAACCCTGATACGTTTCCTAGGATTGATCCGAGTAAGTTGCCAACCCAATAGAATCATATGAATGCCATTGTCGTAGAGCAACAGGGTGAAAACCGTGAGGTCGTCACCTCTGTCCTCGAACGCCTAGGTTATGCCACCCTGCCTGTGGATTGGCCCTATCGCGCGATCGATTACATTCGAGTACAATCGTTTGACCTGTGCGTCATCAACGTAGATCGACGGCTAGATTTAAGGCGGTTTCTACGCATCCTTAGAGAATCCGCACCTCCAATTCTGTTCTTGAGTGAGAAAAGCAGCCGCCAACATTACAACGAAGTGCTGCTAGAACTCGAAGGGGATCATCTAGTTTCCAAAATGGTACTAGATCCAGCAGCTGAACCTCAAGTGACACCCGAGTTGTTAACCCATAGTATCGTCCGTCTACAAAAAACAGAGGATATGGGCCTCACCAGTATCTTGCCCTACGCCGAGATTCAAGAATATCCAATCCTCGGATCGGCTGATAAAGATGATTTGTTCGAAACCCTTGAAACCTTCGCTGAAGGATTTTCCATTCGCAACCGTGTGATTCAAAATATATTACATCTATGCGATGAACTTGTGATGAATGTCATCTTCAATGCACCGCAAACTCACGATGGTGGGTATCATTATCGAGATATGCCACGAGATTCGGATATCACACTCGAAGATCGCGAACGGGGCAGTTTGTCCTACGGGTTTGATGGTCAGTTTTTTGGACTTTCTGCAGTGGATCCCTTCGGGGCACTGACTCTTGAAACTGTCAAAAAATATATCACACGAAGCTACCAGGACTATCACATCCCCAAAAGTCAGGCCGGTGGGGGGATGGGATTTCTTAATATGTTGGCATTTTCATCTTTCCTTGAAGTATTTATCCTAAAAGGGAAAATGACACGTGTATCCGTTTTGTTAAACGTAAAACAAGGTCTCAAAGAGGCACGATCAACGCCAAGGTCGCTGAGTTTAAGAGAAGTATCGGAGGTGGAATCATGAGTACGCATACAGCAACCGTCAAAAAAGAAGGCCAGGACACCTGTCTTGTGGAACTAGGAGGCATATTTGATCAAACCATCGAGATTGAACCGCTCATAGCGGATCAGACGTTTTCAAAACTGGTGATCGATTTTGATCAAATCAAACGAATGAACTCATCCGGTGTTCGAATATGGCTGTTGTTTATACAAAAACACAGCGGTAAATACCCAATTGAAATCCGAAAATGCCAACCCCCTATTGTAGAACAGATGAGTTTAATCGATGGGTTTTTGGATGGGGTGACGGTTCAATCGATTTATTTACCTTACCTATGTGCTAACTGTGGGAATGAAGCTTCCGTGTTGGTAGAGGCGAAAGATTTTGAATCGTTAAAAACCGAACTGCCTGTTGTGGATTGTGAGAGTTGTGGTGCGCCCAAGATGGATTTTGATTACATCGAGGATGCCTATTTTCATTTTTTGAACAAGAACGCATGACCCCTAATCTGCATCAAAAATGGGTTTCGTTGTCGCCCCATATGCTTCCTACTCAAGTGGTTCTTAATTTCCCCGTTTGGATCAAACAGGCAGATACCTATTCGTTGCGGTTGTTGCCGGGCAGCATCTGCTCAGACACGGTGCTTCAAAATATAGATCAAGTTTATGTGAGCCAAGAACATGCGCCTTATCTTGCATTCTATCAAGACAGTCGAAATTGGGGTGTCGTGAAACAAGGTGTGTTTGAGCACTTTATGTTGGATCAATTTCACGCGATTTTGTTTCGTGTGTTTTATATGAAGAAAGTTGACAACTATACCTTCCTGACGTTGTACGATTTTTTGGATCGGTTTCGCTTTTGGTTTATTCAAGATATCAACCAAGATGTGAAGCGGTGGATTCATACTACGCTAGATTGGTCTCCTATCCTTCGATACCGGGTAGACAGTGCTTTGGCAGCTTGGGTATTGGGTCAAAAACTAGGCTACAGTAGCTTTTATGATTTAGTAGATTTTTTCTTAGGCGGGCTTTTGTGTGATGTCGGTCACTTTACGGGGTATGACACGTTTGAAGCCTTCAACGCAGCAGATCCCGAGAGTTGGTTTTATGATCCTGGCCATCCGAGCGCCAGCATCGAGATGGTGCGTGGAGTTGAAGATCTTGGGCTAACGGTACGACAAACGATTGAGCGGCATCATGAGTGTGTAGACGGGTCTGGATTTCCCAAAGGGGTGAGTGGGTCGGGGGCCGTGCCTGAACAAGCCCAAGGAATTGGGTTAGTTTCAGAGTATGTGTTTTGTGTTGCGTTCGGTGGTCAAGGTCGTTTTGGCGTAGACACGGTTCGGTTGAGCCAAAGTCGGTTTTTGAAACATCGTGCAAAATATGCTTCGGATGTGTTTTCGAATTTCATAGAAGTCATGCATGACCTATATCATTAGAGCCGGCCTCAGAATTAACTTCTATTCCGATCAGCTGCAATCAATCAGCCTCTTCGTTCTCGGCGAAAAATATTCTCGATGGCCTATTGAGGCCACCTCCGAGTATTTTTCACCTGCGGCCTTGAGACTGCAGATTTCGCTTGATCTCATAACGAAGCTAATTCTGAGGCCGGCTCTATCTTTTCTTTTGTTATTTTAGTTCTCTAAACCCACATCATTCTTATTCTTTTAGGGTTATTTGATTGTTAAGCGGCGGCTGAAGAGCGGGATGGCATCCGATCCGGTGAGCTCATAGACGTGCCATGAGTAGGCGCCGGAGCTTAGCCTGTGAGGTACGGTTGCAGTTGCGTTTCGGGATACGGATTCATAAACGATTGAGTGGCTCGCGTTTTTCAGCTCAAACCGAAACTGATCCTTTCCCTGTTTATCCCATCCAAAAATGTAAGGAGAGTTGGTTTGCTTTTTAACCACATGATTGTTTTTTGGGAATGTACTGCTTGTTTTTCGGCTGACTTTAAAGATAGGTATTTTAGGTTTTTTGAGTGGATTTGTCTTGGGTATCAATGGAATCACGCGCCAATAGAAATGGGGAGAGTCATTCAACTTTTGGCGTGTTCCCTCAGGTAACGTAAAAATATTAGATTCAACAATATGGCTTGCAACCGTGGTACTAAAATTTTTGTTTGTCGAGATTTGTAATCCGACTTGCGGGTAGTGGATCAAAGGAATCCATGAGAATTTAATATTTTTGTCATTCAAGAACCATGACTGTAAAGGGGTTGTGGGTGCAGGAAAGCCGATGGGACGTACCAAAAAGTGTGAGCGTAAGCTTATCTGATCTCCAACATCATTCGCGAGGTACCATCTGTACTCTCCAAACGGTAAATTCATCGTAAAGGTTGTTTTGTTTGTCACTGAGTGTGAACTGAGGGTTTCATTATTGTGATCTTGTACGACGAGCTGTGTCACCGTGTTTTTTAAATTTTTGAGATGTACCCAAGAAAAAGGTATAGCCTGCGTTTCATGGACCACATCATCATTTCTAGGTCTCAATGGAATGGAAGTTAGGGTTGGGTTCTTGAGCTGGTTGCCTTTGCAAGTGATCACTCGTTGACTTGGGTTATCCTCACGATATAGCAGAATATAGTTAGGGCAACCTTCGTTCTCTTGATGTTCCACAAGAAAGATGCTGCGTGCGGGTATAGGCACAGTCTTATCTGTTTCAGGTAAAGCAAGCACAACATCTTCTGAGGCTTGTGTGGTATCAAGTTGCAACCGACCTTTTTGTAGTGTGATATGAATTTTTCGGTCTTTTGTTATAAAGCTGCTTTGGGTATCCGAAACATCTCCGATAATTGCTATTGCGCCATTAACTAATTGAATTACTGCAACCGAACTTTTATCACTTTGGAGTTCATGCCCTGCAATCACAAACTCATTGAGTTTGACGGGTTTCCAGGGGGACGATACGTCAGGTCGAGACGTAACTTCTCCAAACACAGCCAAAACACGGCCCACGGGACCTTCGTGTTTTACAATGCTTTGGGGGTTACGCGACACCCACATCACATACCCTCGGGCGATGATGAGGGCAGTTAAAATTACGCCCCCAATTATTAAAGCGATTAAAATCCGCTTTTCTGTTTTGTCCAGTTTATAATATTTCACAGGTGCTCCATGGCTTGGTTAAACCGTTACAGATTTCCTATCGGCATTAAATTATTATTATTGATATTTATATTAATTTTGGTTTCTTTGGTGACGTATTACGCTTTGGTGACTCCTTTTATCGTAAAGGATAAAAAACAAAGCATTTTTAAGCAGAGTGAGATCGAGGTCGCGCAGTTACGTCAAACCCTGACGACGTTGTTAGATGGGTATGAGTATACGGTAACGTATTATTTCAAATCGTTGATTAGTCCTGTGATTAAACATTTTGTGCTTGAGGAACTTATTGCAGAGCGGGAGCAGATTGGTTTTTTTGTCTCAAAAAAAGGCGTCAATTTTCAAGCCGATATCAATTCAGCTGAGAGTTGGGTGGTTCAGGGGCAGGGCAAAGGATATACCACTGCAAAATTAGCTGAAGGGTTTACAAAATACGTCAAAGAACATCCCAAAGTATTCCAAAATCCAAAACAGCTTCTGGTGTTGAACCTGAGTCCCTATTTTAATCGGCTTGTTTTTGGGATCGGCAAACAGTGGTTGACGACGAAAGGTCCCCTATTTGGTGTGATATTTTTTGAGGCTTTGCAACTGCTTGAGAAACTACCGCATCACGAAGAGCGATCATCCGTAAGCCTTGTTGATCGAACGGGAACTTATATGATTCACGCCAACACGGATAAGGTGTTCAGTCGAGCAAAGTCTCCCTATGCCAAGCAAATTATGGAAATGGCAAAAACCTATGTCAGTACTCAAACATTTGAGTTAGAAGCAGAAGGGCAAGATCAGCTGGTC
>JAJCYS010000012.1 GCA_029262815.1 Deltaproteobacteria bacterium | reverse complement strand
ACAAAGTGTGTTTCCAGGTCCCGATAGAAAAGCCTATACAGAAGCGACGAAAAAACAATCTGGAAAATTACCGGTCGGCCCAAAGGACTACACCTCATGGCCTTTTCCTATGCCTGAAACGGATGTGTTTTATGACAAAACATTACAGGGGATTTCAGGGCTTGAGGCCTTAGATGCCTCTCAAGCCTTTTCAACAAAACTCATGGAACGAGGCTATCAGGAATGCCTTAAGGACGAGTCATTCACAGGTACATTGGGTCGTGTCGAAAGTTGTATGAACGCCCAACTGGTCAAAGACAAAACACCCGTAGAAGATATTCATGGTGTGTCTGTCAGTAACGAATGTATTCAAGAAGTATATGCTGAAACCACACCCAAAAAAGCGCAAAACAACTTCTGCTTAGGGATGTTGGCTATGATGCTCAATTTCGACGATGTGCTTCGCGCGACAGATCCGTGTCAAGATCCGAATCGAGGTGTCACGTGGATCCCATGGGCGGATTGTGCATTTAGCAACTGGACCAACGCTGCGGCCTCCATAGGATTTTCTCTGCTTGTTATTGGTGGCGTCTTGATGATTATACAAGTCGGGCATCTCCTATTTGGCGGCTCAGGGTGGTTCTGGTCGTCCAAAAAGAAAAAGAAGAAGAAAAAGAAAGCACAACCACCTAAAAAAGAAGAGGACAAAAAGAAAATAGAGAAAAAAGAAGATGACAAAAAACCACCTGTTCCAAAAGAAGAACCTAAACCAGAAGGCCCCGGACAAAAACCGGTGACGCCTGAAGAGCTTCGAGATGCACGACAAGCAGACGTGGATCAGTTTCGTGATCGAAAACCTTTGCGCGTTTCTTCCTTTCCACGATTAGAAAGAGAACCTGAAGAACCGGACCCTTTAGATTCCAAATCAATCGATGAAATCAGAGACCGTTCTGTCGCGCCTAAAGATACATTTCGATTTAGAAGTCAGTAGGACACAAGGTGCCCGCCTACTTTTGGACACAAGGTGCCCGCCTACTTTTGAAGGTGCCCGCCTACTTTTGAGAAGTCAGTAGGACACAAGGTGCCCGCCTACTTTTGGGGACGAGCAATCCAATCTCAACTGGGTAAAGGCAAATTTCTAATCAGATGATCATAGTACTTCTGTAATAAGTCAGGTTTTTCACCTAACATGGAAATATTTGATTGTAGCTCTTTAAACACACGAGCCGCTTCTGCTCCCTGATGTTTTTCATATCCTAACTGCAATACTCGTGACTTTTTGTTAAGCTCATCAAGCAATGCATGCTGTTCTTCTGAACTTAACTCATCTCTTAGATTTTGATAGGTTTTAAGTAGTGCAGCCACCCGCCACCGATCCATGCCCACAAACTGGCGCGATAACTGATCTTCATGCCCCCCATACTTTGTAACTAACGGATCGGAACATAATGAAGCTTCAAATCGAGCAAAGAGCCGGAGCCACAACTCATAATCCTCACATACGTAAAACTGCTCATCAAATCCACCCACGTATTCCCAAAGGATTCGATGAACCATCACCGCTGATGGACTCACACAGCAAAGAGGCAAACAATTTAAGAAAATTCGTCCTTCAGGCTTACGATGTTTTTTTAGAGGGATCAGAGATTTACCATCTCTGATCCACTGCTCTTCCGTATGACAAACATGTGTGCCAGTCTCTGCCAGTCGGTCGAGTTGCACCGCCAACTTATGTGCCTGCCACGAATCATCAGAATCACAAAATGCAATCCACTCTATTGGTGTGTTCTCTAACAAATAACGCACACCCACATTACGTGCCACAGAGGGTCCGCCAGCTTTATCGCGACGAACATAACTGAAACGTGGGTCCGAAGCTAAAAAAGGCGCAAGATGTGTTTGAGTCTGGTCCGTTGATCCATCATCCACGACAACACAGTGAAAATTAGATATCGTTTGGGCTTGAATGCTATCTAAACATCGGTGGACGATGACAGAAACACGATTATGGGTAGGCACCACAATGCCAACAAGCGGTGATTTCATCAGAGCTAGAGTTTACGGCATCTTCCAGTGGTTCGCAAACACCAACAAAAACGCAAGGCTAAATCGCATATGAAACGCTTGCTGATCTCCCTCCCCGCCTTTCACCCAATGGGCAAAGTGTATTTCCTTGTCCATAAGGGGCCCAATCCACTTTTGAGAGAGTTCCTGAGGTGTGATTCGACATACGACCGCTAAATGGTCAGGAAACCTAAATTCCTCGGGCAACTGCAAAGTTGGGTTCAGCTCGCTGATTTCTTCAATCAGGGTGTTCACAACTTTCATCGAACTTCGCCAAATGAGTGCGTGAAATAAGATTTCATCTAACCCAACGGTCGGATTGAGATAGGGATAAGGCGTTTCCTGCGTGACTTCCGCAACTTTAGGTTCGAAGGTATAGTGTGCGGATTCTAATGTCAATATTCGCAGGGCACGCTCTAAAATTTGGGCCCGTAATACCGTGCCAATCATATGAGGTGAAATAACATGAGCTGACACCAGAAGAGACCCAATTCGTTGGGACGGGGGTGACCTGTGTCCTTCTTCAGGGGTCTCTCCCCCTTTTGGCACAGCAGTTTGGTATGCACGATCAATATCCTCTTGAGCTGCACCCGTCATTTCAGCCAATAATTTACCAAATTGAAAAGAATCAGCTTTTGCATAGGCTCCATGTATCACTGAGTCACCCAACTCCAACAATAAATACTGATCTTCCCAATCTATAAGTACTTCGCCACTTTGTCCCGCATGATGTAGCGCAGCCAAAAAATAAAGGTGTGATTCTGGGCTCTCTAGTTCTCCAACAGAGCGTTGGTCAGGGGATATAAGAATTTTTTTAGCAATATGCGAAAGCATGTTAGTGTCTGTATAATATCACGTGTAAGCCCAAAGATCTTGGGCTTGATGGTTAGGTTATTTGATCTAAATTGTAGGAGTTAACTATGTCACTATTTCATGTAAAAGATGAATCTTTTCAAGCAGATGTACTTGAAGATGGACTCCCCGTGCTTGTTGATTTTTGGGCTGATTGGTGCGGACCATGCAAAGCCCTGGCACCCAAACTTGAAGAGCTTGCTGGAGAGTTTGATGGACGCGTCAAGTTTACAAAAATGAATGTGGATGAGAACCGTGAAACACCCGTGAAATACAATATCATGGGCATCCCAACGTTGATCCTATTTAAAAACGGCGAAGTTGTTGATAAGCTAGTAGGCAATCATACAAAAGAAAACATCAAGGATCTTATTGATAAAGGGCTTTAATGGATTAAAGTCACTCGAGAAAGGGAGCCGAAATGAGCCTTAAAGGCCAGCTACCTATCAGGATGATTGTTGGATGCCTTGCGTTGATGGCCATGCCAGCAATTGCGGAACAACAGAAACCGCTTGTTATTCAAATGGGTGTTGGAGGTAATGTATTTACCCCACCCCAACCCAAAGCTGAACAAAGCATCGAAGGTGGCTCTGCTGGCTTTCACGCAACTCTGGGACTGCACAGTGAAATTTTTCTACCGAATCTCAGAATAGACTTATCTTTTGATCAATACTTTAGTCCGGACGAAACAGAAAAACACGCTGTAAGCTTATTGCAATTACATATACGTGGCTTCGGCTTCAGACCTGGTACAACCTTAAACCCATTTATCGGCCTCTCTGCTGGCGGGATCAGAACTCACGGAATCTATATCCCCAAAAACAGAGCATTGACTATCCCATTTAACGACTTCGGTATCGTATTGGGCGGCCAATCCGGATTGGAAGTCAGTGTTAGTAATTCCATCTCAATTTTGTTGGCGTTTGGATACCGGTTTACCTGGATCCCTAGAGCAGTCGCACAAGGCAACCATCATGTACAGACCGATGTTAAAAAGGTAGACGTAAAACAAGACAGTTTTCAATTTAATTTATCTGGATTCCACACCTCCGCCACCCTGCTTATGCATTTTTAACCTTAACCATGATAAAATAGATCTGGAGTTCGTCTCAACACCTCATCATGAAAATTATAGGAATATGTTTTATTTTGATAGTGCCCCTTTCTTCTCACGCCGCAATTTTTTATTTTGGCGGCGGGGGTGATTATTTTTCACATACTCAACATGATCTTTCAAAAAGTGTCTCCTCATTTAATGAAACCCTATTCAAAAAGAAGGACTCAGTTGGTCATCAGTATAAATATGGTTTTCATGTCAATTTTGGTGTCCAAGGGGAGAGTTTTCTTCACCATTTTCGTTTTGATCTTTCAGCAAGCCATAATCGTCAAGACCTAACTCACCCCCATGCCAAAACGCATGTGACATTAACGTTTCTACAACTGTTTACAAAAGCTTTTTTGTTCGCCTATGCCCCATCTTTTAATCCGTTTGCGAGCATCGGTCTCGGTGGATTTCTCGGCCGAGGAACATACCTCCAAGATGTAATAACTGAAAAAGAACCCAGTGAGCTGTCTTTCTCCGGACCTGGATTCATCATCTCTGGAATGCTAGGGCTGGCATGGCTCATCATGCCAGGGTTATCTCTTGAGCTTGCAGGCGGGTATCGATATGGGTTTGTGCCACTTGTTTATGCAGACAACGTGCCAAAAACACTTTTTCCTAAAATATCCTCAGGAGAGGTCATTCAACTCAAACATAAAGGTGAATCAGCCAAAGAGTTTCATCTGAATGCGACAGGGTTTATTCTGGCTTTAAGCTTGTTTGTTCATCTCTAAAATTTAAATAAAATGTTAAAATTAACCAACATGCAGCACCCATTGAAAGCACTTTGTTTCATGTGCCTACTTTATACCCTCTCACCCACCACCGCGTTTGGTTTTAAGCGATTGTGGGTTTCGCCACACGGTCCAATCAAAGTAAAAACAGACATACCGTTTAGGTATGCCATTTATAAAAATACTAAACTTCAGTTTCGTTCATCAGAAATTCCACATGAGGATTTCAAAAAAGTACTTCAAGATCAATATCAAATATGGTCCATAGCCATGAATGGCGAATTGAAAACTGTATTTGACTCATTTAACACAACAACTGTAACTAAAAACCGAGTTGATTCAGGAAAAGAAGATGGGATTGATGGGATTCACACACACCAAGTCATTCGAAAGGGTTGGTATGACACATTCGGATTGAGTAAAATTGCGATTGCGGTCACTTTAATTTATAGCATCGATGGCTATATCACAGATGCTGATGTGGTCTACAACAATGAACATTACCAATTTTGCATCAAAGGCTCAACCTGCCCCATTGGACATATCCATTTGGGATCTGTAGCATTACACGAAATAGGTCACCAATTAGGGTTTGATCATTCAGATAAATCTAATAGCAGTATGTATGCACATATTCAGTCCCAAGAAATCAAACCCATCTCCCAAGATGAACGGGATGGTATTACCTGCAATTACACAAAGCATATTACACCGCAGACTGTTTATATTCGGGCTTGTCTGAGCGCAGAAAACGAAGGCCCTCTGGCACCCTCAGATACGTTTCTATCAAGCATAGAGTACACTTGTGGACAAATTGCCCCTCCTGGTAACTCGTCTAGACCTTGGATTTTTTTGGCTTTGCTTCTACTTATGGTTATGGCCTTTATTCTACGAAAGTGCGCCACCCATAAACGTATCTCTAAACCTATGATAGGATAGCTAGGAACAAAAGGAGCTTTTTTCATGAGTACAGTGACCATTCAAACAAAGACACCCCCCAACTCTGATCATATTTGGGCTATCCCAGTTGGGTCAAAATATATCTCTTGGAAAACATCACCTCAAATCATCAAGAAAAAACTGAACAGTCCCTATGCATGTACCCAACGCTCTTGCGTGGTCAAACGTGTGGCACAACCGCATCTAATGATAAATTTGGATCACAAAACACATAGTGAGACTTTATTGCTCAAAAACTTTGGCGCTATTGCACATCGATGGGCCATATCCCATGGGTTTAAAGCAGTTGTTATATTATGGTCCGACCTTGAAACATTTTTCAAAAAACAATATCGCATAACCCTGTCCAAAGAAAGCCAGGCACATGTGATCAGCGGCGCTTTTTATGATGCGTACACCATCGAAAAACCTTTTAAAGATACAAAAAAACCTCAACAACCAAAGCTTATTATCCAAAGTAAGAAAGCGCTTTCCACGTCATCCAAAAAAAATACGTTGGCGCTCACTTCCGCAATCCATACCAGCCGACAACTTTCGGACTCTCCCCCCAATGTTTGCACACCTGTAGCATTTGCTAACGAAGCAAAAAAAGCGCTGACTGGATTGCCCCATGTGTCAACCAAGATTTATTCAAAGACAGAACTACAAAAGATGGGTATGACTTTATTTTTGTCTGTCAATAATGGATCTACTGAACCAGCCTGTTTGTTAGAAGTTACCTATAAACCTTCACAGAAAAAATTACCTAAAGTTGCGCTCATAGGCAAAGGAGTTACCTTTGACTCTGGGGGCTATAGCTTAAAACCACCTCAGCATATGCTTGATATGAAATATGACATGTGCGGTGGCGCCACGATGTTAGGCGCTACGATTGCTGCATCACAATATGAATTACCTGTGCATCTGAAGACCTGGATTCCGCTCACTGAAAACCTAGTGAATGGATCTGCTGTCAAAGTCGGAGATGTGATTCCCTCCTTAAGTGGTCAAACTGTCGAAATTTTAAATACGGATGCTGAAGGGCGACTGATCTTAGCAGATGTTTTAACGTATGCCTCTCAATGGGACCCTGAGTATATGGTTAATGCAGCTACACTTACAGGCGCGGTAGATGTGGCACTTGGCAAACCTGCTACAGGCATCATGGGTAATTGTAAAAGTTTAGCCCATCAGCTACAAGTTGCTGCTGAAGCGTCTGGAGAATCTGTTTGGGAACTACCCTTATTTGATGAATACAAAGATTGGCTTAAAAGTGATGTAGCGGATATCAAAAATATTGCCGCCTCGCGTGAGGCAGGTTCTTCCGTTGGTGGGGCGTTTTTAAGCTACTTTGTGCCCGATAGCATCCC
>JAJCYS010000011.1 GCA_029262815.1 Deltaproteobacteria bacterium | reverse complement strand
GCCGAATTTCATCCACGAAAAAAAAAGCGCGAACCCACCTCTACACCCGAGAGATGATTCTATATGCTTTGAGGGCAGGTCTTCTGGCTTCCAAGCGTCCTACTGTCCTAGCCTTCCCGCTTCTTAAGAAGCAGTGGCGTCGCTTAGGAGGTCGTTCTTGGTTACAGCGGCGGGTCCGCGACGGATTTTCACCGTCTTCCCTTTTGTAAAACATTCTCACACCGAGAATGCTTACCCACGACACCCATAGTTATACAGGGGGTGTTAGGTTGTCAAGCACTACCGATATATCCCACAGAGCAAGTGTTTCCCGATGTTAGCATTTTGTTTTTCTTCAATTATAAAAGCTTTTTTGGGACCCGAGCAGATTGTAGCAACCCCGGGGCCGTGGCCACTTAAAAAACTATCGCCATGAACGATAACACCAAACGTGACATGTCCCGTTTGATAGCTCCATCCATAGGCATGAATAAAATTATCAATACACACGACATCACCCAACCGCATGCAATCCAGATTGTATTTTTTAACGCATTTTGGGTCTGCTGTTTGAATATCAAAATCCCCGGATGAAGCGTCCATGCTGCCTAATCCTGACCCCATCAATTCTCCGCCAACAGTAGTGGTGACTGACACATGGATTTTCTTTTGGGCGTCTTGTTTGAATAGTTTTGAAGCTAGTCTGGGGTCGATGTTATGGAAGGTGATATCTGAGTGGATGACGGATGCGAGGCCCATACCCCAAGATTCGATCAGGACCTTATCGTCATAAGTCATTTTCTTGAGTTGCGATTGGGGGAAATCAACCATGACATGTTCAACCCCACCGTGGTGCCCGACGATGACTCCTTTGGTGCCTTTAGCAGCACCAGAAATTAGGGTGGCGGTATTGCCGATACAGGCGTAATGGTTGAGCGCTTTTTGCTGCGAGCTTTTGGAGCTTGGAAAACTCAGGCTGACACCGGGCTCGATGTGATCTGCCACCCAGCCAAAAGCTGAATCGCCTATTTGGACGTTATAGGTGATGCCGCCAACGGAAGGTAAGGTCCTTGGTGTACCGTCGTGACAGACTTCAACCCCAAAGTAGCGGGGATAAACAGGCTGAGCGGTTAAGGCCAGTTGAACTAATTTTTTGTCATTAAACGGGATGCGTGCTGTTTTAGCCATGGGATATCCTTCCTTAAGTGCTTAGAATGATTTAAGCTTCTATGTACGGAATCATCATATCGGGGTCATCCGGCACCCGTCAATGGGATTGCATATTAGGCTTTACAAGTAGGCTTTAAACTCGTTATACTTGCTTCATCATGAAAAAAGGTATCCATCCAAAAGTACATAGCGTTGTAATGAAATGCGTATGTGGCGCAGAATTTCCCTGTGTTAGCACAGTCGAAGAAGTTTCTGTCGATATTTGTTCAAACTGTCATCCCTTTTATACAGGGAAGCAACGCCTTGTGGACACTGAAGGCCGTGTCAGTCGCTTCCAGAAAAAATACGGTGATTACGCAGCTAAGCGTGGTAAAGAGTAACATTATTTTTTTCTGGTACCTTCTCTGGCAACTTCAAAAGAAAACATCCTTCAGAAAGTTGCCCAAATCGAGGTACAGTTTCGGGATTTAGAACGTCGGTTAGGCGAAGTCGACATCCAAAAAGATTACAGTACCTATCAGACCCTAAATAAAGAACACTCAAATTTAGCATCGATTGTTGAAGCGTATTTAACGTATCGATCTGTAGCTCAAGAATTATCTGAAACCGAAAATGCCCTTACAGTCGAAACTGATGAGTCGATGAAGTCCTTGTTTCGTGAAGAAGCTCAAGCGCTTGTCGGCAAGCTTGAGCAGGCTTATGCGCATCTCGTAAAAATGCTTATTCCCAAAGACCCAGTAGACGAGAAAAATATCATGCTCGAAATTCGTGCTGGAACAGGTGGCGATGAAGCTGGACTTTTTGTGGGTGATTTACTTCGGATGTACGAGTATTTCGCAGCCAACCAAGGATGGAAAATTGAACCCCTAAGCATCACTCCTCAAGGTATTGGTGGATTTCGAGAAGCGATTGTGATGATCAAAGGGAAAAGCGTATTTAGTAAATTGAAGTTTGAAGCTGGGGTACATCGTGTGCAGCGGGTACCGGATACCGAAACCCAAGGACGTATTCATACGTCTACTGTCACAGTTGCTGTGTTGCCTGAAGCTGATGAGGTTGTGGTTGACCTAGATCCAAATGAACTCCGAATTGACGTATATCGGTCATCAGGTCCGGGTGGACAGTCAGTGAACACGACGGATTCAGCCGTTCGCATCACGCATATCCCAACGGGGATTACTGTGGCGATGCAAGATGAAAAAAGCCAACACAAGAATAAAGCCAAGGCGCTCAAAATTTTACGAAACAGACTTTATGCGGACGCTCGGGGCAAGCAACAAGCCTCTATTGCGAGTGACCGACGAGCACAAGTTGGAACTGGGGAGCGAAGCGAACGTATCCGAACTTACAATTTCCCCCAAAACCGTGTGACAGACCACCGTATCGGATTGACACTGTACGAACTAAGCATTGTTTTAGAGGGGCAACTTCAGTCCATTATCGATCCTTTAAGTGCAGATTTTCAAGCCAAGCAAGTTGAATCCATTTCAGCGCCCTCAAATGAATAAACCTGTCCTAGAACTACTAAAATGGGGACAAGACTGTCTTAGGACAGTTGATGCGCGGTTAGAGTCTGAGCTGCTGCTTTCTTTTGTATGTGAGGTATCCCGGTTTGGGCTCTTGAAAGTGGACGATGTGTCATATTGTCATGTAGATTGGTACCGCAAGTTGATCATTCGAAGGAGTTTTGGGGAGCCCATTGCTTACTTAACTGGGGTTAAACCATTTTATAATTTTGAATTTTCGGTAAATCCTTCAACCTTGATACCAAGATTCGATACGGAGTCTCTTTTTGAATTAGTAGCCTCATATGTTAAGAACACCCCCTGTGTTGAATCGATTTTAGATGTAGGTACGGGGACTGGAGCGTTGTTAATTTCTCTGGTTGATTATTTTAAGGATAGAGGCATCTTGGGGGCAGGGCTTGATATTTCAGATGAAGTACTGACGTTGGCTCAAGATAATACTAAGCGGCTTTTGGCGCCTGAACTTCAAAGCCAAATATCATGGCACAAATCACCTAATAATCTAAAAACGTATGATGTGGTGGTGAGCAACCCTCCATATGTTTCTTTTTCTGATTGGATTCTAACCCCCAAAGATGTTCATGTTTATGAGCCTGAGCGTGCGTTGATTCAGGAATTGACCTTAGAGGAATGGCTGACGATGTTTGAGCAGTGGGTGAAACCCGGGGGACGCCTTTTCTTAGAGTGGGGACATTCTGTGCAGGAATCGACCGTTGGTTGTTTTCGAGTAGTTGACTTGGTAGAGTGTGGGACCAAGTGTTATTTTTTAGTATTGGAGCGATGATGGACGCGTTTTTAATTCAGGGTCCCAGCCCGTTAAAAGGTGAAGTTGAGATTGATGGGGCAAAAAATGCAGCGCTGCCGATTCTGTTTGCTAGTTTGATGGTTGAAGGTGAAGTTGTACTTCAGAATATCCCAAAGGTTCAAGATGTGCTTACAACCCGTGCTTTATTTAAAAAATTAGGCATTCCTTGTAAATCAAATAAAAAAGAATTTGTGCTGGATCCGAGAAAGCTCACTAAAGTGGTGGCACCGTATGAGCTTGTGAAACAAATGCGGGCTTCCATTTTATGCTTAGGCCCTTTGTTAGCACGGTATGGGGAAGCTAAGGTTAGCTTTCCTGGAGGATGCACTATTGGTTCACGCCCCATCAATTGGCATATTGATGGGCTGACGCGGTTGGGAGCTGAAATCACAGTCAAAGATGGATTTGTGGAGGCCAAGGCAAAAAAACTAACAGGTGCTTCGTTTCGATTCCCAAAAAAAACGGTGACAGGAACTGCGAATGTATTGTGTGCGGCTGTACTCGCGAGTGGCAAGACATGTCTATCGAATGTCGCAAGAGAGCCTGAGATTCAAGATTTATGCCATTTTTTGGTCACGATGGGTGCCCGAATATCAGGTATCGGCACGGCAACACTAGAGATTCAAGGTGTGAAACATCTTCGGTCTGGCGCTTATCGTGTGATGGATGATCGGTTGGAATGGGGCACATTTGCTATTGCAGCGGCTGCTACTCAAGGGGATGTGGTTATCAAGAGTCACCTGAATGGTGGGATAACTCGCTTATTGATTAAAAAACTAAGAGAAGCGGGGGCTACGATCTCTGTAGATACAGCTAATCAATGTACGCATGTAACGCGGTTGGGCTCATTGAAACATGTCAACATCACCACTCGACCCTATCCAGGCTTTCCGACAGATTTGCAAGCACCTTGGATGGCTTTGATGACACAAGCGAAAGGGATTTCTCACATTAAGGAACATATTTTTGAAAATCGATTTATGCATGTGGCTGAATTATCCCGCTTGGGTGCACATATTGATATCCATGGCGTAAACGAGGCCGTGGTACGTGGAGCTCCGAATACTCTGACGGGAGCTGAAATCATGGCGTCTGACTTGCGGGCGAGTGCAGCGTTGGTAATTGCGGCACTATGTGCCAAAGGTGAGACGCGAATTCGCAGGATTTATCATTTGGATCGTGGGTATCAGGGGATGGAAACCAAGCTCCAAAAATTAGGCGCATCGGTTAAACGTATCGAGGCACCTATTTAGATCCTTCTCATCCAAATTATTCAGAGCAGGTGAGTAACTCGGTCAGTGCTTGAAACTTAGCTTTTTGTGTTTTATCAGCGTAGGTTGAAAGAAGTTTTACACCTTCATGAAAGTATTTAATGAGAAGTTTTTTTACCTCATCATTATTGTGCCAATTGAGTTTAAGTACCAATTGGTTATCAATTGTTTCTGGTAATTGAAGTCGATGCATAATATCAACAAGAGACTCACCTGATTTTTTGGCTTCTTGTTCAGCCGTGTGAAACATACCTGCATAAATAATGATGGGTGACTGGCTTACTACGCCAACGGGAAGTAAATAGCTATTTCGTTGAATCTCGACTAAGTTTGGTTCTTGCTTGTGAGATGAATAACGGCTGTTGTCATCGAATAGCAGTGCGCGTTCAAGGCTTAAACCAGGAATGATTGATAGGTTTTTCCGTTGAACCATATACGCTTCTCTAGGGGAAGTGCTCTCAAATAAATTTTCAATAGGATTTTCTGTTAAATCCTTACGGCTATAAAACCTTGGTCTCAACCCACCATCTTCCAGAACGCTCCACATACTTGAGCCGTCAGGCAATAAAATCGTTTTAAAATCGTTTGTCAAAAGGTGTTCTTGAGCAGAAGTAAAAATTGAAATCGTATAGTTGGATTTTTTTAAGTGTTGGAAAAATTCCGGAACACCTGCATAAAGGGCATGACCGTATTCATTCTCCCAGGTGATTTCACCCACGGGAGGAATATGGGTACAGTATTTATAATCATCAATACCACTCTCAGTTTGTAAAAGAAACCCAAGCACGTAGTCCACATCAAATACGATGTCGAATCGATCATCCGCTAAACCACTCTGTGGCAAAGCAAATAAGATGGCAATCATGAAAAAGAGTAATCGGGTATGCATAAGGAGGCTGACTGTACTGCAAATAGAATATTGTGTCAATAGATGGATCCCTGCCTTAGCAGGTCTGACAAAGCAATCTCCGGGTTAATTAGAAGTCGGCAAGTTTTTAGCGAGTTGATGGAGAATCTTAGTAGTGCTCCAAGGTTCTAGCCTTGGTGCAAACCGCATTTTGCCGCCGATACGTTTAAGTAACGCTGCTTCCGGAATGTTTTTTGTTTTATAGTCATCACTCTTTACATGGAAGTCGGGTTTGATTTCAGAGAGCAAACGTGTGGGTTCCAACTCATCAAACACAATCACACGCCATACGAAGGTAAGCGCGGCAAGCATGTATGCACGTTGATCACACGCGTTGATAGGACGTGTGGGACCTTTTAAGTGTTTAATCGATCGATCGCTATTAAGCAGTACTATCGTATAGGGACTTAAATTCGCAGCATAGGCTAGCAAAGAGAGGTGCCCTACGTGCAACACATCAAAACACCCATTGGTTGTGACAATAGGACAGGTGCCTCGAATGGTAGAAAGACCAGTCATGAGTTGTTGGGGATTATTTATTTTTGAATCTAAGCTGGCTAATGTATTCATACTGCCGTACCAAAGGTATAGATAGCGATAAACAAAAAAGTTGTGGCGGCAAGGTCGGCCAATGCCACAAAAGTAAATTGAGAACTAAAACTGGCTTGACGATAGATTCCTTGAACACGACTTTGTCTGATGACTGTAACAAGTCGAATGCCATGAAATGCCCATAGGATAATAACGGTCGAAATCCATACGGTGAGCCAAGAAGGATAGGTGGTGAGTAGTGCTGCGCTAATTTTGGGCCAAAAGAATATATTCAGACTCTGGATGCTGCTCCAAAAAGAAAGAGCTAGGACACAGGCAAACAGTAGCGCAAGCAAAAACGGGAGAGGACTTAAACACAAGCCAATAGGACGTTTAATGTTTTTTTTGAACACATGAACTGAATCTGACAATTCGTGTTCTTGATAATTTCTTTTAGAAGCACGGACTTCTTTTTTGATGGGTGAAGCATTAGGGCGAGAGGTAACGTGTGGCTCTAACTTCGAATACCGTTCCAGAATATTATGAGTCATAAGTTTTCTACAGTTCCATTATATCAGTCTTGTTTGACCGATGTGAGTGTCATAAAGTTGCGAAGCGTGGGTCGGGCCGAGATTTGTTTAAGGGTGTAATTAGGCTTCAATGCAACCACATTATGTTTTACCCACAGGGGTATCAGTGGTAACTCGATGTTAAATATTTTCTGTAGTTCAATACTTAATTGTTTTCGGCTTTTATTGCCGACCTCTTGGGCGAGTTTTTTAGACAACGTGTCCCACTTTGTATTTGTAAACCGGCCTCGGTTTCGTCCTTTAGGGGGAATAAATGAACTGTGAAAAAAATCATAGTACACAGACGGATCTGTGATGCCTACAAAATTCGCATAGTATAAATCGAAATGACCAGACTTAAGGTCAGACATGAAAGCACCAAACTCCAATGGTTTGTGCTTTATCTTAAATCCTTTACTGGTTAAATGGGCCTTAATCGCGCGGACCATACTGACAGATGATGGATTGTTAGACGATTTGATTGTCAATGGTTGGCTGGCTATTTTTTTTAACAACTTTGTTTTATTTTTGGGATTCATAGTTGCAGGACTAAGCAACTGGGGATCAAGAAAAGGGCTGCCGACAGGCAATATAGAGAAATGCAGTTGCCCAAGTCCTTTTAATTTTTGGGTAACTAACGCATTCAGATCAAGGCTGCTATAGATATAATTTCGAACCTGCGGATCTTTAAGCAGGGGATGTGTGTGATGAACACCCAGATACGTAATGTTGATGCCGGGCGCGGCAAACAGATTAGCTTTTTTGTCTTTTTTCAATTCACTATACGTGATCGGCGATACGGCATTGAAAATGGCCTGAACCTCATTTCGGACAAATTTAAACAGACGGGTTTGATTATCTCGAATAAACATGAGCTTTAACGGGAGGTATTTGAGGGACGGATTCCAGTGAGGGTTCGGCTTCAGGATGATTGTCGTATCTTCACGAGACGTTATGACATACGGACCAGATGCCATCAGTTGTTTAGGTACGGGGAAAACAGCCTCGGTTTTCTTTACTAATTTTACGAGAAAGAGATCCACTAAAAATGAAGGCTTCGGCTTCGAGAGTTTAATCCGAAGCACATTGGGAGATATAAATGTTATCTCCTTCATGATTTGGAAGGCAGCCTTCCAAGGTGATTTTGGATGTTTGTATTGATTGAGAGAAGCAATAATATCGTCGACTGAGAGAGGCGTTCCGTCAGCAAAGTGCTGTTTTTTTTGGATAATTTTGTCTGCTAGCTCAAAGTGAATCTCTGTAGGTGAGACAAATTTAACTTTTGTGCATAAGGCTGTACATACGGGGATGTGGGTCTCATTGAGCCTGATGAGGCTATCAAAAGTGAGCTCGTTGATCAGTTGGCTATTGAGGCCGAATGCTTTTTGGGGATTTAAATTTCTGGGAGGGCTTTCGAGTGCCACCGTAAATATCCCGTCATTTTGTCTTTTTGTGCATGATACAATGGACAGCACGATGAGTATGGAAATGCCAAATAGCAGCACGATATCTCGAGCAAAAGGGATTAAAGCCTTTTTTAAGGGTGTCACGTGTAATTTGGCAGGATTACTCATTTTGGTTGCCTCCCTATCCAATTTTTCTGCATTTGCTAAAACCAAGTCTAATATTGATATTAACCCAAAGGCTAAACCTAACTTATCTATCTTAGTAAAGAAAATCAAAAGAATTACGAAGAAAGGCACTCGGTTATCTATTGTGCTTCACGGAATGGGTGATGAGAAACCGCTCGTAAACGTCTCTTCTGAGCTATTAATGCCTAGTGCCAGTATAAATAAACTTTTTACGGCGTATGCGGCGCTGGGTATTTTGGGTCCCTCCTATACTTTTAAGACGCGCGTTTTTCTCAATCCAGCAAAGCTTAAAGATGGGGTTTTAGATGGACCTCTCATTGTAAAAGGATATGGTGATCCATTCCTCGTGAGCGAACGCTTGTGGTTATTTGTCCAACTCATTGCTGCACGTTCAGGGATCAAAAAAGTTTTGGGTGGTATTGTTCTCGATCAGAGTTATTATTTAGATCGTCCCAATTTTTTATTAAAACAAGGGTTACGTAAACCTTATCAAGCGCTGGTTACACCTTTAGGCTTTAACTTTAACTCAATCGGATTTGGTGTGTTTCCTAAGTTTAATGCGACGCAGTCAAGCGATCCTTTCACCGTTTCCGTGTATCCACCTCATCCCAATATTTTGGTTACCCATTATTTAAAACCTACAAAAGGTCGACGCAGTTTGGAAGTCGAAGAGAAGTTAGCGGGTCGGCATTATCTTGTAAAAGGTCGTGCAAATTTGAGTAAGGCTTCATACGTATACAAACCCATCAAAAGCCCTTCCAAGTTTTTTGGTGATGCGTTTGTTCACATGATGAAACAGGCGGGTATTGAAGTTCAAGGACCTATTGTTGAGCGAAAATCAAAGGTGCCTGTTGAAAAAAACTCGAAATTAGCTACCATTACTTTTTCATCGCCTCCTCTATCCAGGTTGATTTCACTTATGAACCTGTACTCCAATAACTATATGGCCGATCTGCTCGTCTACGGTCTGGGACAGCAAGATGGTGCGGCTTCTTATGAGTTGGGTCTAAAGCGAATGCTTGCTTGGCTTGCAAGGCAAGGTGTTCGATTAGGAAAAGCGAGACTGGATATAGGTTCCGGACTCAGTAAAATCAATACTATTCAAGCTAAAACGGTGTCTGAGTTACTCCGATTAGCCTGGCGCGATGCGTCGCGTGGGATTGAGCTTTTTGGATCCCTGCCTTCAAATAATCTAGAAGGTACTCTCAGGGGACGAGATTTGCCCTTTAAATACATTCGAATGAAGAGCGGACATTTAGATGGTGTGTGTAACCTAGCAGGTGTGGTGCATAAGTCGGGCAAAGCTTACGCGTTAGTCGTGTTGGCACATTCGAACAAAGATGCGTCAATACAATCAGATATAGATGATTTAGTTCATGAGTTCGTTTCATATCTCCCATAAACAAGCTTGTAACGCTACTAAGCAATCAAGTATTCATGTTTATTCAATATATATCCTGATTGCCGTCAGTTTGTTGTGGTGCTGTATTGTACAAGCATCTTTCGAAAGTGAACTGAATCAAGAGTTGATTACCCATGCTAGATTTGACCTGAAAGAATATAGCTTTTTTCAAGAGAATTTATTACGTAAGCTTCGAAAGGATCGAGTATCTCATGGCTTACTTATGGCGTATCACAGGCGTTTTTCTTCTTTTCATCGCTATGAGAGCGAACTCAGGACTCAACAGTCCAATAAAAATATATCTGTTACTGAAATGGTGAAATATCAGATTCTATTTTATCTAGAACGGGGGCCCCTCGATGAGGGTTACCAATTATTGATGCGATTTCCATTTGCATATAAGGACTACGACTGGTTTTTAGTTATGCGTGCTCGATACTTCCTTCAAAAACACAATTTAGATATATTTTTTGCTCTTTTGCGCGAGATTGAGGCGCGTCCACTGGCGTTGAGGCACATGCATGATTGGGTTTTTTGGGTGCCTTTTGAATTGAACGAACCTGATGTGGTGACCTTACTTCGTAAAAGAATCTGGCCAAAGCTCTTGATGGGAATGAGTGAGGTCAGTGAGAGGCGTTTTTTCAGTTTCATGACTTTTATGAAACCTGCCTATTTTGTCCAGCTGTTGCATAAAGATGATCAGCTTACAATACCACTCTCAGTTAGTGCTGGGAGCTTAAAGACAGCACTTGTCCTGCGGTGGCACTTGATGCGATACACGAAAGCACCTGCGCAGATTCGAACGACGCTCCAGGCTTTTGAATACTATCTACCCAACCATCTCCCCTTTCTTCGGTTTAAAGTGTACCAAGCAAAGCATGAAGGGAATGTACAACAGTACCGAAAGAGGTTGGTAGCGCTGAAGCGTATAGATCCAGAGTTTTATAAAGAGATTCAGCAAAAACATGCCGTACATCAATTTCCTGATTTTAAAAAATGGGTATCCCTTTTGGCTCCAAAATCATCAAATAAAAGTCAATTATGAACGTGACGAAACAGTTGTAACTATCTAATATTGCTGATGAATAACTCATTTTTTTAATGCTTAATAAAATGGAGTATATGTCGATCAGAAGGGTATAGGGATATTCCTATCTGCATAAACACCACCAGACACAAGCGATTAATGTTTTGATTAATACGAGCCACACTGGTATAAAAATAGTGATTATGCGAAAGAGAGGGTCTTGTTTTCAGATAAGACTCCAATTATGATGTTTGATTGTTAATCCATTCCATGTCGTATTCATTCAATGCTAGAAACTAGCTCGTAAGCATTTAAAGGGTGCGTGTAGTTTGCCATCATCACGAAGAAGGAGGAATTCCAAATGCATCTCCGTGAGCTAAAGAAAAATAAGATAGAAGAATTAAATAATCTTGCAAATGAATTGAATATTGAAAACGCATCAAGCATGCGTAAACAAGATCTTATATTTGCGATCCTACAAGCTGAATCAGCTCGAGATGGTCAAATTTATAGTGATGGGGTTCTTGAAATATTACCTGACGGATTTGGGTTTTTAAGAGCACCTGACTATAATTATTTGCCGGGTCCTGATGATATTTATGTATCGCCGTCTCAAGTACGAAGATTCAACTTGAGAACGGGTGATGTCATCACAGGTCAAATCCGACCACCCAAAGAAGGTGAGCGCTACTTTGCTCTGCTTAAAGTCGAGACAATCAACTATGACTCGCCTGAAGTAAGTAAACATAAAATCCTTTTCGACAACTTAACGCCCCTTTTTCCCGAAGAGCGGTTCAATCTAGAATATAAAACGGAATCATATTCCACGCGTGTACTTGACTTTATTTGTCCTGTAGGGAAAGGGCAACGGGGACTTATTGTTGCCCCCCCAAGGGCAGGAAAAACGATGTTGCTTCATGATGTGGCAAATTCGATAACGGGTAACCACCCTGAAGTTGTGTTGATCGTATTGCTGATCGATGAACGACCTGAAGAAGTCACAGATATGTCTCGTAACGTAAAAGGCGAAGTTGTAAGTTCAACGTTTGATGAACCTGCACAAAGGCATGTGCAAGTTGCAGAAATGGTTATTGAGAAAGCAAAACGTCTTGTGGAGCATGGGCGTGACGTTGTAATTTTGTTAGATAGTATTACGCGTTTAGCTCGCGCCTATAACACCGTTGTGCCAGCGAGTGGTAAAGTGTTGTCAGGTGGGGTTGATGCGAATGCCCTTCATAAACCAAAACGATTTTTTGGTGCTGCACGAAATATTGAGCAAGGTGGTAGCTTGACAATTATTGCAACTGCTTTGGTTGATACCGGTAGCCGTATGGACGAAGTTATTTTTGAAGAGTTCAAAGGTACGGGTAACATGGAAGCTCACTTAGATCGCAAGTTGATGGAGAAACGAATTTTTCCATGTTTGGACATCAACAAATCTGGTACGCGAAAAGAAGAGCTTCTGATTAATAAAGATCAACTCAACAAAATGTGGATCTTGAGAAAAATTCTAGCACCGATGGGCGTCGTAGATTCCATGGAGTTTTTACTCGAAAAGATTAAAAGTACGAAAACTAATCAGGATTTCTTCGACTCAATGAACTCCTAGATTTGTCATCCCTGCGGAGGCAGGGATCCATCCGCGGCCTTGTGGCTACTTTTTTCGCTCGATTTCATAACGATGGAAACTTCAATTTAGGTTCAAAAAAAAGCGTTTAAGTACTTAGGTTAGTTCTATCGCAATTTTTTGAGGTATGACTTTGTTCTTGCGAGCGCTTTTTGAAGGGTCAAGTTTTTGGCCTGGATTAGGGTATTTAGATGCTTGCATCCGCACTGGGTATAAATATGAGTGAGAGAGATACCTGCCCCTTCGACACTGTCGACATGTTTTATTGGCAACATGTTTTGCTCAATGGCCCTTATTAGAAGTTTGACTCCAGAGATACTGCACTGTGGGTGTGCTTGTTTACATGTCGCCCACCCTCTACTCACTAGGATATAAGGAATTTTTTCCTTCGGTACTTCCAGATAGTGACGCAGTGCTAGACGATATGTTTTCTTAAAGTAGGCCAGATTACCCAACTCATAATGGGCCTCAGCTTTAAAATTTGGGTAATTCAGCAAAACATTCAACACTTGGGTTAACCGTTCTATCAATAGTTTTTCTTGTTTCGGATCAAACTCAGTATTCAACTGATGCTTGAGGCAAAGTACCAGACTCCACAGCTGCCCTTCAATTGGGGTGTGTACATCGGAAGGTAGTGCCAAGGTTGAACTTTCTTTTTGAAACGTGAGACATTTGATAAAAAGGGTATCTTTTTTGCTTTGCATCTTAAGGTAATGTTTACTCTGTTTTTCAGAAAGCACCAGGGGATTGCCATCGAACGGGGTGTTTGAGGCCTGACCGTCGGCTCTTAGAGGGAAACATGTATTTGGTAGGGTACAAAGACAGGGTGCAACCGCCCCAGTTTTTGTGATGCATAATGTGGGTTCTTTGGGCTCAGACGAAGCACTAAGTGGGATAAACAGTAGGGCAACAAAAACTACCAAAATCCGGTCTAAGTCAAATTTGATAAAAATTAAGCTTTTCACGCATTCAGTTTAACAAGCCACCCTAGGGTTTCATCAAGGCATTCTTCATGATATCCAAATTCTTGAGCCAATATTTGAGCGACCTGACCGTCTTTTTCAGTTAATGGGTGTTTTTTTCGGTTTGAAAGTTTATCTATCATTTCCTGAATATAGCCTTTATTTTCATCAAAGAAGACAGATTCAGCCTTAGTGAAGAGCTCAGGAAATAAATTTTCGAAATCCGGTTTTTCATGAGGAGAATTGAGATGTGCTGATGCAATGGTAGACATAATATGATCTCTAAACGATTCAGGGGTTTCAATTTGCATGCGTGCTTCGAACTCTGTGATGAGGTCATTATTAATTGTCGATGTCGCTTCACGAGAAGATTTCAGAAGACGGGAAATTTCTGTAATATAATTTTTGACGTACGTTTCTATGTGATTGGGCTCATAAAGTTGAGTAGCATGATAAAATGCCTGTTTTGCTCTTTGAATCGCAATGGTTTGGATCAGGTTTAATGCATAGCCAGGGTCGTTATATTCTTGATCTGTTGGTGCATCAATAGTAAGTTCTTCCTTGTTCTTTTCGCAATAAGTGTACAACAAATCGTGTACTGTCCGAAACGTGACGACCGTACTGCTGCTGTAGAAAGCACTGTCAATCAGGGTTTTTAGGTCTCTTGGGCTGATGCCAAACTGCCCTTCTTGAGGTGCATTTAGCGACCCTTCTAATTTGAGGATATCGTAGAGCTGAGTGTATTGCTCCGAAGTAAGTTGAGAGTTGGAAATATGCTCGAAAGCGTATAGTTTGGCTTTTTCGTGGGGGCTCAGTTGTGCAACAACACTCTGTAGCGAAGCGGGTAAATTTGGGGTGTTGGGTTTGCGGAGGCGGGTCAAAACTGCAAACAATCCCAACAATCGCGAAATATGGGGTGCAAATGGCTTTGATTTTGAAAGAGAATCAATTTGAGCTGAGTAAATAAGAGATTCCTCTTTGTGATTTAACAAGAAGGCCATAGGGATGAATTCGAATCTTGCTTTAAAGGATTCAAAGTCGGGGTATTGGCTAAATGCCGTAAGTTGTTCTTCGTTACACGTGCCAATTCGAATTGTATCGAGCTCTAATGTCGTTTGACCCAGACGAATACGCCCTGTTTCACAGGAGCTGAGTAAATATTTGAAATGTTCTATGGGTCGCTTAAGTAGATCGTTGTACTCAGTGATTCCCCTATTCCCTTTTGGGAGATCTCCTTCCAGAATATAAAAATTCATGCTCCGAAGTGGATCGGGTAAATTTAAAATATTCTGATCGACTTGCGTCTGCCTAAGTCCGATATCAGTAGGGTAGCAAGGATCAATCGTAACTAGCCCAACCATGGTATTTCTATCAAAATTAAAACGTTCTACATGAATATATTTTAATACCGCCGAAAAATCACCTTGATGCTCGGTCAGCAGTGCATTGAATATTTGTTGATCTCTAGGGTTTAGAGCGCCACAGGTCAGTGTGTGTTTTTGAACATCAGTGAGTTTTCTTTGAGGGTCTATTTTCTCTAGAAGCGAAAATCTAGCCTCATCTGGGAGCAGAAGAAAAGGAGGTTGATTTAATTCTGACCGCACATGGGCATGAACAAGATGCGAAGGTAGATGGGCATAAGAAGAAGTTTCATTTTGCTCAGTATTTGTATGCAAGCCCAATTGATTTTTTTGATTTAAAGGGAAAACCCAGTGGAATGTATATACGGCTCCCTCGTTAGTAAGTGAATACAGCTCCAAAGCTTCCATTAATCGTTGAATTAAAGATGTTTTTCCACTGCCATTAGGGCCATGTAAAAGGATGAGTCTATTTGATTGCTCTCCTTGTTTTAGCGCATGGATAAGTTGTGATATGACCTCTTGTTGGCCATACAATGCAGGGGTTTGAAATTTGTCGTGTACAGTATGAAAATATGATTGAGGTTGTTCGTGAGCCATATAAGTGAGTGCATCGATAGCGTACGTATAAGCGGATCTTAAGTATTGAGAGGGTTTGAGCTCGAGCAATTCGAGGTAATCCATGAAAGTGAGAATTTTTTTTTGATCCTTGTGTGATTTTTGTAAAGTTTGAGACAATTGAGATAGGAACTCTCTCATGATTTTACAGTACCATACGCATTTACCAGAAGCCGTGTTTTTTGATCGAGATGGAACTCTGATTGCGGACACCCACTACGTAACGTCACCCGACCAAGTCATCTTGCGTCCTGGCATTGCTAATTTACTGGCAACTCTGCGGTATCACAACATTCTGTGTTTTATTGTGACGAATCAATCAGGCGTAGGAAGAGGCTATCTGACTTATTATGAAGCGTGTCGCATTCAAAAACGTTTGGATTGGTTACTCTGGTGCTCTGGGAAAGGGCTCATCCATCACGTATTTATGTGTCCCCACTTGCCGAGTGATCAATGCCAGTGTCGAAAACCAAACCCTTATTTTCTAAATCACGCCTGTCTAGCGTACGGCCTCAATGCGCGTCGGTGTTGGATGGTGGGTGACAAAAAATCAGATATTGAGGCTGGGAAACGTGCGGGGATGAAAACCTTACTAGTTCCAACCTTTAAAGGAGCTAAAGAAGGGGATTCCAAAATTCAATTGGATCGCGTGATTACAAGCTAAATACGCCTATCTAACTGATTATTGAATAGTTCTACAGTTTTCTTCGGATTTGTTCGAAAAGAGGGTGATGAGGCACGATTTCTTACGGAAAGGGGCTGTTTTTGCTCTGATTGTTGGCATAATTTTTGGGATGCCTCAGAGTGGTCACTCTGATTCAACTAAAGGTTTTAAGATCAAAGCGGGTATCTGGTCAGCAACCTCTGCTATTTTTGCGGCTGCCACGGCGTATGATACGGTTCAATGTGCAATTCCTGTCGAAGGAGAGGTTGCACCTGGCGGGTTGCTTTTGGCCAGTGCCTGTGCTGAAGCTGCCATTGCCGGCATAATGACGGCCCAAGCTATTGGCCAGGTGCTCGAAAATTTAAACAAGGCAAAAGAACAGAAGGGTCAAAAGGAAGTTGGTAGCGGCGGTGATGTCGGTGGAGAGCAAAACGAAGAGTGTCCTGAAGAAAATAAACGAGCCTGTGAAATTTTAGAGCGTGCGAATGTGCCATTTGACAGACCAGATGATTGTACGTGTGTGCCTCGAAAAGAAGACTTGCCTGTCACTGAGGAGGGCGTGATTACGGATCCGGTTCTCGCTGAGCAAGTGCCCGATCGTTTCAAAGAGGATCTTAAGAAATTTGCCAATGATCCAAGCTCTGTTTCAGGTCTTGGTGAGGAGTTTGGGCAATTTGCGGGAGTTGATCAAGATTCACTCAAGAACGCGCTTGACCAAAAACTAGGCTCTGATTCTGGTCTTTTGGGTGGAGTAGGGGGTCCACTGGGTGGAGAAGATGAGAATCGGGGTGAATTTTTTGATGATGAAGAAGAGGGTGAGGATGGGGAGGAAATAGGTTTTTCGGCCAAAGGAACTACGGCAAGTAGACCCACGGCACGACTACCTACTTCAGTAGCTCAGGACAATAGTGGCAAATCTCGATTGGAAGAAATCAGTGAAAAAGCGGCTCAGCGACGAAGGCTGGCTTTAAAAAAAGCGGCTCGCAAAAAAGGGTCCGGAATCATAGCGGATGAACTCAAAGGAATCTTTGCTGCGGTCGCAAAACGATACGACAAAATGGAATCGGATGAATTTCACAAAAAACACTACGTGGTTGCGAAAGGTAAACTTAAAAAGGTCAAATTCATTCCGGGTAAGACTGCGGTGAAAGAAGCCCTGGGTACGGTTCGAAAATCAGCCAAAGATCAGGATCTGAGTCGCCAAATTCAAAAATATGGCAAATGACACTTTTTTGTAATCTAAAAACCCAACTAAGCTTCAGTCTGAAATTTTGCTTTTAACACCGTGGAATGTGCCACTGTGTACTCCAGTGCGACAATTAGAGCGCCACCGACCAGGTTGCTCATCCATTGTCTTTCGACAAAAGGAATCCCCGCAATGTAACACGAGATCAGACCACTGAGTGTTTTGGGATAATAAGATTCAGGAGTTAAGAAAACACCAAAATTTGAAAGCGTGTAAAAAATGAAAGTACCCATGGATAGACCCAATACGCCCCAATACCATTTCTTTTTGTAAGAAGGAACGTGCCATGCGAGGAGTCCGACGGCTAGAATGCCGATGTAATTAAAAACCATACCGCCGTAGGCCAGTTGATGCCAGTACATCCATTGAAACATCAAATCAGCGCCTAAATAAAGCAAGCCCCAGGCTAATAACATCAAAGCTGTATTGGCTTTTGGAGTATGATGTCGCTTCGTTCCAACCCAATAGGTCATGGCGAGTACAATGCTCACAGGGGCCCACGGGGTTAAAAACTTACAAAAGATCGTAAGACTTGCAAATAGAACAAAAGGGAAAATATGCATAATCGAATACTCCAAGTGATAACGTTCAAAAAATCCTATCTTGTATTTTAGAATGTCGCAAGTATTAATGGAACCATGTTAATACTGGATTCCCCCGAAGCATTTTTAGCTCCATACCGGTATCTTAAAGAGATTGGGTACGAATTTGAGCATTCTATTGTGACGGCCCCGATTTCGGGTGCAGTAGAAAAACAGTGGGAGGACGCTCACAAAAGAGGTGTGTTGTGTCAGGTTTTTATTTTACCCTGTGGACCCTCGCATGATTCCCGAGTTTATTTAGACAAAGTCCTACTGCAGCTTAATACGTATAGGATACATTGCGCCGTTGTTCTCAGTCCTGAGGTGGCGCAAAGGATTTACAAGGTTATTGACTCGCTACCAGAGTTGCAAAAAGAGCTCTTTCTAGATGAACAGGCGAGATTAACGATTCATGTGCATCCATAATTCGGCGGTGTATACTAGAATCGGTTTCGTAAATGAGACCTGTTCTAGGCCAAACTAAGGAGAGATTATGATTTGGGATATAGATCCCGTACTCATTGATTTTGGTGCACTTCAAATCCGATATTATGGGGTGCTGTACGCACTCGGGATTTTTTTGGGCTATCTCGTATGGCGCGGACGGATGTGTCGCCTCGGATATCCAAAAGAAGCTGTGGAGTCTTACTTAATTTGGGCTGTGGTCGCGCTGTTGATTGGGGCACGGTTGGGTCATTGTCTTTTCTACCAATCAGATTATTACCTTAGCCGGCCTCTTGAAATACTTAAAATTTGGCAAGGGGGGTTATCGAGTCATGGGGGTGGCATTGCCACCGTCATCATGCTTCTGATTTTTCATCGTGTGAAACGTATGCGGCTTATCGATGTTATGGATTCACTGGCGATGCCTGCTTCAATTCTTGCAATTTTTGTACGTTTGGGCAATTTTATGAACAGTGAAATTGTAGGACGGATTACAACCGTACCTTGGGCGATCAAATTTCCTCGCTATGAAGCCTATGTTGCCTATATTAATGATGCTGAACCCGTATTGCATCCAAGACACCCATCACAACTCTACGAGTCATTACTTGGGTTGGTGCTTTTTGGAATCTTATACTGTGTGGATCGAAAATATATGGCAAAGCCAGTTCGAGGGTTGCTTACGGGTTTGTTTTTGATCTTCTATTTTTCAGGTAGATTTATAGCTGAGTATGCAAAGGAATATTTGACGCTTTCGCCGGGTTTTCCGGTTACGATGGGTCAGATACTGAGTATCCCATTTATCCTTTGGGGGATTGGGTTGCTAACCTGGTTGTGGTTGAAAAGTCGTCGACAGGTTAATCCTGCGCAATAGAATATTGAAGTACAAAAAAACATAAGGGGGGATCATGGTTTGGGATGTGGATCCAGTGTTGTTTCAATTTGGATCGTTCAAAGTTCATTATTATGGGATGTTTTTAGCTGCTTCGTTTTTGTTTGGGAGCGCTGTTATCCATCGGCATATGAGGCAGTTCGGATACAATCCGATTCTGGCTGGAGAGCTTTCGCTTTATGGGTTGATCGCTATCATTGTGGGTTGTCGTGTAGGACAAGTTTTGTTTTATGCGCCTAGCTATTATTGGAACAACCCGATTGAGATTTTTACAACGGGTACAGGTTTGGCTAGCCATGGTGCTTTTTTTGTTATGGCAACGTTTCTATATATTTTTCATCGTATACGAAAAGTTCCCTATTTATTTTTAACAGATGCGTTGAGTTTTGGCTCTGCAATGGCACTGGTCTGTGTGCGTACAGGTAATTTAATGAATAGCGAAATTGTGGGGCGAATTACCACCGTTCCATGGGCGCTCAAGTTTCCTTTGTTTGATACAAGTAGCACACTACTGAGCACGGTTCCTTTCAGACATCCTGCACAACTTTATATGGTCTTATGGGGAGTTATCGTTTTAACTGTGCTTTACGCGTTAGAGCGAAGAGCGGTCGTGAAGAGAACGCATGGATATATCACTGCGGCATTCTTTATATTATTCAGTTCAGGTCGGTTTGTAATTGAGTTTTTTAAAGAAAATCATATTTTTTCTCAAAACTCTATTTTGAATATGGGCCAGTTATTGAGTGTTCCCGTGTTTCTTTTTGGAATCGGTATTTTGCTCTTTTTACGAAAATCGCATCGAGTTCAGTAGGGCAGTCACCCCTCTTGCCGTTTTTGCTGTAAAGGTTAGGTAATTCGTTGATAGAATTCGGATAAAATTATTAACGGAGGACCGCAGGATGAGAGTAAGCGATTAGGTTCCCCAGGACCCTTTTGGCACTTACACCGGGGTGACACCAGGTTGATTAAAATTTACTACAGATTTGTACTTCTAGTTTTGAGAGTTAAGTAGAGGAGCTCTCCTACTACAGTCGTTCGCCTCCAGCGCCCTCCTTGCGTAGGCTCTCCTACGTATTCTACATTTGCCATCCGGGCAAATGTACTGCTCGGATTACTCGCAGCCGAATACTACGATTCGAGTCCTCAATTTCTGAAAATGAATTTTGAGTGAGTCTCAATGGATAGATGATATTGAAAATGATGTGGTGCCCGGGAGAGGACTCGAACCTCCACAGGATTACTCCTACTAGGTCCTAAGCCTAGCGCGTCTACCAGTTCCGCCACCCGGGCATGGCTTTCTACCATAGCATGGGTGGGATATCTGAGTAAATAGAACCGGCCTCATAAATTACTTCGTGATGAGACTGACAGATTGTAGCTGATCGGAATAGAAGTTATTTATGAGGACCGGTTCTATTCGAAAGTGGGGCTCTTTATTCAACAGTGACACTTTTAGCTAGATTTCGGGGTCGATCCACATTCACCCCTTTGAGTTTGGCTACCTCAAAAGCAAGAAACTGAAGGGGTAACACGAATGGGATCCCCACCCAAGGGTAGGCAAGATCATGTTTGAGCAGAATCGTGTTTTCTGGCTCTTTCTCTTTGATCTCTTCAGAATCAGTAATAATGAGGACCTGTCCGTCGCGACTTTTAATTTGGTAATAAGCATTCATCCCTTTGTCAGGGAAAAAATCTCTAGAGATTAAGTTGATACTCAGGGTCTTCTCATGAATAAGGGCCAGAGGGCCATGCTTTAATTCCCCACTGGCAAATGCTTCAGCATGGACATAGGCAATTTCCTTGATTTTCAATGCGCCTTCCATTGCTATAGGCAGCAGAAGATCCTTGCCTAAAAAAAACAGAGCTTCACTTTCAGCTGCCAGAGTAGTTATTTGTTTTACCTCCTCATATAATCCACCCAAGCTTTCAAAGAATCGTTCGAAAGTCCCTGGTTTCCATGCAGGTTCTTGGGTATTGGATAATCGGTGTGCAAGAAGGGTGAGTACGCTAAGCTGAGCGGAAAACGTTTTAGTGGCTGCAACTGAGATTTCAGTGCCACAGTGCATAGCAATATTTTTCTCCGTGATACGACTCAGGCTGTTCTCTGATTGTGTCGTGATTGAACAAACATCAACGTTTTTCATGGTTTTTGAAATTTGTGCCGATTCTAAAGTGTCGGCTGTTTCTCCACTTTGGCTGACGAATATATGTAATTCATCGTTCGTTGTTGGGAATTTTCGATACCGAAATTCACTCGCAACATGAGCTTCACTTGGAAAAGATTGAATCTGATCAAGTAGGATTTTCCCATAAAGTGATGCATGATATGCACTACCACAAGCAACTAGTTGAGCTCTCGAAGGTTTTGTGTCGTTCGGAAAGCACTGTTTGATTTGATTCGTGTGAAACGAAAGCCGTTCTTCAGAAAAAAGATGGGGTTGCTCATATACTTCTTTTAAAAAGTGGCACTCTTCATGGAGTGTGATCGGCTTGGGTGCAAGCTGTGTTGGTTTAAATTCTGGTAAAAAGGAAGTTCCATTTTTGTAAAATTGAGGCGTATTTTTTGGCCTCATCAAGATATACTCTTGATCCTTTAGTTGGTAAATTTGTCCCCGAAATGTGCCAAAGCCATACATATCTGAAGATAAATAGAAATCTCCTGTCTCTTCTTCAAGGCCAAATATCAATGGACTTTTGTACCGAATAGCTACAATTTGGGGGTTTTCTTTGAAGAGAATAAGACAAGCGAAACTACCTCTCAATGTTTCAAATAATGTTGAAATTGCTTCAGGAATATTCATCTTTTTGCTTAATAGATATTCTAAGACCCAACCGATGAGCTCACTGTCTGTTTCAGAGAATCGTTCAAACGGAGGATACTTTTTAAGTAACGATTTGTAATTTTCTACAATGCCGTTATGAATGAGATAGAAACTGGGAAATTCAAACGGATGGGCATTTTGTGTTGATGGTGATCCATGAGTGGCCCATCGTGTGTGAGCAATGCCCATATTCATCATAAGTTTTTCAGGATTAACCTCATTCTTTTTTAAAACATCATAAATGCATCCTGTGCCTTTATAATTTTTGTGAATGGGGTCACCGTTATATTTCTGATAGGCGAGACCTGCGGAATCATATCCGCGATACTCTAAACTTTGAATTCGATCTGATAAAAAAGACAAATTTCTTGGTTTACCTGTATATCCAAAAATCCCACACATGTGTATTAATCTCCTTAGGTGTTTTTGGGAATAAATCGAGAAGCCATATTTGGTTTTGTTGTTTGGCGGCATCTTGCAATTGCGAACGATTCAGGGGGCAGGTCTTTGTTGATTGTGCTGCCAGAAGCGATGTACGAGCCTGATCCAATCCGAATAGGCGCAATAAATTGGACATCACTACCAACAAAGACATTATCCTCGATGATAGTTTTATGTTTTGCTACACCATCATAATTACAAGTGATTGTGCCGCACCCAACATTTACATTTTGACCTATGTCAGAGTCGCCTAAATAAGTTAAATGCGCTGCTTTTGAGCCCTCACCAAAAGATGTGTTTTTCATTTCTACAAAATTTCCAATTCTACAGTTATTTTCTATTTTTGTATTCTGGCGTAAATGAGCATTGGGTCCAACCGTGCAAGAGGCCCCTACCTTTGAATCTTCTATGTAACTTCCAGCAAAGACAGTCGTTTCATCCCCTATGAGTGCGTTCTTAAGTGTTACGCCAGATTCGATAATAGAACCGGCCCCGATTGTTGTATTACCCAAAAGCGTCGTGCCGGGATAAAGAGTGACACCTGGTGCCAAAACCACAGATGCATCAATATAGTGAGGAGGGCCTTTGAAATGGACATCTTTTTCGGTCCATTTTTGAATTATTTTTCTTTGAATAATAGGTTCAATGAGGCCAAGGTCATATGTACTGTTCATCCCTAAGTAGGTTTCCCAGGCGCTGTCATGGACAA
>JAJCYS010000010.1 GCA_029262815.1 Deltaproteobacteria bacterium | reverse complement strand
CTGTTTCTCTTTAATCACCATTGCCACAGCCTGATTCTTGAACTCTGCTGTATGTATTCTGTATTTTCCTGCCATTTGACTCCTCCAAGTTAGTTTTTATTTCATCTAACTCTTCGTGTCTACTTTTCTGAGGAACCTCACAGCCACCTAATTATCTGTTTAGAATCTTAATTTAGGCTTTTTGTGGCCTCTCCTCCTGGTCGGCCCTTTTAATACGCCGCCTACTCCGCAATTCCAGGTTCGATCCCTGATGGGCCTGCCAAAAAGTGCCCTACGAGCCTTTTCCCTTTAATTGTTAGAACCAGGTTATCGACAATTTTCATGGACATGACGAAGAAAAGAAATAAATTTTGTTTTATGTTTCCCAGTAGTTATTTACAGTGAACGCCTCATTTTCACCAGGCCAGGGAGGCATTGTGATAATAATGAATTCTAAAGGGGATTTCCCAGTATTTTTAAATTGAAAATGTGTTCCAAGAGGTATGGTCAGAGAAACTCCAGGATGTACCTTATCGACAGTTTTATGGCTCTCTTTTTTACGCCATACTTCACCATTCCCTTTTGTAAAATACCAAATTTCTTCCACTGTTTTGTGACAGACCGCTTTTGAAATCCCACCAGGGGGGTATAAAAAATAGAGCTTAGTGGTTGTTTATGGTCGGCCAAATGTTAACGAGGGACCAAAGACAAAAGTTCTGTTTCAATCCCTCTCAAAATGTGACCTCTAAGTTTTCCCTTACGGGTTGTAGCAAGACGAGTCGGAAAATTTGTAAGCACTATCGAAGATTTCAAAAAAGCAGGACGAACGGTTTACAAGTCGACTCAAAAACGATGCCACGTGATTTGTCGAACAGAAATGATTCGAGCCCACAACATGGGGCGTATTCAGTACTACAAACAACAAGGGCATGATAAATACCGCTGGGTGGTGTCGGATAGGCCATGCCACACATGTAAGGCAATGACAGGACGGGAATTGACGTTGAAGGAAATAAGTCAAAATCATCCCCCACTCCACCCTCATTGCCACTGTAGTTTTGTTGCCAATTAAGTTAAAAAAATTGTTAATGGTGACAGCCGCATGAAGGTGAAAGGGTCCCATCGCAGCATAAAGCCCGACCATTTGAGCAGCCACAAACGCCATTATGCCAAGAGCAACATCCACGCTTTTCGAGGCTAGATGTAGATTCGCATATAGTTTCAATGTCATTACTCTGAGAAGCGTTAGATTGAAAAAGGAACACAGAACAAAACAGAAGAAATCCTGCCAACATACCAATTTTTACTAGGATGCTCATACACCCTCCTTTATGTTCTTTTACTCAGGCAGTATCGAAAGTAAAGATAGAAAAGGGTAAAGCTCCGCGAGAGTTGTTATTCTTCAGGGGTGGCTGATTTGGCTTTCGATCCATTGAACTAGGGGGCGTAGTTTTTTTACACTGTAGTCGGTCAGCTGGGATGCCTTTTTGCCCTTATACATAAACACCTTAGTCCAGGAACCTGTCATATTCGGACTAATATTGGGTTTTGAATTTGGCTCTTTTGCAGGAAGCCCAGAATAAAAAGCCACAAAGGTTCTCACATAGGGGACGCCTGCTCGATAAGTTAAAGGAAATGATATTCCTTGAAGTTTGTTATACCGGTGTTCTTCAACTGTAATGTGAAAGCTATGGGGTTCATCGCTCCGAGAGGGAATTGGGATTATTGAGAATACAATGTTTCCCCCGCCTGACGTATTCCAAGACATTTTGTCATAATGCAAGGCTCCTTGGAAACGCTGAGCTTGAGCCTCTGGAACGCCAACATGTCCAATATATCCAACGCCTAACAACAACAGTACCCCTAATTTACATCCCCATTTTAGACTCACGATAGACTCCTTTGTTCCCCACAGTGGTATCGGTAATTTAGCCAAAAACATTAAGGCCTCTACAGTTTCAAATAACAAGGAAAATTAAATAATGATTTCAGACTATTATGACCAATTTAATCAACTTGGATGTTGGTTATGAAAACTAAGCTTATTGCAAAGAAATTAGAGTTCTTGGAACCTGAGGAATCTAGTTCAAAGATTAAATTCATCCTAGCCCACTCTGGGGAAAACCCGAATGGAGATCATTTCCCTGAAGAGGAGCTCAAAGAGAAGTGAAGCCATTTATCTGGGATCCAGTGTCCCACCAAAAGTAAGCCTAAGGTCTTTCGTGCTAGTTAATGTGATGCAAATAAAACAACCTGGTTTTTATTTGATCGATTTTCTCATAAAACTTGTGAGGTTCATGGGTTTCAGGATCCACCTTGTACCATCCTTGCTTTGTACGTTCAATCAAATAATCAGAAATAACAAATCCACTAAGTGCTGGAGTCGGCAATTTAAAAGAAGCGGCAGCACCAATGGGTAGTGCTTCAATAATCTGCATCGCTGCCCAAAAAGCCGCTGGATCAAAGTAATACATTGATTCATCTTTCACACTAATTATCGGTTGTGCATAGATCATGTCAAATGATTCACCACTCTGTGTTATTTTGTAAGCTGCCTTATAAGTAGAAGTTCTTTTAAGAATAGGATGAGTTTGAGGTGTTCGTTTAAGTACTTGCACCTGACACCGAAGAGAGCCATCTAAAAATCGAGAGAAGTGTGGTAATACTTTCGGCTTAAAACCATACTGTTTATATAAAGAAACAGCTTTATTTAAGGTTTTTGTATCGCCATAACTTGGTATGTATACTCTTTTTTGGCCATTTAGATTTTCCATCAGTACATTGGTGTAAGATCCAAAAAGTACATCGCGAGGTGTCAATGGAATACGTTCTACGACTTCAAATCCATGCTTTGTCTTAAAGTCTTCAGCAATTTGATTTAATGTGTTCTCTAGTTGATGTCCATGGGGAACTAAAGGATCGAAGTGAGATAACTGTGAAACTGCAATTTTTTTTCCATCACCTAAAAAGGCGATTACTTGGTCAGTATGAAACACGCCAAACATATCCGATAGTGGGTAGCTAAATCCATAGGCGTATTTAGCGCCATATTTAAACTTCAAGTGCATCGAAATTTGGTTTTTGGTGAGGTGAGTATTGCGTTTAATTGTCTCAGGGCCAAAAATTACAACTTCCCCATTTGAGATTACATCTCCTGGCTTAAATTCAAATCTTGGTTTTTTTTCTGAATAAGCGTTATATGGTAAAAACAGCTTTGTACCCATGGTGTCAAAGGTTACAAAAATCCAATTATCGAAACTTTGAGCTGAGATGATTGTTCCAAATGAGCCTTTGTATGGCATGAGTTTTTTTGATTCAACAATTTTTATAAGAGTTTCAGGGATTGGTAATTTACTCTTTTTTAAATTTTGAACAAATGTACTAGAATACTTTTCGAGTAACAATTTTTTTATAAAGTGGCCAAATGGTTTTAAGCTGGGACTTGGTAAATCAAGTTTGATTTTCTTTTCTGTCACGATGGGAAGTAATATATCTCGCGAAAAATGGTTGAACTCTTCTATGTTTTGTTTGAACTTCAAAACAACAACTTTCCCCCCACTTCTTTTTACGGCATTCTGAATCGCCTCTTCATAAGGTCGATAGGCATCATTATTTCGATACCACATATGAAACCCTCTTGCTTTTCTGTACTCCTTCTTAACTTTATTCGTCGCAAATATAACGGTTGTTTTTCCATTTAAATAAGTTAATAGAGATGTAAGCGATTTAGAGGTATCAAATGCAAGCTTAGAGTAAGTTGTCTCCTTAGGTGCAACTAAAACCACTGAGTGCTCAATCGCTCCATGTAAATCATCTAAGACAAACTCCGGTGAAAGACTAAGGCAAAGAGTGGGCGCAAACATCCAAGAAACGATTAATCCGCAAAAAAGCCTAATTGTTCCCATGGAATCCTCCGTACGGGAACTTTAATTGGTTTAGCGGGAGAAGTCAATTTCATTATCATTCACTATCACAATCTCGGCATCCTGGAAGAGCTTGTGATAGTGAATGGCACAGTATTGACAAAAATGGAGCCAAGTTCTTGAAAAAATCAACTCGACTAATTCCGAAATTTGGCTTTAGGTCAAACGCCTGAAGCACTTTTCATCACATGCATAGATAGTCGTGTGATGCCTCACTTGTTTATTTTTGCAAAACTAGGCGCACTTAGGGTCGAGGGCACCTTTTGGCACTTCTAGAATCGATTAAGTTCAGAGTTCCTTGAAGCTACATTTGAGTATATTGCAAATCTATTGGTGATAGGTGAGCTGAATCGAAGTGGCATCGTACGTTGGAGTAGTAGTTTCTTCTAAAATATGAGAATTAAATAAACTATTAATAAATATCATGTGAAGCCCGATAGAGCCCTATGATGAGTTGTTTTAAATTATTTTTATGTGTTTTTATGGTGGGCTTTTATTCATTCTCTGGGTTTGCGATATCTATAAGTACCCAGTTCAAACAAGGATATGATGCCGTTCAGAGGCACACACCTGAACCCCTGAGACCCACGATTAATAAAACCCTAAAGGCAAGTTATGATAAGCGAGATGAAAAAGTGCTTCATGCTCGAGCTCAAAGCTTTTTTATGATTGGGCTAGCATTCATGAGGGCAACACAAGCCCTACATTACCATTATGAAATCGTTCGTCAGGACCCTGTGAGCATGACTGGGTATGTGCAAGACGTAAAAATGACCGGAGACGCAGCGATTCAAATGATGATGCATGCTCTGTCGTTACAGGAAAAGTCTCTTAATATTAGAGAAGGTGGAGGTAAAAAGACAATTTATAAGCAAAAAATGATTCGACAGATTAACGAAAACTTAGATGTCTTTGTGGTTCAACATCGTGCCTTTCTAGCTCAAACTCAGGCTGAATTATGATGGGTGGATCATGACCAAACCCAAGTCAATTTTAAAACAGAGGAATTTTATTCTTCTTTGGTGTTTCATGACATCGCCAGTTGTTTGTGCAGAAGAATGGTTACTTGAGAGCGAACAACAATCCATTAACGAAGCAATTGCTGTTTTGGGTCGATATTTAGAATACCCAGTACGAAAACATCTATTTGATCGGGTTACTAAAAATTCTGAGGAATTGAAAAAAATAAATTTATTTCTTCATATGTACGGAGACGCTTATCTCAATGTTGGATTTGGATTGACCGATTCTTATAAGGCATTGCAATTTTTTTTAAAAGAGGCTCAATTTAAAAAATTACCCCACCTATCAATGATCAAAAATGACATCCGAATCGTAGGAGATGCTGCAATTCAATCGTTGCAAAAATCTGAAGAATATTTTCAGGAATCCCTCATTCTAGATGAAGTAGGAGAGCCTTGGGTAGACTTGTTTACAAGGTTGAAAGTCATAGGCGCACTTGTAAAAATTGAATGGGAACTGGACGTATTGATTCCCCGACACAATGCCTATAAATTCCATTTGCGCTAAATAAGAACTATATTTATTTCTAACCCTAATTAATCAAATAGAATAGACGTCCTTTTTATTTTTTTGATATACTTTTCCGAGTTAGTAATGAATAGTTCACTCTCTCTAATAATTGGCTTCCTCTCCTATGCGACTTTATCGATAAGCAACGCATCATGCCCAGTTGAGTCTCGTTTGACTCACCTCACTGAAACCCATAAAAAGCTAACAATTCATCAAAAAATGACATTATTAGGAGAGTTCTTTACAGCTGCTCGAAAATTAAAAGGCCTCTCAAGATTTTCTGTGATTAAAAAAAACGGCTATGGTATTCACAATAATTCCTATTTTGCTTTAACTGATTTAATAAAGATTGAAATGGGAAGGGCACTTCCCGCGAGTCATTACAATATGGTTATATCCTTACCAGGGCTTTGCAAGGCTCTTGACCTCGATCAAGAAAAGGTTGAAATAATCGTAGAAAGTGCACGAAAAGACTTAGAACACTTTGCCAGTTGGTGGGTGGTCATCATTCCTACGACATACGGAGAAATCATCACGAGCGTTGCTCAAATCTTGGAAAAAAAGGCTCTTTCTTCACAGGAACTAAATAAATATGGAAATCCTGAATATTTTCAAAAAATTGATAAAAAGAATAGTATCCAGCCTTTTTCATTAAAAGATCTGATTGCATTACATAACCGTTCAAATTTAGGATTTTTCAAAAAACAAAAACTTTCATACGAAATCATAGCCCAGAAGATAATGGATACTTTGCGCTCTCAAGGATGGGATAAAGGATTATCACCCCCTGGGATGTTTTCCTATCTCACTCACACGCCTGAATGGCAATTCAAAAATAATGATCATGAAACTCCCTTTTCATACTCCCTAGACGTGATTGGAGCCATCAGATTGGGCCAGGCACTTGACATAAATGTATTCAGTCCTCCTGATGTGAGTGATTCAAAACCTTCAGAAGAAACAAGAGCTGTCATCGAATCCATTCTTCTTTAACTTTAAATGAATTCCTAATGACCAGCTGTTAAATATTCGACGGCTTTAGAAATCACTTGAGAATCTCTCAATATACGGCGATGTCCAAGCCCATTGGTTCGGACCAATTTTGAATTCTTCCAAACTTTAGAAAGAGCTTCACCCCCTTCAAACGGAATTTCCCTATCCTGCTCATCATGAATAATAAGAGCTGGAACAGTGAACACTTTGGTTCCCCGGCTACCTTTTGAACACTTTGGTTCCCCGGCTACCTTTTGGCACTTTTGAAAAGGTCTTCGTGATTTTTTTAAGACCCTTTGATTAATTTCGAACCGCTGACTTTTTTTACTGACTGTCGAATTCCATAAATCAAGATATTGCTAGGGTATGCAACTACAACCACGACCCATTGAAGTAAAAATCCAGCAGCCCAATACACAGGCACAGAGACCAATGAACGAACCCAGAACATATTTAATGGACTTAGAACAAAACTTGAAAAAGCTGTCGTAATTGATGCCAAGACTAGGTTGTTTAATTCATTATTGAGTATGAATAATTCTCTAGCCCAAAGTGGATTATTAAATAGACTATTTCGTCCCTCATTAGTAAAAGCCCACTTAACACTCGTCCAACTCGCACGTGATTCAAGCAACCCAAGGTACAACGTGGAAAAAATCGATTTAAATAATGTAGTACGTTTTCGACCATCCGCAGAAACAATCTGTTTGCTAATTGATGATAAAACATCTGGAAATGCAGCTTGAAATCGCTCAGGATATATCACAATATCCTCAATGTGCTGAATTTCATGTCGATTAACTATTTCTGACCGTATATTTTGATTAACAAAAATTACCCCTTTTATGCCACGATCTGAATGTACTGGTGCATATACTTGACCTATTTTGGGTTCAAGAATTCTCGCGTATTTCTTTTGAGAAAAAGAATCGATGAGCACAACCCATACACCACTCACTTTCAATTCATGAAATCTGGCCTCAAGAACAGAAGGCATCAGCTTACGGGTTTTATCCGATATATGTGTTATTCGTGATCCCACAAATTCATCAATTTCTTGACTGTTCTTAAACAAAAATTTATATCTCTCTATACCCTCTTCTAACTGATTGTTTTTAGGATGCTGATCACGAGCAGAAGGAGTTAAAGTCAAGGTTGGCACATCTAGGATTTCGTGAATAAGTTCTATGATTGGGATTTCATCACAAGACAACGCCAATTCGTTTACAATGACATTTAAAGTACACCACAAGAATACACCGTATTTAAGAAACTTCCACATTCAGCAAGTATTCTATTCTGAGACCAGATAAAGTGTATGAGATGTTATTAATCTTGCACGCTGAACAATCCAAATGACTTCCACTCGATCTCAGGCGCACTTGCTAGTAGAATCATTATGGCCATCACATATAACTCATTAATATTATAAATAAAATATCCGATAAAGTATCGATGAGACTTAGCTGGTGGCATTTCACCGTTTTTGTAATTCTCCAAGTGGGATTGTCTGTAATTTTTAGCAATTCATTAGTGGGCAGCGCTACATCTTCTCCTAGTCTTAGAAATATAATAGAAGCCGAAAGTCAGTGTCGAAAAAACACCACCCAGTGTCCAGAACTCAAAAAAGCTTGCTCATTAATTCGGGATTATAAAGGACAAATTACATATATTGAGTGGGCAGGTGAGCGCATCACGCAATACTCACAAGAGGCTCAAAACACAGGGCATGACGCAGGCGCACAACTTGCAAAAGGTAAAATTGTGGCTGAAAAAGCTAAAGTTGCCGGACACATAGCAAAAATGAAACAACTAGAGAAACAATTCGAGACTGAGTATGAGACAGGGTTACAAGAGTGTACCACTCGACTAGAGTCTGAGAATCAACCTCCTCCCGTAGGCGTAGAAAAAGAGCCTATATCTGAAAAAGTGAAGGCATCAGGCGAAGAAGCCAGCGGCTCGTTTGGTGATGTCGCCACAGGGGCTTTGGTCATTCTAGGCGCCGTTGCCACGGGTGCGGCATTGGGACTTGGAGTGTCGGCTCTCATCAAAAAACAAGAGAAATGTGACTCTGGTGACAAAGCCTCATGCACTACGAAAGTATTTTGTGAGAAAGGTAAAGATGAAGAGGGAAACCCAAAATTTGAACCCAAACTCGTGAAAACAAAAGTTGCATTGAACCCACCTAAAGGATGTTTTGTCGATAAACCTACTCCTTCTACTAAATCCAAAGATAAACAGGACGACGATGCCAAACCTATTACGACGCCAAATAACGAACTAAGCGAATCTTCTGCCCCCTCTCTAGCTGAGCAAGCCCAAAATGAAGAGGATGAATTAATTGAAGCTCGAACGAAAGAGTTTCCAGAGGAAGATGTATCAACAAGTGAAAATGTAGGGGGAAACATTGCTCAAGATCCAGCCGATGCTGGTGGTATCGTAACTTCAGAAAGTGTCAGTGATGATGCTAATACTGAAGATGTCAGCCTTTCCCATCTACCCGATTCAGACGCACGTGGAAAAGATTCGAATGAAAGCCTATCTTTCAACAAAACCCAAAAAGGATCAACAGTTCCCACAACCAGACAACCAGCCAGCCTCAAGCAATCATCTCGTGTAAATCGTATTGATTCTATAGAATCTGAGGTACTGAAATCAGATGAACCCCAAAATATGATCTTTAATCGTGTAAGTAACCAATACAAAGAATTACAAGAAGACCAACTGAAGTAGCATTCGTTAGTGTTCCGATATTGTGTCAATTATTTGACTTGTAAATACTCAATCTTGGTAAAGTTTTTAACTTTCTGACCGATTCGTGTAGCAGCTGATTAATAACATACAAAAAAAAGTGGAGATTAAGATATGAATAATTTATCCCGTATTACTACAATCATGTTATTCATTTTTACTATTTTGGCTTTAAACGTGATTACCGTTGAATCTGCAGTGGCAGCAACAGGTGCGTGTCGTTATATGACGATGGTTCGTGGTAGAGCTGTTGAAAAATGTGTAAAAAGAAATGGTAACTCACAGTCATGTGAAAGTAAAAGTGTGACCGGAAGTTTCAAATGGTGCGAAAACGAAAGTTGTGATGACTGTCCCAAGTTAGGTAGCAAACATTTTGCTAGACAACTGAACAAATCTGACAAACATAGAACAGATAGTTATTATAAAAAGAGCTATAAGAATAAAAGTACTAAATACACAGACGCTTACTAGTTCGATTTAATATGCCAAAGACCCTCTTCCAGGAATGGCTAAGGTCTTTGGCATATAGTACTTAATGACTCTATTGGGTGCCATAGGATTTGGTTACTCAAATTTTTACTACCTGATACTATTGTTTTTTTTGACATTCTTCACGAACACCTTATGCCCCTAATTTCCACTACCTATCCTCTTGACTAACACGTGTTGGCCTTCAAATATATAGCTTTATATTTTTTCTGAGCGGCAGGATTAAATCTAACTGTTTCACCGTTTGTAATTCGTTCAATTCCGAATAAATGTAACTTCCTGCCATCAGGAGCGTTACTCATATACCCCATGCTATTTGAATGAACATGAGAAATTCCCCCATTTCCATTATCTAAATCAATCCGTTGAATATTTGATAATCCAGCTAAGAGAATGCTTGAATTTATACACAACAACACGAATAGAAAAAAATATTTCATTATCTCTCCCATCACCACACACCCCTTACCTACATCGATTGATTCTTCTTTCTAATTTAAATATTTGTTTATTTAAACTGGCATTCAAAGAAGTAGGGTGACGAAGAATGTATGTAGACAATCCAATAGTTTAGCCTTAGGATAGTTGAACACATCTTGAGGAGTTACAACTTGAAATACACGCTTTTAAATACGATATGCATATGTATACCTATATTCGCATTCACATCCTGCCCCGAGCAGGTACCCCAACAAAAAAATAACAATCCCATTATTCAAAATATTGGAATGCCCTCTGACATATTTGGCCAAATACGACAAGAACTCGGTGAACTTTGGGGTAAACACACAATAAGTTTGCACGTTTGTCCGCCTGAAAATTTACTTTCTCTCAGTCATATTCCTTCATTTTTCAGTACCTATATTTCAAAGATTAGTTATTTTGAAATAAACGGCAATCTATTCAATCTGCCCTCAGATACTGAGATCAAAAAGTATAAACGTACTAAACAAGAAATCACAGAACGATTCGACAAGTGTTATTTCGAGACGATCAATAATGTCAAACAGTTTTGGCACCCCAATATTCAACAGACCTATGTAACGTATTATTCAAATAAAAGTACTGCCACCCTATTCAAGACTAAACAAGAAAGTAATCAACTCAACCAAACTATGTTGAAATCCATTTTAGAGTCTATGAATAAATATTCAGATATTGAAATTGTAATGCCTGCTTCCTCTCAAGAAGGGCTTATTTTTTTAAAAGACATCGTCAGAACATATCTCAAAACTAAACAACCCATAATTCTCTCAAAAGATATTTCAAAAATTTTTGATCACAAAACCTTATCCTGGGTTGATCAATTTAATATCGATTTTCGAAAAACCACACTTACGACCGAAATACAAAAAAAATGGCTTGCCCTTTTTTTTATCTCTCTTGAACTTTCAAAAAACAGAGAATTAAATAATCACCTGATCACACGAATTGAAAGTCTTCTTAAAGTATCCATAGATCAATTAAGGTTTGAGATTAATGTATCCCTGTACGAAATCCTTAAAACAGATGTTACCACTTCTCAACTTGTAGCTTTTGTTGAACATAAATACTTAAGCACTATTGAACCATTCGTCCAATTACGAGAAATATACCCATCTCTGTACATTAAGTTTCATTTCGAGAATCGACTTTCTCATGCCTTTCAAGAACCTTTCGAGCCAATCATTCCGTTGACTCTTTATTGGCATAGAGTTCACTCTGCAAAACAGCTACCCACCATGCACATTGTTTCAAACAATACTACACTGTTTAAAAATGAAAATTCTTATCTACGGTTATCTCCCCAATCAGAACCCATACCCTTTATAACGGGGCCTCTTTCTACTATTCAACTCAGTACCTACCTTTATGAAGAACTAACAAGCACTTTAAACCATCAGATGAAGGGGTTTGTTAGCCCTTCGATTAAATTTAAACAAGCATTAAAATCATTCGGCACCACACTCAAAGCTTCTAGGATGACATTGCCTTTTCTATCCACTTCACTATCAAATGCTCTCTCATATGGCTATTTTAACCGTCTCTATCAAGACCATTTTTGGGTCCTAGGTGCAATATTTTCGAACTTAGATTTGCCCTTTTTAGCTCATTTTAATGAACGGAAAAATCATATTTTAACTCAAAAAAGCGCCTCAGGCCTCGGCGTACATCTGGACGGAACACGAATTCATAAAGAAAAATGGATTTTCTTTATGAATTTCAAGTAGTTATACAAACTTAAATTATTTTAATTTAATTTATTAAAATATTTGATTTTTATGAAAATTTACCTATAATTAAACTTACACAAAAAGACATCTTTAGCTTACCTTCTTGAATGTTCATCATGTAACCACACCTCGTCGTTATATTGCTAATTTTGGAGCTCACATATGAACTTTAGAAGATTCCTATTTTCTGCTTTTCTAATAACCAGTCATATTTTTTTCTATGGCTGTCCAGATAATCCAAAAGAAATTCAACTGCTTAAAATTGATAGAACCGCTGAATTTTCGCGTAAAGTTGGAAAAATCTGGACAATGCATTTAATTACAAACACCGTTTGTCAAGATATACTCAAAAATATTGAGCCTAAAAATCCGTACGACGAGCTTACAAAAATCTACAGTTTTTTTGAAAAATCCAAAAAAGAAAAAGACATAAAAAAACTCAATAATATTATGAACGAAGCTAAAATAGCTATCTCACAGGCACACAGTGAAGCAAGCTCAAGATATAATGCTTGTTTAAAAATTGTAAAATCAAACGAAAAATTATTTTGGGGCAACCAACTTTATCCCTTATTCAAATCGTATTTCGTTTCCACACGTAACAACCCCATTACAATTGACAATGTGTACAAAAATAAAATAAATAATTCTCAGGATTACTTTACAAAATCATTTAATACATCTGCCCAAAAACTCATCAGAGACAATCAACTCATTGGCCTTGGAGAACTTCATGGCGATACAGACATTTTTAATCTGTACACATATTTATCAAAATTAATTTTTGATGAACAACCCAAAACGCTTGTGTTTATGGAACACATACACATGTTCAATAGTGATTCTGAAAGAGGCTATATTCAACAGCTTAGGCTTCATCAAGCCTTAATGTCTAAAGAGTATTCAAAACTTGAAGACAAGCAAGCTCTGATATTCTACAACTACTACCAAACACATTTTGATATCTTAGTATCCAAATCAGTGATCCAAAATATTGCAAAAAATTTAACAAAATTTGCCCGCGAACAAGACAAAAAAGCCATTTCGTCAATCCTAGACACTTGTTACGCCTACTTCAATGATGATGTAATCTGCGAGAAAGTCAACAAACTTGCTAAGAAACAGATTCGAGAGTCTCAAAAACTTATTTATTCAGTTCTAGACATTCCAAAAATGAGAAGTCATCAACTAATCGAAGGATTTGTTAAGGAACTCAATACAATACTAACAAACCATCATGACCAGCTTTTTGAAAAATTGTATTCTCTCCAATCTACTGAAGATATTTTTAAGCGGTATAACTACAAGTTGGAAAATATCCAAGCGTTTAAAAAATCTCCTAATGGAAAATTTAAATTATTAAAAACGACAAATTTCTTATTAAATGCAATTAAAGACTACCCAGACGTTCGAATCTGGCTTGACGATCTTAGGGCTAAGTATTATTACGAAGATGGTTTTTTAAGAGCATTCAACGCATATGATGAGGGCAAACGATATTCAAATGATTTTTTAACCATCGATCGTGTACTTTTAGTATTGGATTATTATGGGTATCAAGACAAATTGATACAAAACGATGCAAAAGTTATTGTATGGGCAGGCGCTAATCATATTACACCTCACACCAAATGGGACTTTTTTCAGATTAGCTCAACCCTATCTGAAATTGCCAAGGAAGAACAATGGCCTGTTAAGCCAAAATCGGCATCTGTTGTTTGTACAAAAATAATTGATGAGATCAATGATCCAGGTTTCGGTGTTTTAAGATCATCCCTAGAAGACCCATCGTCAATACAAACGTTTTTTACTGCTTTAAAAACAATTTTCAAAAAGAAACAAAAAGATGCCCGAGATCCCATTAGAGCTAAACTTTTGAGTACCATGAATCCTGAAGTATTATTAAATTTCTACTTAGGCATCAAGGAACAAATCGGAAATGAAGGCATGCTATTTTACTTAGCCTTTATACAATCCTATTATGCCAATGATGTTGTCCATATAAAGGGGTTAGGCTATAAGAACTATTTGGCAAAATATCTTATTGAATCTGGATATGGCTTCTATAATATTTTACACGCGCTCAATTCCAAAGCTACCAAAGTGTTTACTTCAATAATAATGAAGCGTGCCAGAAAAGCATTCACCCCTCAAATAATGCAAAAGTTCAAAACTGGAAATCCACTATTCTTTTTCAAAGAGAATGCTGGTTTAGAAGAGCTAGATTTGACGATAATGTACAGTACAGGCATAAAAGAAAAATAGGCTCGGCGCTCTCGAGAATGACAAGAGGTAAAAAAGAGGTTATGATTTACTAAAGATTATAGACAGTACAATTGCAAAGATTACCGCTGGTAAATAATTTCCCATTTTTAATTTCGTAAACCCTAATAAGTTCAAACCAATTCCTGCGATTAAGAGACCTCCTGTAGCTGTCATATTATCCAAAGCAGGCTCTGAAACAAAACTGCCGAAATTCATCGCAGCCAAGGCTATCACCCCCTGATATATCAATACAGGTATACAAGAAAGAATGACCCCTATTCCCAAAGTAGAAGCTAACGCAATAGAAATAATGCCATCTAACAAAGCTTTCGCATACAGTATGGACGGATCACCATCCATTCCATCTTTGATCGCACCTAAAATGCCCATTGACCCAATACAGTAGATCAATGTGGCAGTTACAAACCCTTCAACAAGTTTTGAGTTGTTTGATTTCAGACCTTTTTTAAACTTTTCCCCAACCGTCTCTAACTGTTTTTCAATATCGATCCACGCACCAATCAAAGCGCCCAAAGCCATACTACATATAACGATAAGATAGTTGTTTGATTTAAAAGCCATCTGGAGCCCTAATACTACAACAGCCAAACCAAGCGCACTGACAACAGAATCTTGGTACTTCTGGTCAAATCGTGCACCAACAGCCAATCCCAACAAACCGCCGCCCAATATTGTGATGGAGTTAACTAAAGTCCCAATCACTGCTATTTAATCCTTACTTCTTAATTTTTAGAATTTTTTGGAGTTTTTTTTCAATCAACTCATCTAAGTTTTTCATATGTGTCGTAGATTCACCATTCAAGACGCCCCCGTAATCTAGCTGCAACCCTTTACAGAAAACCTTACCAGTCACATGGCCATAATTTGAAATTCGAACATGTTCAGATGCATAGATTTCACCCTCTACACGGCCATGAATCACAACACGTTTAGCAATAATGGTGCCAATGATTCTTGCTTTCGGGCCCACCCATAAAGGAACATCCGCTGATTGAGTTCTGGGCATATGAACAAGCGCACCCGACACTTGAGCATTACACCCAAAAGGCCCTTCCGCTTTTACGCACCCTTGAATAAACGTTTCCTCACCCAAATAAGTATCTTTTTGTTCTGATGTAATCACATGACTGTCTACTGATTGAGCCATCGTTTCAACGCCCACAATTATAGATTTCCCTTGTTGACGTGTGCATATCGGCCAATCAACAAACCCGACCCATCAAAAGCCATTAAGTAAAATGAAGATTCCTGGCACTTTGAAAGCTGAGTCGAAAATCGTCTAGCATGTCGCACACGAAACGTAAGTCCTAAACGAGAAAGCTTTTTATAATCCCCATCACGCCACGCCCGCCGAGCCCGTTTTGGTATCACCACATCACCTCTGTCATTTTGACATAAAATAACAACACCCCCCTCTAGAGGAGGCGTTCCAGGCATTCGAGGCTCTTTTACAACCAAATCAAAATCAATCAGATTCTTTTGAGTATGAATTTGAGAAAATCGGACTTGAGGGGTATCTATTGCAACAGTCATTGGGGTTTCGATATTATTAGATGGCGCACCGCTATAGCCATCAGAATTTTTTAATATGTTCAAAGTTTTACTTGGCAATCCGCAAGTTAATGAATTTTCCTCATAGTGTTTCAAAGATGATTCACAACTTACGAGGTGCTGATCGAAAGCAAGCCTATCTACTTTTAGGCTTTTATTCTCACGATACAGATAAATACAAAATCCAAGCAACAGAATAAACAAACTTAGTACTATCATTTGTCCGATCTTCCAAAATCGAAACATGCGGTCGGATATACAGACAGATTCTTTAGATTTATACGGCTCAATCATGTGTCATTCAACTCGAGCTGACAATCAGCTATTTTGAGGATATACTCTTCCTGCTATGACAGTTATAGTGTCATCAAACCCTATTTGAAATCAAGTTTGGAGTAAGAATATGGCCACACATTTAAAAGTATCGCACCTTATTAATGGCGAATGGTTAGCCCACGATGAAGGCTTTGAAAGCCGAAATCCAGCAAATTTAGAGGAACTCGTCGCTATAGCGCCTATAGGTACTGAAGAAACCGTTCTTGAGGCAGCTCACAGCGCACAACACGCCTTTTCGAAATTTAAACGATCCCCTGCTCCTTATCGCGGTGAACTTATCCATAATTTAGGCGCACTCGTTCGCTCAAACAAAGAGGCCTTAGCCCAACTTTTGACACGCGAGATGGGCAAACCTATCCGTGAGGCACGTGGCTCAGTCCAAGAAGTCATCGATACCTGTGTGTTTTTTGCTTCAGAAGGCCGTCGCCTATACGGTCAAACTGTCCCATCTGAAATGCCAAATAAAAAATTATTCACCTTCAGGCGTCCCGTCGGTGTTTGCGGCATCATCACGGCCGGCAATTTTCCTATTGCGGTTCCTGCCTGGTACATCGTACCTGCTGTACTCTGTGGCAATACCATTATTTGGAAGCCCTCTGAAATTGCGCCAGGTATTGCACATGCCTTTGCCTCGTTGATGGAAAAATCTGGATTTCCTAAAGGTGTGCTTAACGTAGTTCATGGTGGCGGAAAAACCGGTGAAGCCCTAGCAGGACTGTGTGACAAAGGTCTCATACAAAAAATTGGATTTACAGGCGGCACCCAAGTCGGCAAACAAATCGGCCAAAAAGCTGGCCTCAATCTCCAAAAAGCCTGTCTTGAACTAGGGGGTAAAAACCCACTTGTTGTCATGCCTGATTGCAATTTGGAGGCAGCTGTTGAAGCTGCTGTATTTTCAGCTTTTGGCACTTCAGGACAACGCTGCACGAGCCTCGGTATATTAATGCTCCACGAATCGATCAAAGAAGTATTCCTGGATCACTTTTTAGAAAAAGTCACCCAGATTACGATAGGAGATCCTCGAAAAGAAGATACCTTCTATGGCCCCATGATGGCTAAACGATTCATGGATGACTATCAGAGTTTTTGTGATGAATGGATCGAACCACATCATGAAATTCGATCACCTTCTAAAGGACGTATCACGTCACATAACCCCTGGCTCAAAACCAATGACTCAGATCTCATGCTGGGCCTTTACGCACATCCTGTCGTCGTAGACAACGTCAAATCTACGGATACCCTTTTTCTGGAAGAAACTTTTGGTCCAATAATGGGGATCACATCGTTTAATACTTTTGATGAGGCTCTAGATCTAGCAAATACTTCAGGATATGGCCTATCAGCTGCGATATTTACAAACGACCCCAAAGCAGCTTTCACTTTCCAAGAAGAAGTACGCTCAGGCATGATCTCCATTAACAATTCGACTTCTGGTGCGGAAGCTCATTTGCCGTTTGGTGGTATTGGCCGATCTGGTAATGGTGCACGTCAAAGTGGAATTTGGGTTATTGATGAATTCACTTATTGGCAATCCGTAAACTGGGATTACTCTAATGCGCATCAACTTGCGCAAATTGATGTTCCAGAAATCCCGTTTGATCCGCATTACACTATTTAGGCTCTAGGGACTCTCCTGACTGCAGGGAACGACACTGATCATTCAGTGTGACGAAAAAACAACTATTGCTAGATGCAATGGCCTCTTATACTGGAGACACGTGTTTTAACCTTTTAATTGCAAACACATCCCCGTTGACGAGGTATTATGAGTTTTGTTCCATGGACTCGGCGACTCATTGTTTTCTTAATCATCTCAACTTTTCAATTTTTTTCACAAACACTTTATAGCGCGACTTGCAACTCTCAAATATCACAAATCACGCGTTGGCTGATGTCAAAAAAAGTGATCTTGTTCGGATATTTCCCTCTAGCTGGATTGATCAGCTATCCTTACCTAAAAGATCTATACATCACTTACCTTGAAAGTCACCCTGAATTAGATATCCCTATGCCTTCAGACACACTATTTTTAAAACAATCCAATGAAACCGATAAAAAGAAAAAAATTAAACAATGGATTTTGAATTATATGAATCGCATACCATCGCCATATGAAAGCGTTGAAAAAATTTGTATCGACAACAGCCGACAATTTGATACGAATACAGTTCCTTTGATGGAAAAATATGATGTGAAGCTCTCTTGTTTTTTTGAGGCCAATGACAAAACACTGAAAGCTCAAAAATATGCATTTGGGTTTGCATTCAAAAACAAACTCAATGAACCATTTAACTCGAACTTGCTTCTAGAATCACCTCATTTCTCCGACAAAAAGAAACTTCAAAAAATTCTTGAAAAAACATTACTCGAAAAAGATCAAATTACAGTACAGTCTTCGGGTTTAGATCCTTTGCCATACATTGAACTTACCTTGAAAATCAAATCACCTGTTCAAGAAAGTATTCAGCTCCTGTTATGGTTCGAGAAGCGCACTGATGATGCTGTTCTCGTCCATTGGGTTCAGATGAAACCTTCAGGTACATTCAATTTCTCTAGAGGATTCATGGTATTCAAAAAAGATGACGAGCATATGAACGCGACTTTCTTTCAAATCCTTGTCTTTAATGAGTCAATGGGCAAATGGAAAAGGTATTTTGCCTTTCGAGCGATATATGCACTGGCTTGGATTAGCTTGGTAAGTTTTTCCCCAAAAGAGCTTGAAAAAATTCTTAAAGAAAAGCCAAAAGATAAAAGTAAAACCCCAAATAAAACAAAAAAAACCCTTTCGTCCCAGGAAGTTAAGAAATAACCTAAATAAGTTGTACTCTATAATTTATTGATTTATAATCGACCCTCTTACGAGGAGGGGTATAACTGTGAATCGAGCGAAATGGGTTGTTTTAGGATGTTTAGCCATTGGAATTGGGACCTACCTCTGGAGTTCAAACAAGACATCACCCTCACCATCACACACATCCAAACCGAAACATGCAACGGTAGTTGTCAAACGTGCAGTACAAATATCTTTATTTAATTCTTTTCGTTACCCGGCCAAAGTTGTTTCGGAGGTAAATGCTCAAGTTCGATCTAACAACGCAGGAACGGTTACTGAGTTTTTTGTATCCTTGGGACAAACTGTCAAAAAAGGGCAACATCTTCTGTTGATTACTCACACTGACCCCGTGTATAGCTATAAACCTGTCAGAATCCAATCACCTATTTCTGGCGTCATAAGCGCCTTCGAAGTCACCCTGGGCAGCCAAGTGATGAAAGACCAAGTCTTAATTAAAATCGTGGATCCCAAGCGTATTCGTTTGGAAATGGAAGTCGCAGTACAAGATTACGCACGTATACAAAAAAACATGACGGGTCAATTCTCTCCTTCTTACTCAGATAATACGATGCCTGTGATCGTCAAGGGCGTTAGCCCATTTGTAGATCCTGCATCAGGAACCTCAAGCATCCATCTTAATTTCGTCCGAAAAAAAGAATCATTACTTCCAGGCGTTGTAGGATCCATTGTTTTTAAAACAAATGAACGAAAAGGGTTTTTAATTCCCACGCAAGCGATCAAGTACAAAGGTGAACAGGCCAGTATTGGTATTGTTGAAAATAATCAAGTCAAAAAAATCAACATCAAACTAGGTCGTGTTCATGGCGGACATGTGGAAGTCACTCAAGGACTGAAAGACAACATGTATATTATTGTACGTTCAAATCGATTTGTATCTGACGGTGATCCTGTAACCTTGTACAAAAAGCAATCAAGTTAACCCTCAAGGAAAAACATGAAATCAATCTACGCATCCCCTATTCGTGTTTATCTTGCATTTTCCCTATTAGCTTTAGCCGGTATCTACGCAGTTATCACACTCCCTGTATCCTTGTTTCCAAATAGCTCAAAACCCTTGATCGGTATCCGTATACAGTATCAAAACCACACCCCACAAACGTTCTTCGAAACATTCGGCAGAGACATTGAGACGCAACTCAATAATATCAAAGAGAATGGGCTCGAAGTCGTTAATTTAGAAGCAACCTATAAATCTCAGAGAGTTTCATACGATGTGGAATTCCAATGGGGCAATGATGGAACGCAAGCCAAACGTGAAGTAGAGCAACTTATCAAGACTTTTTCGTCACGCTTTTCAGACTTCAGTCGAAAAAACATGTACGTTTACCAAAACGTTAGCAATACTGGATTTTTCGCAGTTAGTTTTTATAGCAACAGTCGCTCCCTTGATGAACTTTACCAAATTATAGAACCGGCTCTGATGCCAAAAGTCTCTGAAGTAAGAGATACCGCTTCCCCTGCACTTTTTAACCCTTCTGAACGTGAAATACGCATTGAACTGATTCCTGAAATGGCTGCCTCTCTGAAAGTGTACCCGAACCATATCATCAATGCCATTCGCCACGCCCTAGGCAGCTACGGCAGTGGTTCCTTGGTCCAAGGGGACCACAGCATAGCCATTCAAATGCCTGCCAACGTCCATTCAATTGATCAGCTCAAAAATGTCCTGGTCGCTACACCATCTGGTACTAAAATACCTCTTTCTAAAATCTGTCAAATCACGTTATCTGAGAAAACAAAATTTACGCGCATGTTCAAAACCAGTGGTATCCCGAGTCTCATTCTCTTTGCTGCACCCAAGCCAGATGGCAATATAAAACGTATGTCAGACGACTTGCTATCCACGGTTCAAACTGTATTAAAAAACCTACCTGATGATGTGACTTATAAAGTATTAGTGAACCCATCAACTTTTATTCAATCAGCGATTCAAAACGTGTTTGCTGAAGTTGCTATCGGTGCGTTATTGGCCGTGCTCGTCTTATTTTTCTTTATCGGAAATTTACGCAATACTGTAACTGCTGCCATTGAAATCCCCCTCAGTTTGATCTTGGCTTTTATTCTCATGCGACTTTCAGGCATGCAACTTAACTTGATCTCACTTGGTGGCTTAGCCCTGTCTGTAGGTATGAATGTTGATGCCTCCGTTGTGGTTATGGAGAATATCTTCCGACACCTTGAAACCGTCAAATCGAAACTGAATTTTACTGATCGACTTCATTTAATATCAAAGGCTGTTACTGAAGTCCGATTTCCGATTATTGTCTCTACGATCGCGTCTGTAGTCGTGTTTTTGCCCCTCGCATTCACCTCTGAACTAACGTACGCCATCTTAGGTGATTTGGCTAAAACTGTGATCTTTTCTCATGGATTGTCCGCTATTGTCGCTTTAATCTTAGTTCCCACTATTCGCTTGCAACTGATGCGCAATGGGTTTTCAAGCCATAAAGACGCTCCCCTTCATTCTCTATTTACTAGATTGGAAACCGCATATTCAAAAACTTTGTCAGCCTTTTTAAATTCTCGAAAAATTCGAATCTTCACCTATGGCATGCTCTGCGCAAGTATGGTTGGCCTATGTACACTCGTACTGCCTCAACTACCAAAAGAAGTTGTAGGGAAACCCAACACAGATTGGTTGATCCTCGGCGTAAATACGCAGGGAAATCGTTCCATTAAACAGATGGAGGCTAAAACTTCTGAAGTTGAGTTCGATTTACTAGAGCATTTTGGCAATGACGTCAAGTATACCTTTACCCAAATTGGTGCAGCGAATCGCTCTCACATCATGGTACGCCTAAAAGATAAAAAAAGAATGACCTTGGTTAAAAAACAACTTGAAGAACATTATGCGAATACCCCTTTTATAAATTACTTTGTAAGCGACTGGAATCCCTCAAAACTGCCGATCCCTGATCCTCCAGATTTTCAAGTGGTCGTCAAGCACCGAAAAAATGAGACAGCCCGCAAAGTCGCGAAACGTATTCGAGATGAGCTTCAACGAAAAGATATTTTTCCCAGACTTGAAGTTAAACCCAACGTAAAAACAGCCTATAAAATCGACCTCATCCCTCATGAAGACCAATTCACCTATGTAAAGCAACACATATCACCAAAAGATTTATCAGACCTGCTTCTCGTTGCAACAGATGGTAAACATATTGGGCAAATGAGTGTGCATGGCAAACAAACTGATCTAGTGCTTCACTTTCCTGAACACTGGGTAAAATCTATTGAAGATATTTCAGCCCTACCTGTCGGCCTCTCAGATAAGCTCATTCCCTTAAAGGCGCTTGTTAAAATTAAAAAAGAGGAAGCGTACTCATCATTTTATCGAAAAAACACGTATGATCTTTTCCAAATCTCTGGGCGTCTACATGACCATCAAAAGAACAACATAAAAAAGGCTGTTTCTGAAGCAAAAACAATTTTAGGCAACATCTCTGATTCTTATGGAGATGCAAAAGATATAACCCGACCTGTAATTTATCAAGACGATCCCGAAAAAGATCTAACAACTGCGCTACAACAGTTGGGATTTGCCTTAGCCCTTTCGATATTACTCATTTTTGTCGTGTTGGTTCTTCAGTTTGGCAATTTCTCAAGCCCCCTTTTTATCCTTGTTTCCGTTCCCCTAGGTTTAATGGGGGTATTGGTTTCTCTATTCGTTTTTGGTAGCTCATTGTCCTTAAATTCAGTACTCGGCATGATCCTGCTTAATGGCATTTCTGTTGCCAATAGTATTTTGTTAGTTGTTTTTCTAAATAATTTAGTCCAAAAAGGCGTGCCTCCAAAAATTGCTGCTATCGAGGCTTCCAAAAGGCGTCTCCGACCCATCTTGATGACTTCATTGACGACCATCTTGGGCATGATGCCTATTGCACTGGGATTAGGTGAAGGGGGGAATGTACTTCAACCTTTAGGCATTGCAGTCAGTGGTGGATTGTGGATTTCAATGATATTAACCCTCTTCATTGTACCCGCCTTGCAAGTAAGCTATCTTGAGTCCAGATTTAAAAAAACAGCCTCTGAAACCAACATTAGACTGAACAACCCAACGGTTCGTAAACCACACGCTCAATTGAACAATCAGACTCAAAGGCTTGATGTATGAAAAATATTTTTTATTTTCTACTAGTACTCAGTATACTTGCCAAAGCATTGACTGGAATCTCAAAAGAAGTGCCTCTTTCGTTCAAATTGGCAGTCCAAAAAATTGTGAACCGAAGTTTAGATATTGAGATACAAAAAAATAATGCAAAAGCTGCTCATTATCGAAACTACCCTGATCGACTTGCTCTGTTGCCTGATCTAACCATAAGGGGACATAGTACATTAAAAAATTCGTTTCACGATAAATGGACATCAACGGATCGACATAGCGCGACAGTCACTGCACGTATCAACCTAGTAAAATTTGGTGCGGACTTAGCGGCGATGCGAGCAGCCGGTATTGAAAAGAAACGTTATGATACGCTGGTTGAAAAATTCAAATTAGATGCTGAAGCCTTGGGTGCTCAAGCTATCTTCTCAGTGATCCAGCTCAAACATAACTTTGCCATTTTAGATAAAACCATTCATACCAGATCTTCGATTTTAGAGATTGCCAATAAACGGTATAAAAAGGGGTTACTCCCCGTTCAGGAAATTCAAAAAATCACCATAGATCTGAAAAACGAGCAAGCACGTCGAAACGATGCAGAAATAAACTTAGCTAAAGCGCAAGCACTCCTTCGTGAACTTCTCGGTCACGACTCTATCAACCTCAACTGGCCCTGGAAAAATAAGCTGATGTCTTCCAAAAATTGGTCAACATTCAAAGCGCAGCCCAACACATTCACCCAAAGACCCGACTTCCAAGCAGCGCAACTCCAAGTAGATGCATTGCATGAACGTTCCAATCAGTCTTGGGGATCTCTATGGCCCACCGTGGATTTTGAATTTCAATATTCAATAGGTGGTGAAGATTTTCAAAAAAAATCCTTTGATCACGAAGTAGCTGGACTCGTATCGGTGACGATACCCCTTTTTGATCGTTTTCAGCGATATGGGCAATACCGTTCCCAACGCCTTTTGCAGGCAAATGCGGAATCATATCTCGAAAAAATAAAACGTCATACAGCAGAACAAATTACATTGAAGAATCATGAATTCCAACTTGCATTACAAAGCGCACGATCCAGAGAATCCCTATTAACAGCAACTCGGAATTTATATCAAAGCAACATCAAACGATTCGAGCTGGGTCGTATCACTGCTAATAACTTAGCTCTGGATGAATCACGTTTACTGGACTCTGAACGGTTAGCAGTCAAAGGCTGGCAGTCTATTCATCAAGCTCTAGTCGAATTGTGCCACGTTCAAGGCAAATACCTCACTGTATGTCTAAAAAACATTCTTTGATGATTCAACTCTAGATAAGAAAGATTCCAAACTCACTACTTGTACCCCTTGTTCATAAGGGTAGTCATGTTTCACATGAGCAATAATGAATGCCTTATCTATGCCAAGATCTTCAATTGAATTATAAAAACCCTTTGATACTGTTGGAGCCGAGGAGGCTTTAATTTCAACTGCTATTAATTCTCTACCTTTCTCCAATATCAAATCAATTTCATTCCCAGCAGCCGTTCTATAGAAATATCCCTGCCAGTGTTGCAACCGAGTCAAAATTTGTTCGATGACAAATCCTTCCCAAGATTCTCCATAAATCGGATGACCCAACAAATGATTGTGACTATCAATATCGAGTAACGCATGAAGAATACCGCTATCACGCATATAAATTTTAGGAGATTTGACCAACCGTTTTTTTACATTTGCCCAATAAGGCTGCAACGTACGCAATAAAAAAGTTTGCTCAAGAATATCGACATAGGAACGGACGGTATGATGACTCACACCCAAAGAGGCACCTAATTTTGATAAATTTAAAATTTGGCCATGTGAATGAGCACACATTCGCCAAAATCGTTCAAGCTTTGGAGCGGATATTTTTATTCCCAGAGCTGGAATGTCCCTTTCAAGATATGTATGAATGAAATCATTACGCCACTCTAAACTTTGCAATGCCCCTTTTGCTAAATAACTTCTAGGAAACCCACCCCTTAACCATAAGTTTTCAAACTTAGAAGACTTCACCTCGTATTGTTGAAAAGGGGGGAGTTCTACGTATGCAATTCTTCCTGCAAGCGATTCAGAACTTTGTTGAATTAAATCACGTGAAGCCGACCCCAATATTAAAAATTGACCATTTCTTTGATGTTCGTCAATAACACTTCTAAGGGTTGAAAATAATTCAGGAACTTTTTGAATTTCATCTAAACAAATAAACTTCGATTTGTTAATTGAAAAAAAAGTTTCCGGGTCCCTAAGTTTATTTAGATCTGAAGTTCGCTCTAGATCAAGGTAGACGGCATTTGATTTCTTTGAAATAATTTTTTTAGCCAATGTTGATTTACCAACCTGGCGTGCACCTAATATTGCTACAGCTGGTATCTCGGTTAACCTTTTTTGGATTTTATTTGTTAAATATCTCTCGATGTAACTATGCATATTGGAAGTATAACTTCCAATATGCATAGTTACAAGATTTTTCTTTATTTAAAAAAGAAACCGTTCGGAATACACTCGATGTAATTCTTAAATATCAAGTAGTTAGAACTAGGGCGTGCTCGGGGTACTCTTCCTTCGGTCGCAGATAGATTCCTGCCTTCGCAGGAATGACATTAAAAGCAAGATTGGATACGTTTTTCAAAATACTTTTTTGTAAATTCAATCACTTGGTTTAATTTTTGAAAATAAGGATCATCAGGGAGTTCAGGCCATTTAGTCTCTCGGATCCAAGCTTCAAACCAATGCTTACCTTCATAAACAACAAACTCATGCTGCAACCGTTTAAGCCATACTTCAAAAGTCTGACTCTCTTCAAAGGCTGGCACCCCTGATTTACATTGCAACCACCATAATGGAAACGTCAATTGTTTCAGGTCAAAATCACTACGTACTGATTTCTCACACTCAGAGGCTCGAGGGTGAAATAACAAAAGATCATCCGCTACCTGAAACATCAATCCCAATCGCTCAGAAATAGTGGGTAAAAGCTCAATCCCTTTGTGATCTAACGAGTCATGGGTATCATAAGCCAGCACCAATGGTAAGTAGAACGTGTAATACCCCGTCTTAAGTCCATAGGCTCTTTGAAAATCATTTTCGCACAGTGACTGCTGATGAGCAGATCTCATTTTTAAATCCAAAAGTTGACCTAAACACGTTTTGTCAAATACAGTTTGAAATAGAGCTCCTTGATTTAAATGATCAGCAAATACTTTGCCAATTCGAGCAAATAGCATATCTCCCCAAATTAAAGATTGGTCCGCATCTCCAATTGCCAGGTGAAATGCTGGCCCCCCTCTTCGCAAATCAGCGTGATCAACCAAATCATCGTGAATGAGTAACGCCGCATGAAAAAGTTCAACCAACGCCTCTTCAAGCGTTGAATCAACCCCTTCTTGAGACAAATAAGCAACCAAACCACTGCGAAGACGTTTGCCACCACGCATAATCAGATCAAATGTATTTTGATACGGACGTTCAAACCGTTCCAATCCTTCCAGACAGTTAACCAAAGAAGGGCCTACCCTCATCTGAAAACCCAATTGATATTGGGATAGAAAATCAGTCCACGTCATTCCACGTACTCCAAACCTCTTCATGATGCATGTCAAGCAAGGGACGATCACTGATCACACCTAAACACCCCCCGGCGCCTATTCCTTTCACACCCAACACATGGGGTTGCATTCGATAAAGCTCACAATCTTCTTGTGAAACCATCCCCACTTCCACTTGAAGCGCCATCAGAATGTCTATCCACTTTGTAAGCCTAGCTCGATCGGATGCCACAAAAGCATTTATCCCTGATTGAGTCGCCATCATGTACGTATCTAAAACTTTTGAAAGTTCACCTGAAATACGCTGTATCCATAATCGGTTATCCAAATGACGCTCACGAATTTTAAGCACCGTTAGTCCAAAAGCCCGAGGTAAATCCACCGGATAAATCTCAAAAGAAGTTTCAGTTTTTTGAAGATGAATAGCTCCCTTAGCCGCTGATAGCATACAATCAACACCGCTACTTGTTCCATGAATTACATCTTCTAAAGTTTTGACTCCTTCAAACCAGCTTTTTGGGTCCAACGATTCGTCTGATTCGTACGCATATGCCCACAACGCATTACACAATGCTGCAGAACTACCTAAGCCTATATGCATTGGGATATTAGATTGAGTCCACACAGTGCTGTTCACTTTTGTAGATAAATGAGTTAGCTTTTCACGTAATTCTTGGGAAATTTCTAGCCCTTTTGGCACTTCACTAATTTGGAGATGAAATTTTTCTAAAGGAAATCCCAGAGCCTCACCACCTTCGTGAAGTACGGCATACTCCCCAAACAAAAGCAGCTTTGCAGGCCACTTAGATTTCATGGGATTTATAAAGTCAAAAAACATTTAATGTAAAGAGACCGAAGGCCTTTCCTCAGGCAATGGGACGACTGGTAGTCGCTCTGATGACTCAACCTCTTGTGAACAATGACCACATATTTTTGATGTTAATTTCATTACAGGATGTGCTACACAAGCAGCTTCCACCTGATCCACTACATCAGATTTACCAATAATATGTATTGTGGCTCCTGCATCAATTGAAACCATCCAAGGACGAAGTTCGGGTTGAGCATGAAAAAAAGAAATTAATTTTCTTAATGCCTGATCAGCAGGTTCATTTAAGTAAGGATTGATCGTATGAGTATCGATGAGTGATACAAAATCCAAAGTTTCTTCTATTACTAATTGACTAACGTAAATCCAATCTTGTTTCTGAATGGCTCTGCACATCTGAACAAATCGTATATTCGCACGATGTTTACGTGCCTCACGCAAAGGGGAATTATCCATCATGACATGTCCTATGGATGATTCTATTTTTTTATGCTTGGCATCGAACACCCACATGACATCCTTCCAATTCTGCGGCAAGTCACATTTAGGTAGCGCATATCCAAAAGACATTTCGTGAGATCCTGGCAACCACCCCACCCAAGAATCGGATGGAATAGATCGTGTTGCACTCCCAGATCCCAGGCGAGCCATTCGAGCAATCTCACTTTGCTCATTCACACCTACAAGTTCTAGTAATGCTTTTGCCAAAGCTGCGTAAAAAGAAGCGGAAGAAGCAATACCCACCCCAGATGGAAAATTTGCTGATGATCTTCCAGTTACAAATGATAATTTCGGATAGTAGGTCCGAACGGTTTGAATAAAACTTAAAATTCGAATTTTTGTGCCTTGTGGAAATCGGGAAAGATCCCCTTCCCAGTCGTCAGATAGAGTAGGCCAAACAGTTACCCGAGTCATCAAGTCACCCAAAGGCAAACTTAGACTCGCATTTAAAGGTAAATTAACGTCGTGGTTTTCTTTGCCCCAGTATTTAACAAGGGCGAGGTTAGGAGAAGCCTTAACCGTTACTTCATGTCCATCTGCATGTGCCATGACATCCGTCCTCCTAAACGAAGAGATACAGGAGCACACCCAAGTGCGACCCACTCATTCATGAACTCGTTAATCGTTTCTTTTGATTGAAGCCACACTAGAAAGCCATCCCCTCCTAAAGCGCCGCAGGGTTTAACAACACCATGACCCCCCAAAGCACGCGAGAGATCTTCGTATTTGTGATGGTAAAATGGAGATGGATCCATAGCATCCATCAATAAAGCGACTCCTGTTTGAACTGCGTATCTAAACTCGGCCCAAAGGTCTAATTGAATCCCTCGAACAATCCGTTTTATACCGGTTTTATAAGTCTCTAGCCCCTGTGTCAATTTAAAACTTCTTAAAGATTCTTCCACAGCTTGACGAGAGCATGTTTTTTGACCTAAAGGAACAAAAAATAAAGGATGCCGGTCTATAAAAGACTCGAATAATCCATCAGAAGCTGCCCAACCCCCTCCTTGTGTATATGGCACCCACGGCCCCCCATGGATTTGCGTGAATACGTCAGCGCCTGAACCAGGAAGGTCACAATCGAATTTAACCTGTTGATAGAGATCCCAAAGCGCTTGAGGGGAAATGGTGTGCCTATCTTTGCTTAATCCATACACCATCAATGCCACAATAAGCGCAGATGAACTCCCCCACCCATAATGGGACGGAAATGTTGACTGATAGACTATCTGAAGCCCGATTGGGTTGGCTCGTTTTTGAAGAATCTTGCAGATCGAAGCCCAAATTCCCTCCAAATACTTTTGAGTTGCAGATAAGTCTTGTGAAGGTAGGCCTAAGAGCCGCCAGCTTGATGCAAACTCGATTTGAATAGTATGGTACCTATGTGCAGCCGCACCATACGCGTCACCACCCAACAACACCATATGCTCACCAAATAAGAGTACTTTGGCTGGAACGCTTACGGTGACCATGATCCTATAAATTCATGAATAGAGGTTTTCTCAGTAAGTTGTAATCCTAGGGTTAGGCTTTTCTTCAGATAATTCAAATAATCAACCACCGGTTGCACCTCACAGTTATGAGCGTATAAAACCCGCAGCACACCCCGACCTACAGAACAAAAATCAGCCCCAGCGTATAACCATTTTGTAACATGAATTCCACGAGAAATACCCCCAGATGCCACAAGCTTAGGTCGTTTAGAGGTATCTCTAAACTGTGTTACCAAACGAAGTTGACTCTCAGAGGACCAACCAATTTCAGAAAAGTCTTCTGCTAATTGTTTTTCCCAAACGGATGCAGATCGAAGTCCTTCTAGTTGCATCCAATTGGTTCCTGATTGTGCTGAAAGCTCAAGCGCATATACAGGCCAAGCCATACATGACTCGAAAAAAGCGGGATGAAATCCACAACCAGTCTCTTTAAGGATCACCGGCACCGGGCTGTCTGAAATTGCTTTTCGCAAACAATGCTCTGTGTCCTCAAAAATATTTGATCCTTCTTTCTGAACAAGTTCTTGCAAAATATTAAGGTGAATGGCTATCGCATCAACACCCGTTCGTTCATGTATTGCTTTAAGAGCCATAGGCCCAAATCGAGTAATTTCAGCTATTCCAATATTGCCTATTAAGGGGCCCGAAAAGTGGTGACGTAAGTCGGTATCCCCAACGCCTTCCAGAACGCGTCTCTGAGATCCGAGAGCCAATGGAATACCGATTTCAGATGCAACGTCAGCCAATACACGATTGACACGATCACTCTCAGCACTACCTCCTGTCATACCGGCAATATAAAAAGGACAGGCTATCGATTTCCCCAGAAATTCACAGCTTAGGGCATCCGATGCGAGCTGGGGAGGCGACCAAACGGTTGGATAAGGTAGCTGAACTGACTCTAAAACCGACGATAGACGATCCTCATGATCATACAAAAGAGCACATGCCAATTGCTCGTTTTTGCGAGAGGCGTACCTGAGCTCAGTTGGCAACGGCCTAGAGCAGATTAATTTATAGACCTGTGTGTCAAACACACTTTGACGTATCTGTTCAAACTTAAAGATAGAATCTACTTCAAATTCTCCCCATGAGACTTTTTTCAGAGAAGCATCTTTGGGAATACATTCAAAGGTTTGAAATAACAAGGATTCTGATTCAACGAGAACAACCCAACCTCGTGTTTCACCCGACTGACCAGATGAGGTCCACGAAACATGTCCAACGAATGCGTCTATCCACTGACTTGAACTCATAAAGCAACACCATTACAAGCGCGTAGCTGAATCACGTTCATCCAACCTGGTAGCCTTTGCCCAGACGGGTAAAGGGGTTTATGGCAATCAAATTAAAACTCTATATCTAAGAAATCTTTTAAAGACGTACGCCTTCTTCAGAACCGTTAAGATGATTTTGCGCGACTCCGGAGTCCGAATCCATAACAGCCTCTTCAGCTTTTTCAGGATCTACACCTTTTTTGATTGCACGGTAAACTTCTTCTCGATGTATTGCAGTGTCTCTAGGCGCCTCAATCCCTAAGCGCACCTGCTTGCCTTTAATCTGTACGACTGTGATTTTAATATCGTCATCAATCGCGATGCTCTCGCCTAACCTTCTTGTCAGTACCAACATAATACAACCTCACCACACTGAGCAGCAATTCAACTTAAACTTCCTATCCAACACCTAAACGGAACCAGCTCAAAGAGACTCCGTATCCAATTTACCCTTTGCTTCTATTGGAAAAGCAAAGCCTGTCCATATATACCGTGGGTTCAAATAAAAGTCCATGAAAAAAGGGGGTGTAAAAAATGGAAAATTCTTTTACTTTTATAACAATTGGATCATTTGGACCTAGAGCCTAATAAGCCCATGTACCACACAAGCCACACCTGTGCACGCCAAAGCCAAACAAGAAATAGGAAGAAGCTCAATATCTTTTGAACCCAAAGCCACCCCGATCCGGTCATGGGGCTGGGTCGGATACTTGGCGTCTCATAAAGTATAGCTGCTTCATCCTGAGACAAGGGACGAGCTACTTTTCCAAATGCATCTATCACTGTCGTGATTCCAGTATTTGTTGATCGAACCATGGGGATTCCCGTGGTGGCGCTTTGGACTTGTGCCATCAACAAATGAAGTCTCTTGGCCATAGGAACCACGAACCAAGCATCATTGGTTAAGTTCAAAAATAAACCCACACGGTTGTCCAGTGCATGATGGGACATATCGGAGAATAAAACTTCATAACAAATCGAAGGTTGGACCCGAACACCAGGCACCAGATCCCAGGCAACCATTTCCTCTCCTGGCACTTGATCTAAATAGGGCCACACTGAATAAGCAAGCTCAGGCGAAAGCCAATCTCTAAATGGAAGATACTCCCCAAGGGCAAGTAGTCGACGCTTATTATAATGGCCTTGAATTTCACCCTGATACATCCAAGTCATATAGTTTCGTAGCTTCCCATTCATAAACCCAGAACCGCCAAAAATAAAATGAACATTCGCATATTTTTGCAGAAACAATTTAAATGCTGCATTAATTACAGGTCCATGAGTGCGGGGAGAGTCCGGATAGGCTAGAGGATAAGCCGTTTCAGGCCAAACTAATAAAACAGGGTTTTCTTCAGATGGGGGGGGAGTTAATGCTGAAATACCTTTTTGGGTCAAATCGAAATAAGTCTTTAATGTAGCGCGAACTGCATTTTCATGACCATCAAACGCATCTTGTTTCATCATATTCAAGACACGAGCCTGTATGACGACAACCCGTAATGCACCTTGAACTTTAGTTGAGCTATCAGGATGAATCAGTTGGGCCCGTACCATGTAACTAACCACGCAAATCAACACCACAAACGTCATATCTCGACACAGAAGAATAAGATCTGACTTAAGGCCCAATCGAAATGCACGCCACATACAAGCTAAAAGCACATTCAAAAACAGAACAAAACAGAGCGCCCCACCACGACCGAACACAAAGAACAAAGCAGAAAGCTCTTGAATTAATACTTGAGGATCTGCCAATGTCCAAGGAAAATATTTGACGTCTGGAAACAAAGAAAAACCAAATAACACCAATCCGTAGCTCAGAATAGATTTGACCTGCCCATATCTCGTACACCAAATAGCAACGCAACCCGCAAAGATAAATTCAAAACTTGTAAGGATACCGCTTGCTAATGTTAACAACACAGAAGGCGTTTGCCCATAGTTGCCAAACTCACGAATGGAGTAATACAGCCAGTAGTGGATAGCCGAACCAAGTAGCCAACCGTGCAACCAAACAAACACAAGCTTTCGGACTGCAGATCTTTGGGTGCACGTCAAAATTAGAAAAACGGGAATCAGTGAAATATATACTAGGGGCGTTATTGAGAATGGTGGACAATAGAAAAAAATACAGCCGATTGATATCAGGCCGCATCCTACATCCCAAGCCCAAGTCTCTTTTAAACGTCGCATAAGATTTGATGCACCTAAAACCGTTCAGTATCAAGCAGGGATTGACTGGGTCTGGCTTTGATCCATCGCTCAATATAAGGCTGGTACTTCATGGTCTGATCGTGCAATTGTTTTTGATAGTCTTTTAAGACATACATATCAGGTTTTAATTTACCTTCGAACGATATATTAAATGTATTCGTATGCCACTTTCGATAGCAAGAGACCGGAAACACATATTGGTGAGATCTCATCTGTAAACAAGCTAAAAGTTTATGGGTCAAAACAGGTTTTCCAAATAAAGGAAGTCTCAAGCCATGCTCTTTTTGAACTGGGCTATCTAAAAAGCAAGCGATGCTGTATTTTTTCTTTAGCAATCGTACTGTTTGGAAAACACTTCTCGCCTCAGAGATAAGGTGCACATGATGTTTTTGTAAAATTTTCTCCACGATATTTGACCTGAGCGAGTGAGGCGGAAAAGGACTAACAACAGCGATAGGTCCGATTTCTAAGGTATAAAAAGCTGTGCAATATCCCCAATGACCCACATGCGAAAACAACAACAGTCCACCATGCTTACGCGTGAGCTCAGGCAATGCATAGTTCGTTAATTGGCACCGCTGCTTCAAATCACTAGGATTCGAAGCAGCTAGTACACACCACTCGAGTAGCATTACACCTTTGTGAATATGAAATCCTACGATTGTTTTGATCCGCCATCCAAATCGTTTTCTAGGAAAAATGTGTTTGGTGTTTTTAAAAGCAAGTAAGGCTTTATCAAACCTTACAATGCTGATAATCGAACCTAATAGCCCCCCCATTACAACCATCACGAAAGAAGGCATCCATTTTATTGAAAACCCAATCGCAAGAAGACACGCGTATACTATATGACCCATTACAAATTGCATGATTTGTTCCTAACCAAGGATACCATCCAAGGCCACAATTGCTCACTAAAATACGTATTCCAAGTAATTTTAGACTCTAGCACCCAAACACGGCTAGGATAAAACCATTCAGGACGTAATTTGACAGCATCTTTTGAAGAAATCACCCAATCCTCAACTTGAGGATGCTGTTTCACCAATTTTTGGCAAAACCCCTGAGTATACTGATAATGGTCTCGCACAGTGGTTACATGCACAATATCCATGCCTGTTTCTCGGCATGTCGCCACAAATCGATTGGGTTGACCAGTACCACACAAAATTTGTACTTCTTTGCCGAAAATCCAATCGATAGGCCGTGAACCTAATTTCAGATCTAAGGCTTTCAATCGATGAGGTACAAATGCCCAGCTCGGACCCTCAATTGAATCCGTATTTTGGGTGCAAACCCACATCCACTCTAGATCTTCCATGATATCAGTGGGTCCTTGTCGTAACAATTTTCCCCTCAGATTGCCTTGGATTAACGCTTGTGAGGAAGTAGTCACTATCATACGATCGCAAAGAAGCGCAAAGTGCTGCAACGCATCATCAACGAGCACAACATCACAGTTTGTAAACTGTTCGGCCCAAGCAACGCCTTGCCATTTCCGTTGTGCAGCAATAACCCAGGCCTCATGACCGCAAAGGCATTGAGCAATCAAACACCCATCATCCCCAAGTTCTGATAACCACTGCTTAGGGTCCCCTCCCATACTAGAAAATCCAAATACCTTAGATCGACCCACTTTACGATACCCTTTGACAACAATAGCTGGGCGAAATCCATTAAGCACAAGCTTATGCGCTAGATCAATAACGGTTGACGTTTTACCAGTACCACAAACTTCAAGATTACCTACACCAATCACAGGAATTCCAAATTGATGTTGTTTCAATAATCCCCACTGATACCCTACACGATAAAGCTTGGTTAACTGTCGGTACCCTAGTGAGATGATTGACATGATAATTCACCAAAAATACGTTTTGTTCCCTCGTGCCAACTCAAGCCTGAATTCCATACATCTACCCAGTCTTGAGAGCACCTGTGATAGTAAGTGGGTTTTTTTTGTTGGGTTTGCCACAAAAATAGGTGCGTACGAACTACACTCGAAACAGACAATACAGGTCCAACAAGCTCAGGATACACTTCTTTAGAAAACTGGATATTGGGTAACGAAATAAATCCCTTGTATCGAACTAATGATCGAAATACAAAATGGGCAAACGAACTCAAATCATACATGACCAACATTGGCACACCGAAAGTGGCTACCTGTCCAGCCATCGTGCCACTGCAAACCCAAGCCACCATATTAGCGTACATGGGGCACAGTTCTCCCTGAAAGTAAGATACATAGTCAGTTTTCGGATAGTAGGAATTATAGTGACTATATTGGGGCACTTTACTCACCCACAGCTTAGCGGGATATCCTTGTGCTCTTAACTGCTTTACTGCGGAGATCGCCAAAGGCACATGACGAACAATTTCACTCCTACGTGACCCCGGATAACACAAAATGGGCATTATTGAAGAAATAGTTGAAGGGTGTCGCATTGGAGTACCACTGTGGATACCTTTCAGATGAACACAAGGAATGCCTTGTTTTTTAAAATAGTCTGCCTCAAAAGCATACACGACAACAACGACATCAACATACCGTTTCAATTGCTTCAAGCGACCTGCTCGTGAAGCCCATGTTTTAGGTGGAGATATATAAACGACTTGCAAATCAGGGTTTCTTTTTTTTAGTCTTTTAATAAGCTGGAGATGAATTGCGCCATAGTCTATAAGCACAATCCCAGCAAGTGAACGTGTGGTCCATGTGTTCACCAAAAATCGGTAAAGTCGCCAGAGTCGCCAAAGTTGAAACAACACACCTAAATGATTGAAAAAGGTACCGTAGTTCTGGGAAACAACTTCGGGTAACTGAATCACATGGTCCAACTGATGACTGTATATTCGTTGGCTGTAACCGATCCATTTTTTTGAAGGAGATTGCTCAATAAAGGATTGAGCCAAACGGTCAGCGCTGGGCTCGAAAGAGGATATGCCCCAGACTGTTTCCTGCCGTTGACTCAGAGTAACCCTTTATTTATGTTGTTGACTGAATTTTCTCAATGCAAGCCATAACATTAGCCTCACAAACAAGCTTCTGCGTGTTCCTCTCGATAATCCGACCTTCGAACGTAAAAAAAAGAGAATTGGATTGTGCTTTTTCATTCACACATTTGACAAAAATATCAAGCACATCGCCTGGCTTGGTAAAAGATCGAAATCGGCATTTATCCACTTTACACAAAAACCCTGTCGGCATTTTCTCGTTAACGTGAAACGATTCAGGCAAAGCGAACATAGCACATTGACCAAGCATCTCAATTAGCAATACACCAGGCATAACAGATAAGTCAGGAAAATGCCCTTGGAGAACAAGTTCGTTTCCCGTAACACATTTCATGCTATGGACTTTCTTGCCAATCATAGCTGAGTTAGCCTGAAGTTCACTTTCATCGATAGACAAAACACGATCTATAAATAAAAAAGGGTACCTATGAGGCATGCGTGATTTGATCGCATCCCAATCATAAACATAGGGAGTGGAGTCAAGGTTCATAATTCTCTTTCCTCATTCTCGAGTTGCTCAAGACGTTTTTCTAAGTCCTTCACTCTTTTAATCAGCTTTGGCACTCTCCTTAACGCCCCCTCAAACCGCAACTGATCAGGGTAGAGTTGAGCAGGAACACCCCTCAACACACTACCCGGTTTAAACTTATGGTTTGCTATGCCACTCATACCCGTAAGTGTCGAGTCATTACCTAAGCCTGTATGGTCTTTGATAGCAGAGCAACCCCCTACGGTGACACGATCCCCAATTGTTGCGGATCCACCAATCGCACTCAAAGAGCAAAGGATCAGATCAGACCCTATATGTGCATTGTGCCCCACTCTGGCCAGATCATCGATGCACCCTCTTGGCCCAACTCGCGTTGTACCATACGTTGCTCTATCTATCGTGACATTACTCCCAATAAATGCTTGCTCACCCACACTCAGATCCCCAAGTTGCGGTAATACAGCTGTTTTGCCAGAACCATCTCTAAGAACCCCAAACCCTTTAGAACCCAAGACTGTGCCAGCCATGATGCGTGACTCTTTGCCTATCTGTGTGTACGCCATAATTGAAACGTGAGATCCCACCACTGCTCGGGCCCCAATCTTCACATGGCATCCTACATAGACATAAGCCAATAAACTAACCCTTGCTTCAATGACAACCCCTTTCCGAACAACACAGTACGGTCCCACAAAAGCTTCGGGATGAATTTCAGCACCTTCTTCAACCACAGCTGTAGGATGAACACCGACTTCAGACCATTGTTCGTCATCTCCAAATTTTACTTTTTCAAGATGAGCCCCTAAGGCCGCTAGGACAGGCAACGGATCTGGGCTGTGCCATACCGTTCCCTTAAAAGCTTCGAAAACGAATGGAAAACGTTTGGTGTGTGCAATCAATACACCTGCATTTGAAGCACTTAACTCGTCACGATATCGTTCATCAACAAAAAAACTAGCCTCATCACAACCAGCCAGCTTTAAGCTGCTGAAACCTTTGAAAGAAGTTCGCTGTCCTCTGACAATTTCTAGATCAGCAAAAGTCTTTTTAAGCTCCTCAAAGGTGACCATATCCCCTCACACTGTTACTTAGAGCTTCAACACTATTTTCTTGAACGTTTTTTATTACGTTTCTTCTTACCTTTTTTACGCAACCCTTTTTTTCGTTTCTGAGATTTACGATATGTTTTATTTAAAGCAAGTGTAACTTCATACGTAATATCACGCGAAGAATCCGGATCTATATAAAGCAAACCAGGCATATCCTTCGCTAAGGCCATGTAGGCACCTTCGCGGTTGGCCAGTTTGGTCACTTCATCACGAATTTTCTGCAAGAGTGGAGCCATCAAGTCACCTTGAAGCTTTTTCAACTCTTGGTCATTTTTCTGAGCTTCCTCTCGAAATTTTAGGTATTTATCTTGTAGCTCTTGTTGCTTTTTAGCGCGTGTTTTTGCATTCATCAAAGGAGAGCTTTTATCGTACTCTTTCTTCAGTACTTCAAGATCATCCCGCTTGGCTTGAAGTATTTTCTTCCGAACACCAACCTGATCCTGAAGGCGTTTAGCTTTACGTTGTCCTTCAACAGAACCTTTTAAAACTTCCTGAACTTGAACAATCAAAAAAGGAGTGCCACCCTCATCGTTGCTGGGAGTACTGCTACTTTTCTTGTTACCTTTTGCTGCAGACAAACCTACACCCGGTACACACAAACATCCTAAAAGTACAACTAAGCCTAAATTCTTAATCCTCATGACTCTATCCTTTTTACGTTCATAGTAAATTTCTGCAATGATAGCCGATTTTACTAAAAAGCAGATGAAAAAGCAAAGTGCGGCTCAAATGCCAAATCTCCGGTACCTTTCAACAAGGCATGCCCAAACTCCAACCGTAATGGTCCGAGGGGCGACCACCATCGAATCCCCCACCCAATAGACAGGCGAATGGGAAACGAAACACCGTCTGGAAATTCAAAAGCTGCATCATTTACAACTTTCCCGATAGGCTTCTCATCCAAACTATCAAAAGCAGCACCTAAATCTACAAAAAATACCCCACGAATACCCATTTTTGGCAAAATCGGAAACTCAAACTCAGTATTCAAGAGGTACATAAATCGACCCCCGATATTAAAAGGCAAGAACATCAACCCATCTGAATCGACCCCACCTGCATTAAACCCATCACACAAACTGATGTTCGGGATATCACGGTCTCTATTTTTAATTTTGTCAGCAAATACAAATCGACCATCTTCAAACCGAGTCGGCTTTGCACAGACCAAAGGGCCCACTGCCCCGTATTTAAATCCCCTCAAGTCATTGATACCACCCAGTACAAATCGTTCAGAAACTGGAATTTCATTATCTCCAATTGAAAACACAGCACCCAACCGAATATTGGTTCGGAAAACGATGCCCCAAAAGATTGGCACATACCATCTTAAATTTACAGTTGTCTTCAAAAACTTTAAATCTCCGCCAATGCCAGCAAACTCAGCATCTGCTAAACCATACAGACCAGCGGTCGGCCTCATGCGATTATTCCGGGAATCCCAAATCAATGAAGCAATGGCACTGCTTAAAATACCTTCATTATCTTTATCTTTAACAATATCTTTGTTAAACACATGCTTTAACGTAATGTCTTCAAACTTATACGTCAGACTGAATTGAGCATCCATAGAAACCGGGAAGGCAAATTGGACTGTACCCCCTCCTTTTAACTCCGTAAAACTTAGCCCCAAATTTGAGTTTACGTTTCGATCTTTGTAATATAAGGACGTTCCAAACCCAACGTGATAATCCAGAAAGTAGGGTTCATAATAGTTCAGAATAATACGGGTATGAGAGCCGGCAAGCACCCCGTTCAATTGTAGCAACTGGCCTGAGCCTAAAAAGTTACTCTGTGAGACTTGAGCTTGAGCGACGACCCCATCCTGACTCGAATATCCGGCACTAAAGCGCAATGATCCAGTGCTTTTTTTATCTTGGACCTCAATATCAATATCCAAAAGACCTGGATGCTCAGGGACGATCTTATCTTTGAACACAACTTTGTCAAAAAATCCTAGCCGTTTAACCTGTGATTCACTTAATCGCCGTAGGCTGCTACTGTATTTTTTACCTTCGTAAATACGGAGTTCGCGTCGAATCACTTTGTCAAATGATGTCGTATTCCCACTAATGTTGATATTTCGAATCGTTACTTCAGATCCTTTTTGAACTTTAAACGCTAAACTCACTTCAAGTTTTTCATCATCTATCTGAATATCGGGCACAACGTTTGTAAAAGCATATCCCTTGTTCCCGTACAAATCACTGATACGTCTTGTTTCAGCCTTCATGACGACGCCACTAAACGTTCGGCCCTCTCTAACGATACTGCGTTCTTTCAACTCTTCTTCAGTGAAAACCCCATCAGGCTCAATTGAAACTTTACCAAAGGTATACTTCTTGCCTTCATCAATATGAAACTGAAGTGTTACCCACCGCTTATCGGGGCTATACATAATTTTGGGGTCGCGAATTTTGACTCGTGCATATCCCCAATTGAGGTACAGTTCTTGAATTTTTTGCACATCAATTGCAAACATAAACTCATGATATCGACCCGCCTGAGTCATAAAACTAAAGGCATGTCCCTCCTTTGACAACATGATCTGTTTGATCTCAGAATCATTAAACGCCGTATTTCCTGAAATCAATACCTTTCGGATTGAAATACGTTCATGCTCATCAATTTTGATCAAAAGTTTCACAAATTGAGGCTTGTCAGTTGGAACTAACTCGTAGGATAAATCTGCTAAGTAATACCCTTTTTCGATATATTTTTTCTTAACTTTTTGAAAACCATCTTCTATTTTCTGGGGGGATGCCAATTGAAAATCTTTAAGCCCGAGTTCTTTTTTGAACTCGTCATCATCGTAATTATCATTACCTTCTATAAGGATTTCTTTAATAACTGGTAATTCACGAACAATATATATTAATTTAATTTGTTCGGGTCCAGTTGTTTGTTTTTTGATAAAAATCCGATCAAACAGGCCCATGCCGAACAAACTTTTGACATCTTCTTCGACCTTGTCAAGACGATAGGCACCACCAGCTTTGTGCCAAACTTTATTCAGGATGGAATCTTTTTCAATTCGCACATTGCCAATCACTTCAATGGATTGAATTTTTACTTCTGGGGCCAGCCCAATATTCGCCTGTCCAAAGGCAATAGAAGTAGATATAAGTGCCAGAAAAAGGATACAACTATGCTTGATGTGTCTTAGTAACTTCACAACTTAACTTTTAAACCTCAGCAGTATAACAGCTTAACTGTCCATCATCTAATTTGTACACGGTATCATAATATTGAATCAGAGAGAAATCATGCGTAACAGAAATCAATGTCGCCTCAAATTGCGTGCAGCATTGAATTAGAAGTTGCATCATCCCTTCTTTTAAGCTAGGGTCCAAACTCCCTGTCACTTCATCAGCTAAAATTAAATGGGGTTTGTTGATTAACGCTCGAGCAAGTGCAATCCTCTGACGTTCTCCTCCGGAAAGTTGTGCAGGATAAAATTGCGCACGATCCATCAAACCTACCAGACGCAGCAAGCCTTCTGCATCTTGACGCGCTTGATTAAAAGACACTTCACGAATCAGTGCGGGCATTAAGACATTCTCTAATGCTGTACATTCACCCAAAAGATAATGGTGTTGAAAAACAAAACCAATTTTTTGGTTCCTGTAATGCGCCAACTGTTTTGAGGTAACACGCGACATTGCTTGATCATTAAAATAAACCTCGCCTGATGAAGGACGATCTAGCAACCCCAAAATATGCATAAGCGTAGATTTGCCAACTCCACTTGGACCAATGATGCAAACTCGAGAACCCGATGGTACTTCCAAATGGCACTCATTTAAAATTTCAAGCTTTCCCTTATTGGGTAAAGAATAGACTTTGTGAATTTGATCTAATTTTATTTTCATGATGACAAGGATTGAATACGGAACAAAAAACGCGTCCGAATTGCTGGAATCACACTCACAAGCATTGCAATGCCTCCTGATCCAAAGATCACCCAAGTTGCTACATACCAGTCAAACTGAACTGGCAACGTTGATAAATTATAAATAGAAACAGGAATGGGAATGGGCAAAGGTCCTTTAATTAGCTGGATTACACCCCATGCAAGAGCCACACCAATTCCACTGCCCAACAAACCCAGAGCACTTCCTTGAATCATTGTTAAAATCATCATGCGCCATTTCCGCTCCCCAAGCACATACAGAAGTTGAAACACCTCTCTGCGTTGGTTGTAGTGAACATAAAGATGGCTGATAAGATTAAAACTGGCAACTAGGATAATAAATATGAGCACAATAACAATGAGGGCTTTTTCTGTTTGAATGGCTTCGAATAAATTTCGATTCCTGTCATACCACGTGAATACAGAGAAAGGATTATCTAATAAAGAAGCAAGTTGATATTGCTCTTGTCTCAAATCCTTGAATGTATCATATGGAATTCTAATCTTGGCCCCAATCGGCGTATCCAATTGATTGAGAGCGTGAGATGTCGCCCACACAAGGTGCTTATCGTAAGCGTAATATCCAACATCCGAAAATCCACATACCTCAAATATATGTTTCTGGACCCCATTGGGTAGCACGAAGAACAAAGTCACATGATCACCCTTTCGAACATTGAGTTTTCTTTGTATGGGTGATCCAAGTACAACTGAAGGACGATCCGATCGAGTCAAACAGGCATGAGTTGACTTGGGGTATCCTGTCTCAATAGTGGAAATAGGTGCTTCTAAAAACCCATCAGCTTGTTTGCCCGCATAGCTGATTAGGACGGGTAAAGTTTTGAATAAAACTGTTTTGCCTCTTACTTGATATCGGGTTTCAAGCAACCCCCGTATCCGATCGACATCCTTTTGAGATACTGAACGATATGAAAGAACGGATAAATCACCCGAATAAGTAGCCACGGCAGTGTGGATACTGGTGAAAAATCCTGACATGGTTGAAGTGACAATAAGAATAGCAAAAGCACCTAAAATAAAGCCAAATAAATTCAGCCACCCTATGCCACGAGAAACAGGTTCAGTAAAGGAAACACGAAAGATACGAAAAAGATATATTCGCCAGAGAGACCACATAAATTAGGGTTTCAACGTAGGAAACAAAATCACATCTCGAATTGAGGGTTGATTCAATAAAACCATGGCCATTCGATCTATACCAATTCCAGCACCAGCCGTTGGAGGCATTCCATGGGAAAGTGCTTCAATAAATTCCCAATCAACAGGCAAGGCCTCAAAATTACCCTGTTTGCGGAAAGTGTCTTGCGCTTCAAACCGCGATCGTTGATCCTCGGGATCATTAAGCTCTGAAAACCCATTAGCCACTTCAAATCCGCCGATATAGAGCTCAAACCGATCCGTAAATCGGGGATCCTCATCATTACGTCGAGCTAACGGAGAGACTTCCACGGGGTAGCCAACTACAAACGTAGGTTGTATCAACTCTGCTTCAAATAGAGTTTCAAAAATCAACACTGAAATTTCGGCGGCGGAGTGAAATTCTTGCACATCGATACCGTGCGTCCCAGCCTGTGCGATCATCGTATTACGATCGAACAAATCGTCTAAAGATACATTCAATCGCTCTTGCAAAGCCGTAAACATATGAAGTCTTTTGAATGGATTTTTAAAACTAAGAGTATGATCTCCAAAAGCAACTTCTAATGAGCCATGTAGTTTCTGGCACACATCTGCAAATAAATTTTCTGTTAACCCAATATAGGACTCGCATGTGGCATAGGCCTCATAATATTCTAATTCTGTAAATTCGGGGTTATGTTGAGGGCTAATCCCTTCGTTTCTAAAATTTCGGTTGATTTCGAATACTTTTGGAAAGCCCCCTACAATTAAGCGCTTCAAAAAAAGTTCAGGCGCTACACGCAAGTATAAATCCAAATCCAAAGCATTATGATGTGTTTTAAATGGGCGCGCCAAAGCTCCCGAAGCTACGTGTTGCATCATCGGTGTTTCAACCTCTAGATAAGATTTTGCTTCGAAAAACTGTCTCACGTGTGTAGTCATTTTGCTGCGACTTGCAAAGGTCCCAAAGGAGCTTTGGTTCATAATCAAATCAAGATACCGTTTTCGGTATCTTTGCTCGACATCCGTTAGGCCATGAAATTTTTCGGGCAAAGGTCTGAGACATTTAGACAAGATAGTTAATTCTCTAATTTTGACAGAGAGTTCCCCTTTTTGAGTTCGAAACACAGTCCCCGATACATACACCCAATCACCCGCATCTACGAGTTTTGCAAGCTCAAACGTTTCTTCAGTTACATCTTTCTTTGATAAGAAAAGCTGAATCTCGGAAAACGAGTCTCTACATTTAAAGAAAGCGCCTTTTCCAAAATCCCGAATAAACATGATGCGCCCCGCAACAGAAAGAGATTCGGTATTTCCTTCGAGTGCCACCGCATCTAATTCACCATACTTATGATGGACTTCACGTGCGGTTGTGCTAGGTGTAAAGGCATTTGGGTATGGGTGACCCTGAAGTTCTGTTATCCGAGCAACTTTAACTTTTCTCGCTTGTACTTGGTCCAACTCTTGATTCACGCCAAAACTCTCCTCTTCTATTTGAATGTGTCATCCCAGCCTCCGCTGAGGCAGGGATACCATCTGTTTCACGATAGGATATCTAGAAATTCAAAAAAACACAAAAGATTCAGTTAACTATTGAATTATATATATTTTTTTAATTTATTAACTTTATTATTTCAGTTCAAATATTGCATTAGTAGGCTTCCGTTGCATCTACAAAGTGAGTGAGCGTCGGTAAATACCTTTCGAATTTTTTCTCACGTACTACCAAGGCAAAGTTTAATAATTCATGTTCATTTTTTCTGAATAAATGACACGAAAAATAAGGCGTGGTTTCATCTTTCTCTCGGATAAGTACTGAGCATATCGGATGGTTATCAATCCACTCCTGACTCTCATCTTCTCTAAGCTTCGTTTCCAAAATGGCGGTACGTTCCGACTCGGTTGATCCAGAAATATACGTCACTTTAATATAGGTGTGATTATTGTCACCTAAATATATCTTCAATTGATCGGAGTTCTTGAGTCGAAACCATTTTGGATCGAGTTTAAATTCATACGTAACTTTTCCAGAAAAACTAATCACTTCTTTTTCAGACAATGAAATTCGGGGTTTCACGAGCGAATAAGTCATATTCGCAGCATCTGAGGCCTTTTCGAGCCCATTCTCAAATGAGCGTTTGAACATGTTGAGTGCTAATAGAAGCTTTTCTTGGGCAAAATAGCTCACACCAAGACCAGACAAGATATATGTATTGTTTGGGTACGTAGTTAATAATGCTTTTAATACGTTGATAGATCGTTCGTACTCCCCTTCGAGCGCAAGTATAGTTGCATGGGAAATACGTAAACTTACATCTTCATATTTCAGGTCAATGGCATTTTGGAGCATGTGCTTTGCCAAACCAAGATTTTTTTTATTAATTATAAAATAGGGAATTAAATTGTAATAAATAGCACCCAGTATCTGATTAGGTTGTTTATGAGTTTCCAAATTCCCACTTTGACGTAAGGTATCTTCATCCTCACCATAATAATCTAAAAAATAGTCATCTGTTTTTATGTCACCTCCATTTGTCGTCTCGATATTGTATTGATGTTGCCCATCGTCATATTGAATAAATACGTGATCGGGTGCAACAGCAAAGTAAAATGGGAGATCAAAATATTCACCAATTATTAAATACAATTCGACCAACGTAACGCACATACCTTTACGTTGTGTTAAGACTGATGTAATAAAGTTAAATTGAGTCGAAACTTCGTTTGATACACTGTTGGCCTTTTTGAGGTCCCAAGACCATAATGAGTATGGAGACGGATCAAAAGATTTAATATTTCTATCTACAAAAAGATACTTTGCAATTCGTTCGATTTTTTGCCTGGGGGTTCGAGCAGTCCGCAATCGATAATTGAGATCAACCAATATCTCACTCAATAACCGATGGGCCCGCTCACGATCTACCTCTCCATAGATTTCTTCCTCAATATCTAGAATTTTATTGAACAAACTTAACCTGCTCTTGTCTAATTCTGGAGTTTTAGCACTTCTTTCTATATGAGCACACGAGATCAAAAACATCAGAGGTAACATTGCCGCCAGACCAAAGCGACTGAAAAAACCGCTTTCACACACAAAAGGTATTTTATTGAAATCTATAGTTTGGATTCAACAACAAACTGGTGGTTTTTTTGTAAAAGACAAAAAAATTCAGATAAAATTGCGACTTTGACTAATAGGCCTTAGTCGCTTTTACAAATTCACTGAATTCTGGAAGATGGCTGTCAAAAGTTTTATCCTTAATGACCAATTCAAAATTCAATAACCCATTCTTATTTTTCCTAAATAAATGACAAGAATAATAGGGTTTATGTTTATCAATCCCTCTAATTAATACAGAACAAGTCGGATGATCTGTACTCAACACTTGACCCTCGCTTACGTTATGTTCTATGGCAGCTGTGCGTTCTGATACGGTTAACCCAAAGGCATAAGTCACATCAATATAAGCATGGTTGTTCTCACCTAGATATATCTTCAACCTATTGGGTTGCTTGAGTCTTAACCATTTGGGGTCAAGCCTGAATACATATGTTTGTTTTCCGGAAAATTTAAGGATTTCTTTCGAAGATGGTGACGTACTAGCTCTCACTGACGGAAAAATCCTATTTGCAACATCTGCTGCCTTTTCATAACCTTTTTTAAATGATTTTTTGAACATATTTAGTGCGAATGCAGGTTTATTCCGAACTAAGTGCACAATACCTAAACCGTATGGAATAAATGCGTTTTCTGGATTGGCTGTCTGTAATACCTTTAACCTATCAATTGCCTGTTCCTGCCGTCCTTCAATTGCAGTTGCAACCGCAAGTAACACGCCTGACCAAATAAGAGTATGTCCTAGATTTATTGCTTTTACAGCCATAAGTTTTGCTAATGCAGTTTTGTTTTGATCTTGCAAGAAGTGACTTGTTAAATTGAAATAAATTGAACCCAATATTTGGATAGGCTTATGATAAATTTCCAAAAGCCCACTTCGAAGTTGAGTTTTTTTGTCTGTTTTATAGTATGCCGAAAAATCAGCGTCGTTGATTATCTTGCCTCCGTCAGTCGTTTCAATGTTGTAGATTTGCTTCCCATCATTATATTGAACGAATACATGATCGGGCGAGACTGCAAAATAGAATGGAATATTAAAGTATTCACCTATGATTAAATATAATTCTACTAGCGTGATGCACATGCCTACGCTTTGATTAAGGACTGACGTAATAAAATTTAATCGAAATGCAACTTCTCTGGCTAAATCGTCCTCCAACTGAAATGAATGCGGATCCACAGATTCTATTTTCTTCTCTTTAAATAGGTAGAGAGCTATTTGATCTATTTTTTGTTTTGGGGTGTCAACAGCACGTAATCGTTGTTCAAGATCAATCAGGATTTCACCAATACGCTGATGGGCCTGTTCCCGGTTAACATCACCAACGACTTCCTCTTCAAGATCAAGAATTTTAGCAAATAATGTCAGCTTACTTTTATCTAGTAGGTCAGTATATTTTTGTTGTTTTACGTGGACACATGAAGACAAGCACAACAAAAGCACAATTGTATTTAAGCCAAAACAAACAACAGATTTAAACTTATTCATATCAATCATCCTATTAAATTGTTTACTTTATATAAACAACAAATTTAATTTTTTCGTGTTAAGGGAAATAAAAAGCTCCGACCAGAAATCTGGCCAGAGCTTTTAAAGAGTTGATATAAATGAAAAGGTTATCAACGGCCAATGAAGCTGTTAGGAGAACCAGGATCTTTCCCCTCTTTCATCAACTCGGACCAATCTTTGGTAAACATTTCCATCATGTTATTTTTGACTTCTACACCTACAATTGAAGGCCAACTCGGACCAGCAATACCGATTTCAATCTTAAAAGAAGCTGTACAGAACATCGTACATTGGGCTGCTTGAGCTACAGCAATGGCCATATCCCCATATACATTTGACTTATAGGGTCTACCGATCATTTTCTGTGGAATTTTATACTGACAATCTTGTAGCCTTTCTGAATCAGGAAAAGGAAGGATGACAGGACCGCCCTTACATTCCTTTTTCAATGGGTAATACGTGACTTCTGCCATCATTTTACCCTGACTTTGCTTCATTCTTATTTGGTCTACATAAACAGCTATAGTTTGAATCGTTCGATCTGGGCTGCTGATATCATCACCACTAAATTGGGCAAATCCATTGAAACTAAGTACCCCGAGGGCACAAATTGCACTTACACGTAAAAACCTACTCATTTAAAGCCTCCTTGACATACATCTCACTGTCTAAGAAGCTTTTCGGTACATTAAGGTTTAACTTAAGTTTTTTTCGGGAGATAAGCAGGCCCGGTTTTCAGCTACTTCTTTTAGATACCTTTGTTTTTCTTGAGCACACCGTGACTCAGACCACTCCAATAGGGGTGCAATATGCGCCACAATCGCATCAAGTGCACTGCAGCCACTTCGGTCTGCAAGAAAGTATAGTGCTGTTCGCCGCTTCATCAGATCGGTTAAATGCACGACCGACTCATTCGCAACAATGTACTCCAACTCTGCCCATGTATACGGCAATTCGGGATATATAGGCTGCCCCATGAGGGGATTTCGCTCTATAGACTCAAGAATTGACGTACTCGCCTCACCGTACATCAGATTCAAATGTGTCACGATCGAACGATCACATCGAGTACTAGCGATGACACGGCTCGATTCTCTAAGAGGTGTCCGTAAAAAAACTTTTCTCTGTTTTGAACTCGGATACAGCAACTCTAAAATGGTCTGAACTTCATCTACGGCCTCTTGTGAAATGGCCCGAAAGGTCGTCAATTTCCCACCCGTGATCGTCACCCACTTTCGATCCGGCTGTCCCTCAATGACATGTTCACGAGACAACTTATTTAAATCTTCCCCAGTCTGATCAAAAATCGGTCGAATGCCCGCATACGTTGCTCGAATCGAGGACACATCATACCCAAAATCAGGAAAATAACGACGAAGCACATCTAGCAGATAGACCACTTCGGCCTTAGAGCACACCACGTGTCTTGGATCTTGCTCATAATGTGTTTCAGTTGTCCCAACTAAAAGCACAGGCCCCCATGGAATTACAAAAACAACCCGGTCATCCTCAACACTTTGACCAATGACTGAATGATCAATCGGCACTTTAGGCTGCGGTACAATAATATGTGAACCTTTGACCCATTTTATTTTTGTTTTAGATATGCCAAATTGATCATCTGTTTGAGCAACCCAAGGCCCAGTTGCATTCACCACACATCGTGCACACAAACCATGCGACCCCTTTTCATTCCTTAATTTCCCTTTATATTTGCCATCTGAACCCAAAGAGAGAGATTCAATTTGGGTGTAATTAAAAACCTGCGCTCCTTTACGATGCGCAAACCGAATCGTATCAAATACCAATCGGGCATCGTTTGTTTGTGCATCAGCAAAACATACCCCTAATTTGAATTTGGACGAAAGTCCGGGAACCTTGACCTGCATGGATGATCCGAACACCAACCGTGTAAAATACAAATTCTTAAAGAGTGACAGACAGTCATAGACCAACGTCCCCAACGCAACCAATAAAAATCGAAAAAAACTTCGAAGGCGAAATGGAAACACAAATTTCAACGAATGGACCAAATGAGGCGCAATATATTTGATAAGACGATTTCGTTCATTCACTCCCTCGAACACTAATTTAAGTTGTAGATTTTCTAGATACCTAAACCCACCATGAACCAACTTCGAAGAATTATGGCTGGTCCCCGATGCAAAATCGTTTTCATCCACCAGGCACACCTTGAGCCCCCGAAGAACTGCTTCACGTGCTACCCC
>JAJCYS010000009.1 GCA_029262815.1 Deltaproteobacteria bacterium | reverse complement strand
CTGTTTCTCTTTAATCACCATTGCCACAGCCTGATTCTTGAACTCTGCTGTATGTATTCTGTATTTTCCTGCCATTTGACTCCTCCAAGTTAGTTTTTATTTCATCTAACTCTTCGTGTCTACTTTTCTGAGGAACCTCACTGTCCCCAATTCCTCCGAATCTGATTTACCAAGGGTGTCATAGGAATCGATTACCTGAGTTCAATATTGAAGTGCAACACTTTGGAATGAGTATTATTTTTTAAAAATAATAAGCAATATATTTCTATGCGCTGTTGGAAAACGAGGCAGAGGTAACATTCCTTTTTTCCATTTAAAACTATCAGAAGGATAAACCGACCCTTTAGACAGCTTGCTTATAAGTCCTACCATCCCTTCAAAAATAGCGTATTCATATTTTTCGCTTGGAAGTGATTTCGCTAATAGAAATTTTAACGAATTAACAATCTCTTCATGGGTTCGAGCCTTACTTGGCGCAATTCTATCAGAATGTAAATATGTTGCTATTGTAGTCCGAAAAGTACCTCCTGGTTTTAATACACGAAAACCTTCAGACAACACTTTTGAAGCTTTCTTCCAGCTGGAAGTTAACATGGCATGCGATACAACCATATCAAAACTTTCATCGCCGAGTGATGCAAGCTTTTTATCTGATAAAATATATACATTTGACAGGTCAGATGCATCCGCTTGTATCAGATTTTTCTCAAATCTATTTAAGTACTCTTTTAAAGGTTTCGTACGTTTATTTGACGGAGCTAGAGAAATCTCATAATAGGCAAAATCCAAACCAAATGCTTGGATAGCATTTTCCAATAAATATGGAATCAACCCACTTACGCCTTCACCAAGACTCAATACATATTTCCCTTTATACGTACTGACACTTGCTTGAATCAGCCAATTTTTTCTTTTATCCGAACTGTATATTTGTTGCATTAATGTATCTAGTTGTACTGCTTTCTTCTGCTCCGAACTTAAAAACCCACTTAACCCTAAATTTCCCAATATTAACGGTGTTGGAAATCTTAGTTCACCTGTGACAAACGACAAAGAACCAGAAACAATGGGTTTTCGTTTGCTATCATTAACTTGAGCCTGAATTTGAGACAGTGAGAAAGAGCTTAAGAAGAACAAAACAGATACCCTAAATAACCAATCCACTACTACCTCCTATAAATAAGAATAAAATACATTTTTACCATTTAATCAGTTTAAATTCAATCGGTTTATTTGTTCCACATATTTTTTTAAGATAATCAATAGTTCCCAAAGGTGCCATAGGAATCGATTACGGAAAATATAAGTGGCTAAATTTAATACTGAATTTGAACTAAGTTCACGAAGACCTTTTGGAAGATTTCACGAAGACCTTTTGGAAGATTTATAAACTTGTTTAGTTTTTATTGAAATGGCCGATACGGGTGTGAATGGATAGAGACTCTCCAAGGAGATTTGAAATGAAATGTTCAAAAAATAAGTTTTTGACTGCACTCGGACTGACGCTTTGTTTATCTTTCATGATGACTGGATGTAGTAAAAAATCAGGGTCAGGTGGTGTAAATAAAGGAAAAGAAGTCACACAAGTCACGAGAACTCAGTTACTTGACCAATTGAAAGACCTCCTGAATAAGCCCACGTTTTTTCAAGTTCAAGGACCCTTTTTAGATGTTAAAGTCCAATTACTCGAGAAAGAAAAAAAACAGGAAAAAGAAGTCGCCCTACATCCTGTATTAAAATTAGTAGTGTCTGATGGGGAAGGAATTACCTTCGGCGGTTCGTATATCCTTTCGTACAAAAAGACAAAAGATAGTGAAATTAAAACATGCGAATCCAAAATTATGGGTGGAACGATTGCTGACTCAAGCAAACATCCAAGTGCCAAAAATAGTCTTCTGGTTCAGGACTTAATGTTCAATATTATTTGTGAAGATATCGCTGGGTCTATTGATGAATCCAATGAAGGAATTTTTTATAGTTTTGATTTCTTCGTTGAAAGTATCAATGATGGAACCATCAACTTCGCCAAGTCTAAGGGCCACAAAAAAAAGAGACGAAGCCCTAATTTAAAGAAGAAAGGATCCATGATTAAGGTCGATTCGTTAGAAGATGCCCAAAAGAGTGAAGGAGCTGTCGCTTCTTTGGCTGGTCTTAGACCCTTCAATAAAGAAGATATAAAAGAGATGGAGAAAGAAGATATTCAAAAACTCAAAAAGAATATCGCTGAATTAGAAAAAGAGTTTCAGGGTCTAGTAAATGCAAAAAACCTAGCGAAAAAGGCATTTGACGCAGCTAAAGAGAAAGGAAAAATAGGAACTACAAAAATCGACTTCCAAAAAGCTGTCGGGGCTCTTGAAACAAGAGGCATAAAAATCACAGATAAAATCGCTCTGATCAAAGAGGAGCTTGCTAATTTAGATGAGTGATAGAGCAAAAATAAATCTGACTTTACAGGGATACATTAATTATTGAAAGAAGGATTCGAGCATTTTTGAGATGTAATCGATAAACCCACTAATACTACTATTCTCTGGATTCTGTTTTTCTCTTTCCAACGTTTCGAGCGTTTGTTTGCCCAAACGTTCGATCGTATCTTGAGCCGCCTTCCGACGCTCCTCAACTGCCTTGATCAGCTCAGGCGTCGCCTTAAATGCTTGCTTACTAATCTCGCCTAACGAATTCGCTGCCTCACGCCGTACAGATTCATCAGGATCCCCCAGCGCTTTCAGTAGATACGGAACAGCCTCAAATGCATCCTGCCCCATGAGCCCCAAGGATCGTGCAGCAGCCTGTCGAACACCTTCATCTTTATCCGTGAGCCCATCAATTAATTTCGGAATCCCTGCAATCCCTGCCCTGCCTCGCTCTCCCAACAAGCGAGCCGCTTCTTTACGTATACGGGCTTCAGGATGACTCAGCCGCTCAATTAATACATCGGTCGGCAAAGTTAATTCAGGTAACTCCTCAGAATTTGACAATGATCCATGGATTAATGGATTCTGCTTCAACCACGGATAATCAGTGTTTCTTTTGTTGCATCCAGAAAAGAGACACACCAAGAGTCCCACAACCACACTTGCCGAAATGACATTAATTCTTAAATTCATGCTCCCTGTATCGGCATCTCACGCTTTTACCTTGAAGGTGAAAATATAAGCTATTACACGCATTTATAGAGAATTCTGTCTAAAATCAGACAATCAAGATAAAATGCCTCACATATGAAGAAAATTCGAATTTGCATAATATTTGGTGGGCGCTCTGGGGAACACGAAGTATCCCTTGTTTCAGCTGAATCTGTCATTCAATCGCTCAACACGGATCAGGTGGAACCTGTTCTCGTTGGGATCACTAAAACAGGTCGTTGGGTTACGGGCCCTAACGTACTTGAAGCTTTAAAGGCCGGACATGAAGAAGGCTGTAGCCCTGCCCATTTATCCCATGATCCATCTCATAGAAGTCTTATTGTGAACTGGGGTGTGGGTTCGATTGAATCCATCCCCATTGATGTAGCATTTCCTCTAATTCATGGGCCAAACGGCGAAGATGGGACCTTACAAGGCTTACTTGAGCTTTGCGGGTTACCCTACGTCGGCGCTAACGTAGCAAGCTCAGCTATTTGTATGGACAAAGTGTTTCAAAAACGATTATGCGCTCAAGCAGGATTATCAAACGTATCCTACCTTTGGACAGAACCCCTAAAACCGCCACACCACCATAAGGATCCCAACTTTATCTCGCAAGAAACGATCGTAAAATCCGTAGAGCAACAGTTGGGCTTTCCTGTTTTTGTGAAACCCTGCCGATTAGGATCAAGCGTAGGTATCACTCAAGCGTCTGATATTCCGTCACTGCTAGAAAGTATTCAGACAGCAAAGCAATTTGACGATAAAATTCTAATTGAAAAAGCGATCAGAAACCCGCGTGAGATAGAAGTAAGTGTGCTGGGCAACTCAGACCCTAAAATTTCGTTGCCTGGTGAAATTCTTACCAAAACTGATACATTCTATGACTACAACGCCAAATACGTGAATGATAGCTCAACCTTGCAAATCCCTGCTGACTTACCCGGGGAAACTGTAAAACAAATCCAACAAATTGCACTAGATGCTTATCTCACTTGTGGATGTGAAGGAATGGCTCGTGTTGATTTTTTGGTTGAACGAGATTTAAGTCACATATATCTGAACGAAATCAATACCGTCCCTGGCTTTACCCATACCATCAGCATGTATCCAAAGATGTGGGAAAAAAGCGGATTATCGTTTCCTAAATTGATCGATCAGCTGATTGCATTAGCATTAGAACGGCATCGACGTATGAACCAAAGCACATTGAGAAACTATACTCCTGATACAAAATGGTATACTTGACCTAAGAGGTATGAGGTTTTTTCACCGACCGGGGCATATCGTTATCGCGCTTCTATTCGTTATTTTCACATCTCGTATAGCTCTTTCAAGTGATCTAGATCAGGCTGAAGCACTTTATAAATCAGGAAAAATCACACAAGCCTTTCTTGCTTACCATAAAATCATTCACCGACATGCAACGAAAACAGATGCATTGATTAAATATGGAAAACTAGCCCTATCACAAGCTAAGTTGCATATTGCACAATCGGCGTTTTTAAAAGCAGAAGACCTTAATCCGACGCTGAAAGATCTTCAAGATAACTTAGGTCATGTCCATTATGCATTGAACCAGCCTCAAAAAGCAGCGTATCACTTTAACAAAAGCTCAAATAGACACCTCGCAAAACCATTACACCATATGAAAGACCTTTTCGTTTTATCAAATCCAGATCGAATTTGGCGCATCCCAATGAAGGAACGTACGGCGTTTCCTGTTGTACAAGTAACCTTAAACCACCGTTTAAAAACTTATTTTTATATTGATACAACACGATATTTCAGTGTGGTTGATCACACTATTGCGAACCATCTTAAACGTTTTTCAAAATCCAACGAAAGCGGATTATCCTTGATGTTTCAAGGTGGGTTACACATCAATCAGGTGCCGATTCACGTTGAAGCTTTACCTCAATCGTTGCGAGCAGCCTCAGGCGGGTTACCTATTGGGGGAGTACTAGGACTCGATTTCTTAAGCCAATTTGTTACCACCATAGACTACAAACATCATCAACTGATCTTGAGCCATCGCTCGAGAAATACGCACAACCCGTTACAGAAAAATATTGGGGTTCGTACGATCGAACACCCTTTTTGGTTAATGAATCACAGATTACTTGTGACAACTGGACAAGTTAACCATGCCAATCCTGGTTTATTCATTTTACATACAGGGTACTGGAAAGGATCCTTTGCTGGAACCGACTCAGTATTCCACAAAGCAGCCATTGCGCCCAGCGAACCCTATAAAGACTCACATCATGCAGCGCCTTTTACAGTCAACAAACTCAGCCTGGGATCTGACTTGGTGGCATACAATCAGCCGGCCCACCATCTCAAATCGATGCCCTTCCGAGTTAAACTTGATATTCCAATTTTAGGTATTCTTGGGCATGGGTTCTTAAAGCACACGCGCATCACGTTTGACTTTGATCGGATGAAGCTGATTTTTCAGTTTGAAGCCGCGGGGGCTTCTTTTTTCTGAGCATGTCTTTTAGGGTGAAGGTACCGAGCCATTAGCCACCGAAACGTCCGAGGAAGCCATTGGTTGAACCGCACGGACCATCGTCCATGACGTGTAATGACGGCTTCACGTTTTTGTTTATATATGGCTACAAGAATCTCACTGGCAGCCTGATCAGTAGGCACCATTAAACTTTTAGGTCGACTATCTTCACGGCCTGTGTGAAACACATTTTCGTTGTCCACACGCGAGATATTGCTATCCACCAACCCTGGGTTGATGCATGTGACATGAACACCCGCATCATTTAACTCATAGGCGATAGATTCACAAAATCCGTTGAGTGCAAATTTGCTTGAGCAGTAAGCACTGTTGAAGGGATATCCAAATCGACCGAGCACACTTGCCACAACAACCAAATGTCCTTTGGAATCTTTGAGATAAGGTAGAGCGACCAAAGCTGTTCGCACGACACCAAAATAATTAACGTCAAACTGTCGTTGAAAATCAGCTGTGGTTAATTGGCTCAAGGAACCATGAACGCCGAAGCCAGCGTTAGCAATGACGATATCAATCCCTCCGAATGCGCCAATAATTTTTTGAGCCGCAAAATGGAGGCTATCTTGATTCGTCACATCGCAAGGTGCAACAGCACAGTTGCCTATCTCTTGCGAAAGTGACTCGAGCAAACTTTCACGACGCGCGGATAGTCCGACGTGTGCACCCTCTTCAACACATTTTCGTGCGAGCGAGGCACCGATCCCCGATGATGCGCCTGTGATCCAAATCCGTTTTCCTTGAAATTTCCCCATTAGTTCTGCATTTTAGACTTGATTCTTAGGGATCACAAGAATAACCCTATGGGTATGGAAATAGGGTTACATGTACTAAGTACCTTGAACGGTAAAATTGGGTTTTCAACCTCACCTAAAAAAAGAATTGGTTCAGATCAGGACCTTGAGCGTATCTACGCCATTCGAGATCAATATGAGGCGGTTTTGATCGGTGGCGAAACAGTGCGGGTTGGTGTGCCTCCAGTGTGGTCAAGCCCCAACCGAACCGACTATATGAAGACGGTTATACTTTCTAGAAAAGGAAATTTTGATCCTACCCTTCCTTTGCTACAGATGCCAAAGGATAAGTTGTGGATGTGTACAACACAAGTCGCATCGAATTCTATGGGTATCCCGACTTTGTGTCCTAACACTGAGCAATTCGACGTGATTTGCCAGTTCATATGCCAAAAGCTGGGGATTACTCGTTTATTGATTGAGGGGGGTGGGCAGCTTGTCTCACAAGCAATCCAGTCAAAGGTTCTAAATAGCCTGCATCTGACTCTACATACGTCTTTTTTGATGGACCAAAAAGCGCCAGATTTATTACCAATCATGGGATGTGACATAAATCATTTTGATTTTAAAATCACCGAATTGTCCTATGGAGCCTCCGAAATATACCTCACCTTATCGCAATAAGGAAAAGATTGAGATGGACTCGAAATATGATAATATGACTCTCACGTCATTTAGGCGCGGGAATAGCTCAGTTGGCTAGAGCGCCACCTTGCCAAGGTGGAGGTCGCGGGTTCGAGTCCCGTTTCCCGCTCCAACCTTCGCCCTCCGTGGCTACGGTTGGCTACGCCAGACCAATGTTGCATTGCTTCCTGCAATGCACCTTATTTTTATAAAAATATGAAGACTACCCTCCGTAGCTTTAGCGTAGGATGGGCTTCTATCAAGTCCTTAAATTAAATATAACCAAGTTTTACAGTATGTGGACTCGAATCGCAGTGGTCGGCCGTATGAACTCAAGTTTGTCATCGAATTATCTAACATGCACAATCCCCGACGCATGCGCAGCATGTGAGCGGGGACCCATCTGCAAAAGGTTCATTGGCACCCTTTTGGTACTTCAAGGGAGTCGTAAATAGAGCTCCCTTTATTAATTAAGTAATTTCAGATACTTAACAAGCAGTTGAAAACATGATCTGGGAGTTATTCAAGAATGTATAAAAGTATTAAATATGTAATACCGATACCTAGGGTTGGAGCTAGCAGGATATGTCTAAATGATTACATGCAGACGATTTTTCTCAGCTTTGAGAGCGCAGTATTGCATGTCTTTTTATCTTCCTACTAATAGGTATGATCTCACGCTATACGCGTCTTAGGAGAAATAGTGTGAAGTTTTTAAACAAAGCATGGCAGGAGTTACAGATTTTTTTCCAAAAAAAAATTGTAACTACATTAGTCACATATTTTCTCCTTGTGTCTATAGTTCCAATTTTCGTTCTTTCATTTTTTTGGTACAAAAATTCAAGTCAACACTTATCTGAACTGGGTCTTAGAAATGCGCTTAATGAAACTGAAGTAATAGCAGACGAAATTGAATATTTTCTAAATGAAATTGAGTCCGATGTTCGTTTCTTAAGCAAGATTCCTCCATTCGAAGAAATTTCAAAATCCAATGAACAGCGCAGGAAGTATAGTGAAATTCAAACTAATTATGAGTTATGGATACATAGGTTAGAGTTAATTTTAAATAATTTTGCACAAGAGAAAAAAATATATTCACAACTTCGATTTATAAATGAACTTGGAAAAGAAGTAGTTCGAATAAATTACGATCAGAATAAAACAGAAATCATATCTAAATCAATGGCTCAGAACAAAAAACATCGACCTTATTTTCAAAAGACAATGAAGTTAAACAAAGGTGTTTTTTATATTTCCGAGTTAAATTTAAACCGTGAACATAATCAAATCGAGATGCCCTTCACACCAGTCATTCGATACGCATTGCCAATTTTCAATAAAGACGGATCAAGACAAGGAATCATTGTTGCTAACATACTTGCTGAACATTTTTTAAAATTAGTAAAAACAACTCAAGGAAGTTTATTTCTTTTAAACAGCGATGGTTACTATCTAAAGCACCCGGATCGACATATGGAATGGGGATTTGATTTGGGACACAAAGCAAATTTGAAACACGATTTACCTGAAATATTTGCAACAATCAAAAGTAAAAATACATTTGGAAGTCATGATAATGAGGCTCATCAAATTTATACACACGCAAGGGTTCACTTTGATAAATATAATAAAGGGAGATATTGGACAGTCTTTAAGACTGTAAATGACAACGTTATATACTCATCACTAGCGAATTTACGAAATGGGGTATTTATTACGAGTATTTTCCTAATTTTCATATTAATTTTCTTGGGAATTCTTTTAGCACGAAGAATTTCTAGGCCTATTTTAAAATTATCCCAAATTTCAAAAGAAATTAGCTCAGGCATATATACCTCAAATATTGAGGTAGGAGTAAATAATGAAATTGGCGTTTTGGCCGATTCATTTAGAAATATGGCAACAAGCCTAATTGATTCAAATCAATATATTGATAAGATTATTGCAACAATGCCTAGTTCACTACTTGTTATAAATCCGAAAAAAGAAATTCTGATGATGAATCAAAAATCTCTTGAATTGTTAGAGTACACTAAACAAGAACTTATCGGTAAACCCATTGAAACTATCCTTACAAAAGGATCATCATCAAATTGGAATTCAAGCATTGAAGACCTTGCAACCGATGGGAGTATAAATAATATAGAAATATCCTATAAAACTAAGTCTGGAAAAAGCATTCCGATAGCATTTTCTGCTACGATGATGAAAAATGATGAAGGCGTACCTCAAGCAATCATTGGCGTTGCAAAAGACATGCGTGAAATACGACACACTATGAAAGAGCTCTCCAGGCTGGCCTCATTTCCAGAAAATAATCCAAACCCAATAGTCGAAATTCGTTCAGATGGAAAAATCATATACAATAATCCTGCAGCAAAAGAACTTCTCCCAAACTTCAAATTAATAATGCAAGAAAACCCTGATTTTTTAAAAGATTTAAATAAAATATGTGACAGATTGAAAAAGGATAAATACAAACTTTACGAAAATGAAATTGTAATTAAACATTTAATTTACGAACAACAAATTTCTTACATTCCTGAAACTAAGAGCGCACGAATTTATTTCATTGATCGTACCGAGCGAAAATTATTAGATAAATTAGAACGACTAGACAATATTAAGGATGAATTTATCAGCAGTACATCACACGAGATAAGAACCCCTCTAGCGATTATCAAATCTGCAATCGATATTTTAAAGGAAGGTATTGCAGGTCCCTTAACCAACAAACAGATGGAATTTGTTTATACAACATCCAGAAATATTGATCGACTAAATAGAGTTGTAAACAAACTACTTGATCTGTCTAGATTAGAATCAGGGAAAGTCAAACTAAACTATAGCCTTTTTAGTATGCAAAAATTAATCGATGAACTTATCCTAAGCTTTAACCAAAAAGCCAAACTAAACAATGTTACATTAGAAAACAATCTGCATAATGCACCACCATATTTACATGCAGACATCGATATGCTCTCTCAAATTTTAATAAATTTAATCGATAATGCCCTAAAATATGCCAAAAACAAAGTTGCTGTTCAAGTTTATTCCAGCGGACCATTGATTCATATCAGCGTAACTGATGACGGAGAAGGCATTTCGCCCGACAACATTAAAAAAATATTTAACAGATTTGAACAAATCAACCGTCCTTTAGGTGGAGGTGGGTACAAAGGCACAGGTCTGGGTTTGGCTATTTGCAAAGACATAGCAGACCTTCACAAAGGCAAAATATGGGCAACCAGCACTTTAGGAAAAGGAACGCAAATTCACCTAACGCTTCCGATCAAAAAAGCATGAACATACAATAAGTACAATAAGTTCCCCGGCACCTTTTTGGCACTACTCAAAAATATTCTTATTGAGTACAGCAGAAAACACATCTGGAATATCCTCAAATCGAATAGGCTTTAATTCATGGTGTGTAGGCGTTTCATAAATAAGCTCTGATCGATAAACAGAGTTCTCAGTCATAAAGAGATATTCTACTTGCCCTGTATTATCAACGAATCGTACCGTATCATTTGGAGTCATGTACTCTATCCACGTATGCTCGGCTATGTCTTGACTGCCATCTAAATACATGACTTTCAATTTTCCCGCTACTATACGTGATTCGACACCGATGCGATTTAATGCTAGATACAATAACAAAACATGATCACGACATAACCCTGTCAAAAACCAGATCCGAGAAGCCAAGAAGAACATACTCAGTAGGCTTTGGGATTTTTGGTCTTCAATAAAGGTAAGTAAACACACCTTAACTATCTAATTTATAACCCATAAATAATACTCCTTGAATTGCATTAATTCCAATGATATCTATTTATAATTATATTATGTTTATATATATGAGGCCATTTAAAACATTCCTGACAATAGGCATGCTAATTACTGTATATTTTTTGAAGTCAAACATTGTACACGCTGCATGCAAATCCGCTCTAGAAGCAACAAAGCCTTGGATTACAAAGCTCAATAAAGAACAATTTAGACTTCAGACCATTAAAGCGTACAAGGAAATTACTGAAGAGGTTACAAAGTTTAAACAAGGTTTTTCCAATAACATTCGTTTACTATCTGGAATTAACCCATTATCCAAAAATGAAAAAGAACAACAGATTGAAAAAAAAATTGATCAGTTCAAAAACCGTTTATTCAACCGCATAAGAGTACCGGCAACCTACACCATCCCGTTAACGGCTCAAATTCTTGCAAGCCAATATGCAAAACTTAGCTTATTTCCTGATAATTTATCCTCAACAGCATTTGACTTATATGCCATGCATTTCAGCCAAAGTATTTCATTAACTTCAAAATATGAAGTCACACGTTTCGAACAAGAGCTATGTAAACTCCCCTCTTCAGCACTTGCTAATCGTTGGGTCAAAATCATTAATTGGTTGCGCGTTCAGAATAAATTACCTGAGATTAAGGCACCCACCACCAAACAATACATTACATTTCTGTCAGAATCAGGTCATTCGTTTGATCAAATAGTGTTGCCAGAACTATCAAAATTGATCTTACAAAATAGTGCACATGCAGTTTATAGCAGAAACAGTATTTTACTGAACAGACATGTATTTGATTGGAAATCAATCAACGGACGAATCATTCACGAACTAACACATTTTGTATTTAAATCAGTTGAATCCACTGTGTGGAATTGGATTGAGGCACAGTTAAAGAACAATCCTGAAGTGACTCAAACACTAGATGCACTGCCTCAGATGAAGGCACTTATTTTAAAATTATTCGGAGAGTATTACGCACAAAGAGAAGATATTTTATGGAAAATGGACGTGGACAAACCTCTTCAGGATTTTCATCTCACAGCTGCCCAATACTTAAACCCCAAAACCCACTCTGTACTTTTTTCAGCTTTAGGGCCACACTTTATCGTTACAAAAAAATTGATGGATACCGGAAAACCCTATTCTGATGCAAACTTAGTGGCAAGCATCATTGTTGAAAAATTTTACATCAGTAATAAAAATAAATTTGGATCATGGCTTCATCAAGCGGATTTTTCTGAGGAATTCAGAGCACCAGAACATCACTCAAATCTCAAAAATTTTGCGTCTTCTATTCTTTATTTACTGAGTGAATTAGATCCCCCCAGTCTCGAAAAATTCGTATTTATGGATGCATCAAACAAGTAGCTGCATATGCAATTGAAACTCTTCGTATTATGTTTACTATTAATAGGTTTAGTAGGGTTACCCCACAATCGAATCGCTTATTCTTGCGATCCCCAAAACTCCGCCTTCAAGCTAAAACACCTTTTTAAGAAAAAGCCCATACTCCGATCTATGCAATTTCTACTCGATACCTATAAGGCACCTAAGAAAAGCGCCGATATCATTTGGATTGATATATCAACATATGAACGTATTAGAAAATGGACATTGAACGATTATGAAAAAATGGTTGGCAAGCATATCAACGAAAATGGAACTCGGTATCCTCAAGAACTTCTCTTGCTTGAACATTTTACACCAGGAGAAATTCATGCAATCAATTCTATCCTCGTCGAAAGCAAAAATCCGAAACATAATCCTACTAATCGTGAAAAATTCAAAACTCAACATGAAAACTTACTCATAAAACAACAGAATATTATCGATAACCCACATCCTAAAATTCATATGCATCAATTTGATCTCGAACTGGTCGATCATCATATCCAGGAAACCCTAAACGACATGAAGGGTAGTGTTGAAGTTGGCGTTTGGCTCGTAACACTAAAAAATAAAGAAGTTGTGAGCAAAATGACTACATCTTCATATGCTGGCAGTATTGAATTTACATTCGAAGATTTAAACGCATTGTTTGAACCAGGGCTGCTTCGTTTAAATGATGTGCAATCAATACAGCTGTTTCATAATCATCCGAATGGCTTACCCTTTCTCTCTGGAAATGATGAGTTGAGCTTAATGGGCATGGCATCCGGTCCTACATCGAAACTCAAAATTCCAATTCATTTCTATTCTTTTTTAGAGTTAAGTGATGGATCGATCATCACCTTTCATCAGGGAATGCAAAATTATAAAAAATCCAAGAGAAACAAGCACAGCAGACATTGGGATTTAACGTACACACATTAGGTGTTTCCTAAGGTGACGGATAGTTCGATGATTCCAAAGATCACTATGGTTTTTGGCTGTATTTAAAACCGCTATTTGGACTTCTTTCAGCTCATGTTTTGCTAATTTAAATATAATCTGATTCATTTGCTTGTTGATGCGATTCCACGTATTAAAAGGTGACTTTTTGCTAAAAACCCACCCCTTTAAATTGTGAGATACATCAGTCAGCGATGTTGCATATTTTGAGTCTACAAGTTCAGCCTGAACTTTGCTCATCAGTTTTTCCATGGTTGTAAATTGAATAAAATCCGAATTCTGCTTGTTCAGGTATGTTGCGTACCCTTTTAATGCTGATAAACGAACTCCATTACTCTCATCGTTCATTCCTCTGGAATAGAACATGTTCACATCGTCATCACTCATCACTGGATGTTTTAAAGTAGCAAAAGCCTCTAAAGCAACGGATCGTACTCTTTCGTCTCTACTCCCAAGAGCCGTCAAATACACTCTCCACAAATCATTCTTAATAATATCTGGGAGAAGATTTAGAGATCCGTCACGATGTAGACCCAATATAGAGTCCACCCCTGCCGAATTTGTAAAATGCATCATGGACAAATTCAATCGATCAATTAACTTTTTGGAATCAGAAAGAACAAATTCTCTAACCTGATTTTGGGCCATTATTTGAATTGAGCGATCATTATCCAACAACCCTTTTTTTAATATTGATAGGCGTGTCAGTTCTTGAGTCCAAGGTAAATCACCTTCTGTTGGTAATTTTTGGGCTTTGGTCAAAAAATTAAACATGAATGCATAGGCATTAATTCGTTTTTGCGAAGTGGTGTTTTGAATACCTTGATTTAAGGTTTTCCAAAACAGATTACCCCACCCTTTAGCAATAATATGATCAACAGTTTCTTCAAGATCAGACTGACGTGTTTTCCAATCAATGTTTAAAATGCCAGATAGAAGAATGTGCATATCACTCATATCAACTTCCGAAAGAATCCTGGATCGTTCTAGGTGGATTTTTTGGGGATTATGATAATGAGTAAATAAATAGCTTTTGGCTTCGATAGACATGGGTCCCGTTGTCAGAAGTATTTCGTATTCTTTCAATCCAATATCTCGACATACAATAAAAGCCAAACACTTTTGATAGCTATAAACCAAAGATGAATTGGGTAAATTCTCTTTTAAATTTTCTGAAATATCATGCAGTACACGTAAAATAGCATCTTTAAACCCTGTAACTTGTTCTTCTTTGAGTTCGCCCATATCTTGTTTCTCAGACGTGTACTCTAGATCCTTGAGTATAAACTGAAATAATGATTTCGAATATTTTTTGTGCGCATGCAATAAGTTTACAGCCTGTTTACGAACTTCATATCCCACAGCATTATATTTGTCAGTTTTGAGAACTTCTAACAATGCCCCTTCTACCTCTAGATTCATCGGTTGATTCAGATAGGATATGACCCTTAAATACTTCTCAGAATTGTGCTTTTGAGCTAATTCAACAAATTTAAGTTGAGTGTGTATAGAATTCACATGTCCTGAGAATGCCATCAGTTTTGGTACAACATCTCCATATTCTTCTAAAGTAGCCATCATATATTGTAACTTGTTAAAAACATCAGGACTTTTAAGTATTTTTTGTATGGCTAATTCAAGATTTTTATTTGTGTTTTTCAAATTCATAATAAGCTCATAAAATACACAAGCATCACGTCTGTCCCAGATTTTTTTTGAACTCACAAGATTGGATAGAAAATATTTTAATATTTCTTCCTCTGATTCACGATCACCTGCCCCTGAATAATGTGTAAGAATTTTTTTTAATGCTTCGAGTATATTCTCAAATTTCTTGTCTAGAACCCACATATGACTCTCAAGTTCAAATATATGGTTGCTCTGTGAAATTTGTTCACCATAATAGCTGTACCAAATACGATTCAATTTCCGAAGTAACAGCTTTATTACTTTTAAATTCCACTTTCCACTATGAGCCATGGCCCGATACAATACAAGTTCTTGAGTCTCATTAGATCGCACTACAAGTTGGTTCATGATTTCATCATCCATGACTGGTTGTCTCGAGAATGCTTCGGATAGGATTTTCATCGTACTATCACTATGATATTTCGTTAACATGTCACTTAATTTTTGATGAATTTTGAGATCAGATGTGGGTGCTAAATGAGAAATCATCAGACGAGCGTGCCAAGATCTTTGATTTGACAATGATTTAAATTCTGTTAGAACAAAATTTTGAATAAATGACTGTGTTTTATCAATAGATGTTTTTTGAGTTTCCAATGCCTTATGAATAGCTTCACGCACCTGTTCATGCTTACTCCCTGAAGCAAGGAACAGCGCTTGATGAATTTGAGTATTTTCTGTGTACTTATTTGATATTTCTTCAATAATTTTTACTTTATCTTCAACAGAACTATCTTTACTTAACAGTATTCGGGAAGCCATCGAAATAGCTTTTTTTTCATAATAATCGAAGGATCGATCAATCGACACATGAGGTGAGACTTGACCTTCGGGTATGGGATAGGAAAAATAATTATTTGTTCTTAGTTCATTTAATAATGCATAAGCGCCATAGGTAGGTTCTCTCATAGAAAACATTTCGAAACTCGCGTACAAATCAGGATCTAATATTAAATAACGAGATATTATCTCTGCATAATTTTTCGAAAGTTCATTAAATATTTCGACAATTTTATTCATTAATTCTTTGTGTTTTTTGGGGCTCCATCGTAATCTCGAGTACAAATTCAAAAGTTCCCTAAAAGCGGTTGCATCACCGATCTCTTGATCTACATTAATCCGTTGCAGGTATTGTGACTCTGTTAAATAAAATAAATCCAAATTGAATTCAAAAAAACTCGAACGAACATCCTCTTTTTTTAAGTTAGAAACAACTTGTGCTCTTACCTCATCATCAAATTCAATAAAACTGTAGATAAATGATGGTTCATCGTCGGTTGTAATGTAACCCTCTTCAGATTTTAAATAACTTAAGAAGGCTCGGTTTAGCTTATCTGTGGAAAATTTCTGTTCCACCAAGTATTCAAGACGCCCCGTTTGAGCACCTTTTTCAAACTCAGAGACCAACACAGCATGAAGTTTTTCCTCAATATCTGGCCTCTGACTGGATGCATGATCTAAAAATAATAGTGAACCTAATTTGTCTGATTCCTGAGCAAATGAGATTAGCTTAAACTGTAAGTCTAGATCTGATTGAATTGCCTGGTAGACTTGAGCAGATTTTTTCTCAAATATTTTTCTAATTTCGCGATCAGCATCAGCTCGTTGTTTCTCTAAACCATATTCAACTATTTCAAACAATGTTTGAACACCCTTTGAATCACTACCCGTATCGAAACCCCATGTTTGTTCAATATTTCCTAATGCTGATATGGAATGACCTAGTGTTCTTATCGACTTCTTCTGAACGTACTCAATGAATTGAGTGCGAAACATAGGATCTGGATAAATAACTTTATTCAAAAATTCTACAAACCTGGCTGGGATACTCGATGATGAGACTTCATCTAACATTTCTAAATAATTTAGTATGCCTTTATTTATCCAGGATCCATGAACGCCATACGATATTAATTTTTGAAGTTGTAGTCGATCTTCAGTTGCATCAGAGCACAAAGAAATCATGTATTTTTGAAATTTTTTGTTTTCCATAAATATTTTAGGATTTTTTTCTACCAACTTCATTACATTGTCAGGATTGGTTTCAAGCTTCAACATAGCCACTGCACCACTCATCCCTTCTTCTAAATGTTGTTCAGATAAAATGTTTGGTGATTTAAAGGAACCATTCCATAAAAGATATCCATGTTTTTTCATAAAATGCTGATCTAATACAATCTGGAAAGGTTTGAGTTTGGAACTAACTGATTTATAATATTCCTCAACTATCAGATTTTTCTTATTACTTAATGTTTCAATAATTTCGTTAAATTCTTTTTGACTAATTTGAGTTGTACGTTGCACACGATTCACTAAGCGGTCCCTCTTTGAAAATCTTAAATCAAGTGCTAAAGCTAATTTTCGAATTTGACTCGCAGGATTATTTTCAAATTTAGGTATTTCAATAAACGATACATCTGTATTTATATCCGACTGATACTGTGGCGTATAGAGCACAACCTGTTTGTTGCTAGCCGGTGTATCATAAGTAGAGGATATTTTTGAATTCAAATGTTCTCTGATTTCCTTAAACATAAACTCGAAATCTACCAATTCTCCCTTTTGAATATCTTGATAAAAGACCTGTCTCAACGCATCATAATTCATGTTGGAAAACACTCTTGCTCGTGTTCCCAGACTTGAAATAGACGAAAGTTCGCTAACTGAACTACCCATATCCATTTTGGACCATGCATTGAACAGTCCTTCTCTGATCAAATTGATATGTTTAGGGCTCACGTGTGATCCATTCACAGTGTGTACATATGCCGTTACTTTCTGATTTACCTTACCCAACGCTAACGTTACTGCGCCTCGCGATTTTATAATTTGTCCTTCAGCATTCACGACTTGCCCGCCCGGTAATAAAAACACTTTTTCATCATAAATTTCGAATACGGGATCGATGACAAACAGGGGCATAGAGTGACTGGTCTGACAATCTGATGCAATAAATCCTCGAAATGGGGCCTTGTCTTTGCTCGATTGAAGTAACCAAATTTCGCCACCAACAGAAGTGATGATTTCTTGTTTAGCAGATGTAATTTTTTTTAAATGAGTTCGAACTCGTTGAGCACCTTTTTTTAATTTCTTGAGAGAGCTGAGTCGCTTTAATAGCAAGTCGTTTTTGATCTCGCCTACGCCATGAAAATAAATATCCAGATCTGTTTCTGTGATTGTTGAAATACGCTTCTGAGCAGCTTCAATGGAAGATGGAAACTCACTTTCCCCTTTTAATAATGCGTAAATTTCTATATAGTGGGCGAGTGATTGTTTCAATTCAATCCATTCATTCAAAATATTCCATACCTGATTTCCCAGAAACACAGGATCTTTTCCTTCTTCCTTTACTGGACTCAGGCGAAATGCTTTATGTTTGAAGCTAACTGATAGCAAATGTTGTGAACTCTCCTTCAAAGAGAATTCTATATATTTTAATTTTTCGGATAATGATTTTTTTAATAAGTTTTTTGTATTATCCGAATCCAAAATTTTAATCAAAGCGTTCGATAAGGGTTGAATTGGCAACCTTTGTATCATTATTATTTTCTCTTCTAAATATGTTTGGAGCCCCCCTTCTTCTACTTCTATTGGATCTAACAGTGAATTTAAGTCGCTTTTCCAGGATTCGATTACCTTGGGGTCAATGATGTAGTGTTTTACTTCTTTTTCTACCTCAAGTTGGATATGAATCACACGCAGTTTTGAATGGTAATGCTTGACCCAGTCATAGCCATGAAGTTTTGGTAATTTTACCTGCAAGGTTTGAAGGGTATTGATGATTTTAAAAACATCACTATCGTAAGTTGCTGCAAGTCTAAAAAATAACGGATACTGTTTACTGATAAAGATCAGGTAACTTATAATTTCTTCATCATTCTCAAGCACTGGAAATAAGTCCGCACGAGCAATTGAACAACCCCCTATTACTGCAATCCAAGCTATTGTATACATACATCGCAAGTGATACATAAATTCAAACCCACAAGAAATAAAATAAATAGATTTATAAACTAATATAATTGCAAGTTATTGTCAATTGGATATTCGAAAATATATGTATCATTTTGAAATTCAAGGCTTTTTGATTAACTCAAGATTAGTCATTCAAAAATCTTATAGGTCACTTTCGTACCAGAACTTATTTATCGTTTTTAAGAGGTTTTTTGATCATGCTCACGAGATTCACAGGGTAAGCAGCAGTGATGACGATCCATGGAGCAACCAATCCAGCAATAAAATATATCGGAGCGTATGCCAACGATTTAATCCAGAAATGGTCTAAGGGATTAATACAAAAGGCAGATAACCCTCTTTGGAGATAAGCGAGGCTTAAATTACTAAATTCAAATGCAATAATCATTAATTCTCTAGCCCAATTTTTTTGATCCAAAATAAGACGATGGCCATCCCTTGAGAATAATAATTGAATTGATCTATAGCTTGCACGAGATTCAAGAATATTTAAATACAAAAGGGAGAAAATATTTTGATATCTATTGAAATCGTCACTCTTGTTTGTAGGCATTATTTTTTTAGCTACTGACAATGGGATCTTAGGAAATTCTTTAATAACATCAGTAGGGTTGATTATAATGTCTTCAATATGCTGTAGCTCATGACGACTTGCAACTTCAGATTGAAATCGATTATCAAGAAGTAAAATGGCTGAGACAAGATGGTTTGAACGTATAGGAGCAGCCACTTCAGCAAGTGCAAAGAACATCGTCATGCTTAGATTTCTTTTAGGGACTAAATCCGATTGCACAATCCATACATGATGTGTTTCGAGAGTTTTTAGCTTTTCTAAGATTACTTTAGGTAAATTTGAAGTATCGTCGGTACTCTTTACGATCATGCCTTTTCTATAAATCAGTTCATCTTTAAACTGAAGTTTAAAGACTTTAGATTGCCTATCAGCTAACTTAATTTCTAACCAGGGGGTATCGACAACATGTGATATCAACGCTTCGATATTAACTACTTCAGAGCATGCTAATCCTTTACCAGACAAAAAACAAAGGACGAAGGTACAAATCAGTCCTCCAATGACCGAATTGATAATTCTCACCTATGACATAGTATAAAACAATATAAGAGTTCATGTCATTTCACTTGTCATTCCTGCGCTCTTTTAGTCATTCCTGCGGAGGCAGGAATCCATCTTCTTTCTGCCATCTCAATACATGCAGTGCTTGGGGAATCCGCTGGAGGGTGCCAAACCTATTTCATTTGACTATATTTCTCTAAAGTGAACATTGCAGCCTGTTTAATGACATCAGATTTTGATTCGTCTTTCAAAAATGCTTCGAGTTCCGCTTGGTAAGTTTTTTTAGATTCTAACCCAGCCATACTTAGGCAGTAAATTACTCGGGCGCATAATTCATCATTACTACCAAACAATTTATTAAGGGACGAATCCTCTTTTGATTTGATGGTGTTCAGCAGTTTTTCAGTTCCGAATGAATCCATTGAAGCAACAATACCAGCAGCAGCAATACGTTTTTCAATTTTAGCTTCAGTTTGTAAAACAATATTTAGTTGCTCAGTAACAAATTTTACATCTTTTTTTTCTGATAAAACAGCACCAATAGCTTCTTGTTCCTCAACATTATTAGAGCGAGCGTGAAGATCTTTCAATTCATCAGCCGTCGGATTCATATTTCCGAGTGAGACAATAGCTTTAGATCGAATGACTCGATTCTTGTCGTTCAAAAAGGGTAATACTTTTGAACGTATGACTGTTTGTTTATCAGCGTGCGTGTTATATAGGCTAACTAAAACATCTAATGCTTGTAACTTTAGCTCAGTCAATTCATACAGATTTTTATGGTCCAACACATCCAACAGATCAATATTCAGTTCATGGCCTAACAGGGTACCTAATGCAGCTAGACCTGATTTTCGAATTATCATATCCGACACGGGTAATTGACCTTCGAATGCATTAATAAATAACGTGGGCGAAATGAACTCAGACGCTTCAACTGTATGCTCAGCATATAATTGGGCAAGCACTTTTAATCCATTAGCACGGACATCTTCATCATATTTTTTTTGAAATCGGTTACTCTGGGTAACATTCAAAATCGACGATTGGATCAGCTCAATCACCTCTTTAAACAAAGTCCCGTTGACAGGTTTTACGTAAGCCATAATATTAGTAAATCCAACAAATACTTGTGACCAACCTTTCTTAAATGTTTTGAATGCCTTAACTGCTGATTTAACATACAATTCATTATCATTTGAACGGTTCAGAAATGCTAATGCCTCCATAGCATACATTTTGGCTTCAACATTCGCATCTAAGCTTGCCTCGTTTGTTAATAACGTACGTAAGTTTTGAGGAGATTCATCATCAAGTCTCTGGGCAATGTGACTAAGAGCACGAACATAATTTTCTTTCTCGCTGTCTTTACAGTCTTTGATAGAATTTTCGAGTGCAGTAATGATGTTAGTTCTGTTTTCTTTAGATGATTTCTTATTTAAAAGTGTTTCGAGAATTTGCCGTGAATACGTTTCAAGACGTTTAGGGTGGTCCTCGTCTTTGAGTGAAAGCAGATAAGGAATGTGTTTCTCAAAGACTTCAGGCTTTGTTTCAACTAATACAGGATTATCATTGTAAGCGTAGTGAAGATAATTTAACCGATATAAATCATCATCTTGATTTCCCTTAATGCCCATCATATAAATATTTACAACTCGTTGAGCCAGATGAGGAAATCGTATGCCAATCAAAGGCAGTATCGTATAAGCTTTTGTTCTAAAGACTTCTTGTTCTTCTCTCTTTTGCTTATCCACTTCTACTTTAGAGAGTATTTTTTCTGACCAATCGAGCAAGGGATGCACAGCGACAGCAGCAACATATCCAGGTGAGTGCATTAAATTTCTAAATATTTGACTAAAATCCTTTCGATCATCTCTTCTTTTGGCACTTAATTCAGGAAGTATTTCTATCAATTTGTTCACAAGCATACTCGCTTGGACAGAATTATATAAGGGTACTTGGGAAAAAATGTGAGTCACATATTCGATTTGAGAGTTTCCCTTTTTCATGTCAGCAATCATTTGATTAAAAAAAGCGACACTTAATAGTTTAGGATATTGAGTTAAAATAGCACCTACAGCAATTATAATATTCTCTTTTTGATAACCTTTTACTGACTCTAACTGCTTCATCAGATACGACAATATTGTCTTACTTTCGCTATTGATATTTACAGCAATGGTTCCTAAGCTTTTGTATGCACTAGAATCTTCTTTGGTCAGTTTTTTTAAGGCACCAATTGATTGTGAACGATATTTATCAGAATCTGACCCAAACTCACCCCAAACGTCAAGCAAGTTATTTCTAGCATCGTACTCTAGTTTCTTATAAATAGTAGGTTCTGACATCTTAGTGAGAATCTCATAGGAGCCCTCAGGGTCAACGCTTTCACCATGGTATTTAACCTCATACAACTTACTGTGGATGACATCTGAATCAAGTTTATCCTCTTTTGCAAGTTCTTCTTTGATAGTCAGAATTGCATCACCCGTATTTTTTTTGGCTTGATTTAACCCAGCTTGCTTTCGAGCCTGCATAACAGGAATTCTGTCTTTGGTAATATTTCTACTCAAATAACTTAAGAATTTTTTACCCTGCCAAAAATTTTTATCTTCTTGCATTCTCATCTCTAGCAGATCCAACATACTTTTCTTTGCTTTGGGTGATGCCCCTTTGTATAAGTCTACTAAGGAATCACTGATAATCTCAGAAATCCGAAAGCTCCAACCATATGCATTCTTTGATTGAGAATAAATCAATGCTGCAGAAGCGTATGCTCGAGAAGCATTTTCTGTTTCAAAAAACTGAGTATCTTGAGAGGCAAATTTCTGCCACATGGACATACAGTTTTCACATGATTTTTTATATCTAATACGAAAGCTATCGTGCTTCCAATTATATTTGCCCATATGCGGATGATAAGACTCAAACATAATTTGACAGACATTTGAAATTTTAGGCTTTATATTCTTTAGTATGTAGTCACCATGTTTATTTGAATCTGATAATTCGTCAAAGAAACCAAACAAAGAGTTCAGCGCTGAGGAAATTTCAAACGCAAATTCTTTCTCAAGCTGGAGCATGGTGCTCCACATACCTTTGATCGCATCAAGAATTTTAGGATCAAGCTTGGCAAATCGACTAATCAATTTAACTTGATTGATGAATCCATAACTAAACTTTTTGTTTTTAAAGACGGGCAATAAATCTTCTACTATTTTTTGTTTATAACGAACATTCTTCTCTTTCTCCAAATGATTCACTACCGTTAGAAAGGGTCCCTTGTGATAGTGTTGCCATCTGAAGAACCCATCATTGGGAGGCAATGCGCTATGTCTCAATATCGACACGTACGCACTTATTACGAGATAAGGTGTGTCCTTATAGTAATTGTCAATCTGACCGAGCGTATCTGATTTGCGCCATTCTCCAGGATACGCTTTAATTGATTTTTCGATTCCGAGTTTAATATTTTTGTATTTTTCTGGATCGGACTCTGCTAAAGCATCGACGGGTAAAATAAACTCTAAAGCTTCAGGCTCAACTACTTCTTTGCCTTGATCATTCTGAATGATCTGCTCTTGTTTGTTTTTTTGCTCAACTTTTTGTTGTTGTTGTTTTTTCTTTTCAATAATTGGGTTCGAAGATGAAGATCCGCCTCCACCGCAACTTGAAAAAACTAAAATGAATATAAATACTGGCACTAATGCGCGCAATTGAGCCATGGCCACTCCCTCATAAAAGATACCCAAAAAGTGTACCTCAGTATCGGTCGAACCTCAATGCTCTATTAGTTATAATATTAATATAAATATTAATAAGTTATATTAGAATAAGCATCGAAATACATCTCAACACCTTTCGATAGAGAAACGTTTGGCTGCCAATTTAAGTATTTTTTCGCCTTCTCAATGGAAAGCTCTAGATGCTTTGGACCTGTAGGGCGAGTTTCTGTTTCGACGATGATATCTGAAGCGGGATACCCTTTAGTCTGCCCCACAGAACTAATACAGTTCATCAACTCATGTATTGTATAACTCTCACCCATTCCAAAATTGAACGTCGAATTTCGAAAAGGTTGATCAAGCACTTTTTTAATGCCAGCTACAAGATCTTCGATATGAAGCAGATCAATCCGCTGTTTTCCAGACCCATGTAAAGTCAAGGGGTCACTCCTCACTACTTTTGAAACATATTGACTGATTAATTCATGCCAACGCATGAATACACCTACCCCATATACCCTTGACGGTCGAACAATGACATACGGCAGCACATCTCCATAAGATTGAACGAGGGTTTCGCCCATATACTTCGTCAGAGCATATAATCCTTCAGGCTGCACAGTATCTGTTTCACACCAAGGTGGCTTCGCATGTCCATACACACTCTGAGAAGAGATGTATAAAAACTGTTTTACCTGAACTCTTACCGAACATTTTAAAAGATTGGATAAACCCATCACATTACTACGCATAACATTTTCAACTGTGTTTGATGGAATTGTATTTCGGTCTGCAGCAGCATGAATAACCGTATGAATATTTTTAGGTAACGTGGTTAAGCACTCTAGTGAGCCCTGAACCCAAGCTATTTTCTTTTTTAAATTTGGATAGACTGAAATGAAGTGCTCTCGTTTCGATTCAGACCGATATAGCGCGACAACCTTGTAACAAAGATGATCAGAAAGTACTCGAGCTACTTCAGCACCCACAAAGCCTGTGGCACCTGTCACAAAAATAAGTTTTGGCTTCATTGAGATGTTATAAATTCATTAATACTCAACGCATGTGACTCTTGATAAGTCTGTATTCGTTTCTTAAGTTCCGCTCTTGTATACACCTGTTCAGTGACATACCGACTGCAAATTACATTTTGGGGAAAAAGCAAATTCTTTTTTACTTCATCAATTGGCTTGTTCTCAGCAACACGAGACACAACAGCAATAACTTCATTAAAACCCATCTGCGCTCTCATGGATGTAATGCCTGTAAATCGCTGATTCACTTCAAAAAATTTCGGCCCATCATTTGTAATACGACATTGAAAATTACACGGTCCAATATGACCTCTAACCACTAATAATTCGGCCATTTTCCGAGCTGCTTGGAGGACCTGGGAATTTTCGATTGGATCTACAAAACAAGGCACCCCATCAATTAAAATATTCTTGCTCATAAAGTGACCCAAGAAACTCCCTTCATGATCGTACACAAGTTGTACGGAAATTTCTTCTTCCTGTCTTAAAGTTCCCCGCTTAAAAACATCATAAGGTGTCAAGGCTGACCGTGCTAACCCCCATTGCTTGGGTGCGATATATTCCTGCACAATTAAGTCTTTTTGATTCAAAAAAGGTTGAAGTTCTTCATCCGAAAATACAACTCGAACACCACGAGACGCAGAGCCCTGAGCTGGTTTTATCACCAAGGGGTAACCCACTTCACCTGCAAAAATGACAGCCTGATTAATTGATTCAGTTCTAACAAAAGGCAGGTTGTATTCCCTGAAGAATCGCCCCCCTAGCAATTTATGTCGACATAAAGTAACGCTAGAAAGACCGCCCACAAGTACATAAACTCCTCTCTCTTTTAATTGCCTTCGGTGTTTGGAAAGTACGATGAGCTCGTGATCAGATCCAGGAATCAATACGGATATTTTCTCTTTTTGCAATAACGTGTAGAGATAATCCATATAGAGTGGAGACTCAACTGACGGTATCACATACCCTTTGTGACTTAAGGATAAACCCGCTGCCCAAGGATTCATATCAAATCCTATGACACGATAGTGAGATGACATCCTCAAGGCTCGAACAATCGATTGCCCGACACCTCCCCCTACACCTGTTACGCCAACAACGATCAAGCTGAAACCCCCCTATTAATAAATTTTGGATTCAAAGGGCGAAAAACCCCCGTATTTTAATTGTATCAATTTTAATACGCGAGTTTCAAAGGGAGTTTAAAGTTTGAGGCCATGAGCAGAGATAAAGGGTTCATATTATTTAGAAAGATTAAGAACTTTTTTTTGAGAAGTTTCATCTGACTTACCACGACCCATATAAGTTATATGGGCTTGCTTTTTGTAAAATGAAAAATCGTGAAAAACCATCATATGTCGATTCAATGCTTTTTGTTTTGAATCCGCCAAGCCAAAAAGTTTTTATCCAAGCATCTTCATCGATCTCGTTATATGTCTGCTGTTTTTGAGTACCCCAGATCATCGAACTCAATAACCGATTACTAAAAGCATACAAAAAAACAAATTCAAACTCCGTCGAAGGTGGTCTAAGAGAAGCCGCTTCGATAAACACATTACCGAGCCATTCCTTATAAAAATCTCTTGTATCTGTACTCTCACTTAAAAATAGAGGCTCATTTACAACCACGACTGCATTATCTTTTAACCGATGCCACAAAGCTTTCAACGTGGCTACTCGATCAACCTGTGATTTTAAGGTGTACAAAATATGATTCAAAAAAGCACCCTCTCCTTTCCAAGTAGGTAGCTTAGTCATTCGCCCTCCTAATTTTGAATATACGAGCTGAAACCTTCTTCGAAAGGTCTTTTTAAGTGTTGCGAGCCTACGTTTTGCTATTTCAAAAAAACCTTTAAACTCTGGTGCCTCAACTAAAGATGCATATCGATTTGGCGAATGGTGCAAGAAATAAGTACTCGCAATACCAGAGCTCGCCCCCAAATCAATGATTGTGCCTCTATTAGGTAAAACCTCAGCTGCTTTCATGAGAATGTTCCGATAGCTCGGATGAAATAAAAAAACGTCTAATGTTAAAACATATAGGTCATACCAATTATTACGAGAGTGAATAATACGATTTTTCTTCATTTCTAAACGAATTTCAGAATTCGGACTACTCAAATCTGAGACCATCCATTGAATTCTATATGGAAAGCTCTGGAGATCGTTTATTTTATAAAGTGGCGTGTCGTTCAAATATTCACTTTTCCAGTGAATGCGATCCTCAGAATACAGAATGGGTGTGACCGTCTCTAAAAAGGGCAAAAAACAAGAGGCATAGGCTGGTACAACCCAAAACAATAGAATGATTCGAACACACCGCATACCCTCATATCCTCAAGCATAGGCTATATCACAAAATGTTCAGATTTAAGCCACTGATCGACTTCTTACGGCATAGCTGCAGGATGCCAAACAGTTTTTGTTTCAGTCAATTTCGAAAAGTCAATGGGCCCATAAGGTTCAGATTGCCATTCTAATTCTGATTTTTGAGCCAGTTGTGGACATCGTTTCAGATTATGTCCCTCAGCTTTAAAAAGATTCATGATCTCCTCTTGAGAGAGCTCTTCGTATCGATCCGGATGGATTATCGCATTCACGTCCATATGTGAGTAAAAATGAGGCAACAATTCACTTCTGTCCCCTGTCAGCATGTTTACAACACCAGGTGGCACATCAGACGTTGCGATGATTTCAGACAAGGTAATAGCTACGGCACCAAATCGTTGATCAGCAAGCACAACAGACACATTTCCCGAAAGCATTGCTAACATCAATACATTCACTAATCCACACAGTGGTGAATTTTGAGGCGCAACAATTCCAACAATCCCCATGGGCTCAGGATAAGAAAACGTAAAGTATGGCCCAGTCACCGGGTTCACCGTGCCACACAATGCAGCGTATTTATCTGTCCAACCTGCGTACCAAAGCACATGATCAATTGCAGCATTCAACTCTTTGGTAGGATCAGACTCCTTTAAATCAGGAAGCTCTGTCAACCGATCCATCAAATCGTTCCGGCGGGCTTCCATCATCTCACTGATTCTATATAAAATTTGCCCTCTTAATAATGCCGAGTACCCCGACCAAGTTGCTAAAGCAGGACGCGCAATTTGAACCGCATTTCTAAAATCCTTTCGTGACGCACGGCACAAATTAACGGTACCCTGATTCGTATCTAAGGGTATGTATCGCCCTGATTCACTCCGAGTAAATTGCCCGTTGATAAACAATTTATAAGTTTTCTGAACTGCTAACCGTTCCATGATTCACGCCCTTTTTTCAAACTGACAAATAGGGGTATAGGCCTTGCATGCCCCCTTCTCGACCAAACCCGCTCTCTTTGTACCCACCAAATGGCGCAGCAGGATCAAACTGATTAAAGGTATTATCCCAAATAATACCTGCCTCAAGACGTTGGCTCACAGCAAGTACCTTTGATCCCTTCTCACTCCAAATACCAGCCGATAACCCATAAGGTGAGTTGTTAGCCTTTTGGATAACCTCTTCAGTTGTACGAAAAGAAAGTACACTGAGTACCGGTCCAAAAATTTCCTCTCGTGCAATTCGATGCGCTGGAGACACATCCGTAAAAAAAGTAGGTGCGCAAAAATACCCTCGAGTAGGCAACTTGCAAGACGACCGTCTAACCTTCGCCCCCTCATCAATACCAATCGAAATGTAATCGTTTATTTTATCGAGTTGCATCTTGGAGTTGATCGCTCCAATGTCCGTATTTTTATCAAGTGGATTCCCAACCCGAAGCGTTTCAATTCGTCGTGATAGTCGTTCAATAACAGCATCCATCACGCGCTCTTGAACAAACAAACGTGAGCCCGCACAACACACATGCCCTTGATTAAAATATATTCCTCTGACAACACCTTCGACCGCTTGATTAATCGCAGCGTCTTCAAAAATAATATGAGCCCCTTTGCCCCCTAACTCTAGCGTCACAGCTTTTTGATGTGCATGTGCAATCTGCGCAATTTGTTTGCCCACTTTAGTAGAACCCGTAAACGCAACTTTTTTGATACCTGGATGCTTGATCAGATTCGCCCCGGTAGCGCCATCTCCACAGATGATGTTGACGACACCTTTGGGTAGATCAATTTCTTGAAACAGCTTACATAGGTGTAATGCAGTAAGAGGCGTGGTTTCAGCTGGCTTTAAAACTACGGTGTTACCAGCCGCTAATGCTGGTGCAATTTTCCACGCTGCCATCAACAAAGGAAAATTCCAGGGAATCACTTGGCCTACAACACCCAAGGACTTTGGAGGCCCTCCAAAGGTTGCATAAGACAGTTTGTCAGCCCACCCGGCGTAGTAGAAAAAATGATTCGCAGCTAAGGGAATATCAACATCCCGGGCTTCTTTGATTGGCTTTCCACCATCGAGTGATTCAAGCACTGCAAGCTCACGCGCTTTTTCTTGAAGACGACGTGCAATGCGATAAATATATTTGCCTCGTTCTTTGCCTGTTAGTTTAGACCAAACCGTATCGTACGCAGATTGAGCTGCTTTAACAGCACGATCGACATCGGACTCGGCAGCATACGCAACATCAGCAAGCACCTCTTCAGTTGCAGGATTGAGTGTTTGAAACGTTTTGCCATCTTGGGCAGAAGTAAATTCACCGTTAATGAACAACCCATAAGAATCTTGCAAGTTCACATGTGTGGTGTCTTCAGGGGCTGCCTCATATTCAAATCGCATGCTCTCTTCTCCTAATAAGCAAGTGAATAGTAAGGGGCTGATTGATACTGCCCAGACTGTTCTTTTTCAAGTTGCATCAAAACGTCATTCATCAATGAAGACGCTCCGAATCTCAAAAGTTCAGGCGTTAACCACTCAGAACCTAAAATTTCATTGACCATCACAAGATATTGAATAGCTTGTTTGGCTCGTTTAATTCCCCCAGCTGGTTTAAATCCGATTTTTTTTCCTGTGGCCAAATGATAATCACGAATGGCTTCGATCATGACCATGACACTCAAAAAATTAGCTGCACTTGAAATTTTTCCCGTAGACGTTTTAATAAAATCAGCGCCCGCCGTCATAGCTAAGAAACTTGCCTGTCGAATCATTTCTAAAGACCCAATTTCGCCCGTTTCTAAAATGACCTTTAAGTGAACATCTCCGCATATCTTTTTAATGGCTTTTATTTCGTCAGACACAAATTCAAGATTACCCTTCAAAAACTCACCGCGTGAAATCACCATATCGATTTCATCTGCACCCGCTCTAAGTGCTGCTTCCGTATCTTGAATTTTGGCGCTCATCGGAACCTGACCACTGGGAAATCCCGTAGCAACAGAAGCCACATGAACCGTTGATCCATTGAGATATGCCTTAGCATCGGCAATGAGATTTGGATAGACACACACAGCAGCTACAGATGGATAGCCTCTTTGATGAGGATGCATAGCTTTGTGACAGAGCGCCTTGATTACACCCTGTGTATCAGCTCCCTCAAGCGTTGTTAAATCGATCATTTGAAGAATGTGCGTCAAGGCTTCAACCTTGCTCGCCTTCTTGATACTGCGCTTAGACAACTCGACTGCACGAGCCTCTATGGCTGTACGATCGACAGATAGAGACCAACCTTCCCATTTCATTGAGACCGATTATACTCATAATTGGTAGGAATTCATGTCGTTTTTATTTTTTTCGAAAGTATCAGGACAATATCTTACAGCTTTTTATGCTTTTGCTCAGCAAGCCAGTCAAGGCGTTCAGAAATGATCTTCTCATATCCTCTTTTCGTAGGCGCATAGTATTTTTTGTGAATCAAAAGTTTCGGGAGGTGGGTGTGCTTCACAACCGCATCCCCATCTGAATGAGCATATTCGTAACCTTTTGCGTAATTCAACGCCTTCATAAGTTTGGTAGGCGCATTACGAATGTGAAAGGGAATTTCCAAATTGCCGTGTGATACCACATCTTGTAATGCACCCTTGTATGCAGCATAGGAGGCATTACTTTTGGGAGCTGTTGCAAGATAGACAACCGCCTGAGAGAGCGGAATCCATCCTTCAGCCAGCCCTACACGATCAAATGCTTCAGCTGCTGAAACAGCAACCTGTAATGCACGGGGGTCTGCATTCCCCACATCTTCAGAAGCAAAAATGATCATACGCCTGGCAATAAAACGGGGATCCTCTCCTGCCTCCAGCATACGCGCCAAGTAATAAACAGCGGCATTTGGATCAGACCCTCGCATGCTCTTAATAAAGGCGGATATGGTGTCGTAGTGACCCTCTCCTGCCTTGTCATATCTAAGCTGCTTCTTTTGTAATAACGTCAACAGACCTGAAAGGGTCATATCTGACTCACTATTCATAACCATTTCGAAGAGATTCAACGCTTGACGGGCATCCCCATCTGCAGCTTCGCACAACCCCTCTACAACATCCTCAGGCAGATTCAAATCAACATGAGCTTGGGCACGATCCAAAATGACTCTGATTTCTTTCTTGGAAAGTGACTTTAAGGTAAAAACCCGCGCTCTTGACAATAAAGGCGCAATAATCTCAAATGAGGGATTTTCGGTTGTGGCACCAATTAACGTAATCGTGCCAGATTCTACATAAGGCAGCAATGCATCTTGTTGGGCTTTGTTCCATCGGTGAATTTCATCAATAAATAAAATGACTTGCTGAGTTTCAGCTTGTATTTCACTAATTAAGGCTCTCAGGGCAGACACGCCGGATAGTACAGCAGAAATTGTGAAAAAGGGCCGGTCTTGAGCAACCAACCTCGCAATTGTCGTTTTACCACAGCCGGGTGGTCCCCAAAGAATCATACTCGGCAAGAATTTCCCGCAAATTAAGGTCTGCAGAGGTTTCCCAATGCCAATCAAATGGCTCTGGCCCACGTAATTTTCAAGAGTTTGAGGCCGCAAAAGATGTGCCAGGGGAACTTTTTTTGAAGATGATGTACTCATACTGAACCTATATATCGTACTTCTCTATGGTTGAAAACCCCTGAAAATTAAACAATTTAAGGTTAATTCGAAGAATAAGCTCTCTCAAATTAGGAAAAACTTTGTTTATTAAAGCAGTTGCAATTTATCGCTCCGTAAAATAAGGTTAATCAAGCAAAATAGTTTAGAGCCGAGGTGTTGCTCTAAACGTGATGTTAACTACTATTTAAGGAGTGGAACTATGAAAAATGGCTTGAAAAAGACCGTCCTTTTAAGTTTGAGCTTAGGTCTGTTAGCCTCTTTCGGTACCGTTGATACTTTTGCAGCTTCTACCTGTAAAACCAAGATTGGTCTTGTGACTGGTACGGTTTCACAAGGTGAAGATGAGTATCAAGCAGCCCGACAAGTGGTCCGTAGATATGGTGAGAAATGCGTGATTCACTATACCTACCCAGACAACTTCACCCAAGAACAAGAAACAGTTATTTCGAATATCGTTTCTATTGCATCTACAAAAGGTGTATCTGCGATTATCATTGGACAAGCGGTTCAAGGATCTATTGCTGCAGTTCGTAAAGTAAAGAGACTTTTCAAAAGAAAGAAGAAAACACCTCCGACTTTCATCTTTTGGGAACCACACGAAAAGCCATCTGACGCTGCCAAAGCTGCAACTGTAATTTTTGGTAACGATAACCTGTCACGTGGTAAAACCATTCCAGCCTTGGCTAAACGAATGGGCGCCAAAACTTTGATTCACTACTCTTTCTCTCGTCACATGTCTTACGAACCTCTACGGTTGAGAAAAGACATTATGGCAAAAGAATGTAAAAGATTAGGTATCAACTTTGTGTATGCTTCTGCACCAGACCCTCTTTCAGAAGTTGGGATCACAGGTGCTCAACAATATGTGTTCGAAGATGTGAAACGCCAAGTTAAAAAATATGGCAAAGACACAGCCTTCTTCTGCACAAACGACGCAATGACTGAGCCATTGATCAACAGAACCATTCATACCAAATCTATATTTACGGTTCCTGATATGCCATCGCCAACTATGGGCTACCCAGGTGCGCTTGGTATCAAGATCAGTAAGTCTGCTGCTGGAAACTATGGCAAAATCAACTCACTTATCGAACGCTCCATTATCCGCAAAGGCGGAGCTGGTCGAGTGGGTGGTGTAAAAGTACCTGCTTCTGTAACCGCTATTAAGGCTATGGCCGCATTGGCTTTCGACACCAACGGTGATCCTGCCGTGTTCAAGCATCAAAGTTTGATCAAAAAGTACTTCGAAGCTGAAGCTGGGGTTAAAGTTGCACTCTCTTACTACCCCAAAACAACTAACTACCACCAAGTTCTGTTAGGTAACATCGTATACGGCGAAGCTTATGCTAAAGCAAAAGCAAGGGCAAAAAGCCGTAAGAAAACAAAAAGAACTTCCAAAAAGTAGACCTTGTAACTAGTATAAGGTCCCGTTAGTTGGATTTATTAGAGAGAGGGGGAGGTTTTCCCCCTCTCTCAATAACTTTAGAAAAAGCAAACTCATGAGCCAAACTGAACAAACCAAAAATTTCCTCGAATTCAAAAATATCAAAAAAAACTATTATGAAAATGCTGTGCTTAAAGACATCTCGTTCTCCGTAGCCGCAGGAGAAATCCACGGATTGATCGGAGAGAATGGGGCCGGTAAATCTACATTGATGAATATTTTGTTCGGCATGCCTGTTATTCACTCTACGGGCGGATACGAAGGTGAGGTCCTTATTAATGGGGAAAATAAGTTAATCACGAGCCCCAAGAATGCCATTGAACATGGTATTGGCATGGTACACCAAGAATTCATGCTTATTCCTGAGCTTTCTATATTTGAAAACATCAAACTGAACAAAGAACTCACCAAACGGTATTTTTTCAATGCAGTTTTGCCCAAAAAGTTAGAAATTTTAGATATTAAAAAGATGCGTAAAGAAGCCCAGATCGCACTCAAAAAAGTGGGTCTCACGATTGATGAACTGTTGCCTGTCGCGGGGTTACCTGTGGGGCATATGCAGTTCATTGAAATCGCACGTGAAATTGATAATAGTAAAATCAAATTACTCGTATTTGATGAACCTACAGCTGTACTCGCTGAATCTGAAGCAGATCGCTTGCTCAAAACCATGAAGTCCTTAGCTAAGGATCTTAATATTGCCATTTTGTTTATCAGCCATAGACTCGATGAAATTCGAAAGGTTTGCGACCGAGTTTCAGTTCTGCGAGATGGTGAGCTTGTTGGCACCTTCGATCATGAAAATTTAGATATACCTAAAATGGCCGAACTGATGGTGGGTCGTAATGTAGACCTCACCTTCAAAGCTAGAGAAATTAAAGTAGAGTGTTCAGGTACACCGAAACTTGAATTGCGTGATTTTTCAGTCCGTATGCCGGGCGAACGTGTCAACAACATCAACCTTTCTGTCGTGAAAGGTGAAATCTTAGGCATCGCTGGCCTTGCGGGTCAAGGTAAAATCGGAATTGCTAACGGCATCGCAGGTTTGTTCCCAGCAAGCGGTGAGGTTCTGATTGACGGAAAATCGCTTAGATTAAACTGCCCGAAAACATCATTAGAAAGTGGCATTGGATTTCTCTGTGAAGATCGACGGGGAACTGGTTTGTTACTTGATGAATCCATCGAGGACAACATTGCGCTGACTGCCATGGTCGTCCAAAAAAAGTTTTTAAAAAAAGGTTGGTTGAAACCTTTTCAATTCATGGACCAAGAAGGTGTCACCAAGCGCGCCGAGGAAATTCGTGAGATTTTTAATCTTAATTGTACAAATGTAAAACAAATGACAAGAAGACTCTCTGGTGGCAACCAACAAAAAGTATGTATTGGTCGAGTACTTACCACAAACCCTAGCCTTTTGATGGTGTCTGAACCGACCCGTGGTGTAGATATTGGCGCCAAAGAGTTGATTCTTCAAAAAGTTCTTCAAATTAATCGCGAAGAAGACACAACTGTTTTATTTACGTCCTCTGAACTCCTAGAGTTGAGATCCGTTTGTGACCGTATTGCGATCATTGCTGATGGCAAAGTAGTCGCTATTTTACCGCCTGATGCACCAGACAGACTTTTTGGACTCGCTATGGCAGGTGATATTGAAGACCTAAATAGAGAGCTTGGGGATCTAAAAAAATGAATCAATGTAAAACGTTTATCAAGCAATTAGGGTTTGCACGTGGCGTTATTGTTGCGTTCACCGTACTGCTTTTTGTGTTGGCGTTCGTAAAAGATTTACAGATGGGACAGTTGATCAGTGACTGTTTATCTAGATTTGGACGTCATGGCATATTGGTTCTTTCTTTGCTCCCTTTTGTAAAAGGGGGACTCGGACTTAACTTTGGCCTTCCAGTGGGTGTCCTTTGTGGTCTAGTGGGTGTTGTTTTCTCCATTAACCTCAATTTAGCGGGCTACGACGGCTTGGCAGTCGCCCTTGCAGTTGGTGGTGGACTAGGTATCGTTATCGGACTTTTCTATGGTTGGTTGCTGAATAAAGTTAAAGGCCAAGAGATGGTAGTAGGTACCTACGTTGGGTTTGCCTCTGTTTCTTTTATGTGTCTTGCCTGGATGATGCTACCTTTTAATAACCCCACGCTTGTATGGTCCATTGCTGGCAAGGGATTACGTATGACCATCCCGATGGACGATACGTATGGCAGAATTTTAGATAACCTTTGGTCGTTCACTGTTGGAGACATTTGGGTACCCACAGGCCTTATACTTTCATTCTTAGTTGCATGTATATTGGTTGCCCTATTCTTTAAGACTCGTCATGGCATGGCTATTATAGCTGCAGGGCAAAATGAAAAATTTGCTATAGCGTCAAGTATTAAACCCAATCGAACCCGATTGCTTGCGACTACTTTATCTACGTTTTTAGGCGCCATTGGTATTGTTATTTATAGCCAGTCTTATGGATTCGTTCAACTTTATACGGCGCCATTGATGATCGCCTTTCCAATCGTTGCCTGTATTCTGATTGGGGGTGCGGGAATTCGCACTGCCACGATGTTTCATGTCATTTTTGGATGCTTGGTGTTTCAGTCTTTATTGACTGTGGCCCTGCCGGTTGCTAATGAGTTCATTGGGGGGGATATCACGGAAGCAGCTCGAATTGTGATTTCAAACGGTATCATTCTCTATGCCCTTGTTGGGGTCGGAGCACAAAAATGATCAAGAAAATTCAAGATCATCTCTCAGAATTCATCGTTCCGATTATATTTTTGGGACTATGTGCTATTGGTGTGATTTATTCTGAGCAATCGCCGGGTTTTATAATCAACACTATTATCGAACGATTAGGCAGAAACTGCTTCTTAGTTATTTCTCTCATTATCCCGGTTGTTGCAGGTATTGGATTGAACTTTTCTATCGTTCTTGGCGCCATGGCTGCCCAAATCGGGTTGATTTTTGCTATTGACTGGGGCTTTGCAGGTATTTGGGGCATCGTTATGGCGGCGGCTCTTTCAACAGTATTTAGCGTTCTGTTTGGCTATTTTGTTGGGCTCATTTTCAATCGCGCTAAAGGCCGTGAGATGGTAACAGGACTCATCACTGGATTCTTCGCAAACGGTATCTATCAGATGGTTTTCTTGTATGGCGCAGGGACTTTTTTGACTATTCTGACACAAGATTTATTGCTCCCTAGAGGACAAAACGAAGCCGGTGAGACCTTATACTTTGGTCTTCAAAACACCATTAACTTAGAGAATGTTCAATACGCTATTGATGATTTAATCCCCCTTCCAGCATTCATCAACAATGCATTACCTGATGATATTTTCCTTCCCATTTTTCCATTTGTATTGATTGCATTGGCCTGTTTGTTTGTTGTGTTTTTTCTAAAGACAAAGCTGGGCCAAGAGATGAAAGCGATGGGGCACAATCAACACATCTCTGAAATTTCTGGCATTAAAGTGAACCGAAACCGAATTATTGCCATTATCATTTCTACGATCATGGCTGGATACGGACAAATTCTGTTTTTACAAAATATCGGTACCATCACAACCTACAACTCCCATGAATACGTCGGGATGTTTGCTATTGCAGCGTTGCTTGTTTCGGGTGCGACTGTTTCAAAGGCTTCCGTATTAAATGCCATTTTTGGCACATTTTTATTTCATACGCTCTTCTTCACCTCACCCTTGGCTGGAAAAAATATTTTTGGTAATGTAGTGTTGGGTGAGTATTTCAGAGTGTTTGTGGCTTACGGCGTCATAGCAATTGCCCTAGCCTTACATGCCTGGAAGACCACACGACAAAATGCTATTAAAGCTGAGGAGTGTTAGCATGAACAAATCAATAGTAACCGTTTTGGCTTTTTCGGGTCTCTTGTGCGCGTTTATTTTTGGCATGACGAATAAAAACACGGCTCACGCTTCACCCAAAGAAGTGACTGTCTATATCACGGGTATGGTCTGTACAGGATGTTCAAATTCTGTCTCTGCAACGCTCAAGAAAATGCCTGGCGTTGTTGGACCCATTCATGTTTCACATAAAACACATTCGGCAAAATTCTCAGTCTCATCAAAGTCATCCTTAAAATCAATTGTCGATAACCTAAACTCATCCAGTGAAAAATTTAAGTTTGCCCTTACAAAGCCGCAGTCTCACGAATCCCACAAAAGCAGCACACGAAAACATCATAAAATGTAATTGACTCTCGACCTGAAAATTCCTACAAATGAGGAAGCAATTATCTATTTAGAACTTATTTCAAAAGAGGATTTTGGCTAAGTTTATCATAAAAAGCATCGTAGCCGTCATCTTCAAACTCAAGAGACAAGTTCAGAGTAGTACCTCCATATGGATCATCCACATCCTTCAGAACAGATTCTGTCTCAATTAGTTTTAAGTTTTTTACCTTTAAATAATCCCATACTTTGGTTTCAGTAAAATCAATTTCAAGTAGTGTTTGTTCACCTTCTTTGTAAACACGTGCTTGACCCATAAAGACGTTTTTCTCGTCATCTGTACTATCAATCATTTTAATTTGAAAAGGCTTCCCAATTTCCGTTGTCCACTCAAATGGAAAACCATGCATTTCGAAACCTCCATCAGACGTCCTTCCAGCGTGATATTTTAACAACATGCCTTTACTCTCAGAAAAAAACTGACATATAAAAATGTGTTCCTTTTTTTCGCCTTTAAAATATCCCATAAACCCTTTTTTATTTTCTCCCACAAATGGCTTGAGTAACTCTGGAGGTGATATTGGGTTCTGTTTTGTATTTTCAATGAGTGGATTATTTTTTGAGCAACCCGTAATAAAAAGGATCAATACAGCTATTGTCAATCCATTCATTAGTAGTCTTTCAGAGCTCTTCATACAGCACATATCGACACCATGGAACCAGAGCTTAGCACAATATTGGAATCATTGCCGTCCCAGCCCCCTATTCAACATCTAGAGAGAGTGTACGTCTCTAATTCACTGATCCCTTCTCATTGTAAACCCCTGTTATTTTTAAACTTAATTTATCTAATTATATAATCTATATTACCCGATAATACTAGTGTGCGGAGGATAAGTATGAGGAAATTTGGGGTTTTTACACTTTTAGTTTTGGCGTTGATGTTGTCTGGCTATTCAAATCCAGCTGATGCAAAAGCAAGATTGGGACTCGGTGTTGGATTGGGGTTTGGTAGTAGTAGGCATCACGGAGGACATCACGGCAGACATCACGGTAGACGTCACGGCAGACATCACGGTTCAGATGTTGATACACAGATTGGATTTTCAGTCGAAGATGATGGTCAGAGAGACCCCCCTCCTCCAAGGACTCCATCAGAGATTAAAGATGAAATTGATGGATTAGAAGATGATATTGACAGATGGGAAGACAAGTTGGAAGACGCTGAAAAAGCAAAAAAATCCCGTAAAGTACGAAGATACGAAAGAAAAATAGACAGAGCAGAAGATGAGCTCGATGAACTTCGTAAAGAGCTCAGAGCATCAAAGCAGTTTTATGGTAGACGCCGGTCTTGACCCCTCTTTATTACCCATGATTGCCCTACGGCCTATGTCGATGGACAAACATGAGGAGGTATAAGATGAGATATTTAATTTTAGCAGCTTTCGTGATTGCGCCCGTATGGAGCGTGCCCAATGTAGCACAGGGGCAGTTTGGTATTCAAAAGGCTGGTGAACAACTTGAAGAGGTTCGTCGAAGTCGTCGTGGGCATCGCGCTAGACGTCATGGTAGACGTCACGGTCGTAGGCATCATCGATTTTTCCGTCGTGGGCCGACATCTTACCATCACAAATCCTATCGATATGGATTCGGATGGCCTTTTTTCTACAGTAGCCCTTACTATTACAACTCAACCTACCCCTATGGTGGATATAACCGTAGTTATTCATACCCGCCTACTCGGTACTACAGGAATCCCAGTACGAATACTGATAGAAATTTAACGACATTGACCCGTGAGCTCCTGTCGGTTGAAGATCAAATTGAAATTGTAAAAAACAAACTTGATCGACTCCAATCACAACTCTTAACCGAAAAGAACAAATCCGCAAGAGTGCAGTTAAAAAACGAAATCGATTCAACAGTCGACAATGAGCTCAAGCCGTTGGAATACGAGCGAGACCGATTGAAAAAAGATATACGAAAGATTACGTAGCTAAGGACCGGTCTTTTATTAACTTATTCCTTTTAAATTCAAAGGGCTCAGGCAACTGAGCCTTTTGATAGGTTTCCAGTATTATTAAATAAATTTTATTAATTTTTTCTTAATACAATACCGATATGGAATATACGAGGTGTTGTATGAAAAACGCAATAATGTTAGGTATTTTTTGCTTTTTAGCAATGAGCGTTGGTCTCTATTCTGGAACGAGTGATGCTAGGGCTCGGTTCCATTTTGGGATTGGTGTAGGTGGCGGACACCATTATTACCCAGGGTACTACCCGGGTTATTACCATAACTACCCCTACTCTTATCATAACTATGGTTATGGCTATCCCTACTATCGTGGACATCACTATTCCCCCTATTTTAACTATGGCATTACTGTACCCCTCCGATCTCCTAGCGCGGATCCGAAATATCGAATCAACCGGCTCAGACGAGATATCGCAAAACTAAAATCCGAAGAAGCGGAACTGACATACAAAATAAAAAACAAAGAAGCTGAATTGAGCGCCATAGACAAAGACAGGTCAATCACAAGTAAACGGCGTCGGAGCTACTCAGAGAAAAAAATCCACCGAAGAATTGAACGCCTTGCAAAGAAAAGAAACCGTGTACGGGAGAAACTAGTTCGGAAACAAACCGAGCTCGACAGTCTAAAAGGTGTAACCTAAAGCTCGCTCGGTGACGATTTTTTTTCTCCGTCCTGATGAGTCAGCCAAGCAGTGTGTATGCGAGACGCGTACGTTCGAGCTGTATCGGCAGGGCTTTCTGCATAAATGATTGAACGCCCCACGTTGACGATCGTACGGTTACCAAAGAGCTCTATTAGTCGGGTGTCTCCACCTTGAGCACCCATTCCAGGCATTAATACCAGCCGGTCACCCATTTGTTTTTTTAAAGCTATAACTTCATCGACTTGAATATGATTTGCACCGCTCGGTGCACCAATAACAACCCCATCAGCCCGGCTTTCACATATAATTTTAGCTAAATATTGTGGCAATGTCGTGCCCTCGATCTGGGCCTGTTTCATCACTTGATATTCAGGGTTAGACATAAGCATCAATACAATAATTCCCAGCCCAACATCGTGAGCCTGTGAAATCGCATCTTGGATATTGCCCGGAAAAGGCGCATAGGTCACTGCATCAAATCCCTCTTCAGCAGCATGATAGAACCCTGCAGCATTTGTGGATCCAATATCGACGAGTTTTGAGTCGTCAATGGCTAACATCCCTAGTTCATGAATTTGGTGGGTCAATGATTTCACTTCTTGACGCGATAAATCCTTAATATAATTTCGATTGATTTTGATCGCAGCCGTATAGGGCGCCACTTGATCAATGACGTGACGACACCACTCAGCCTTTTTTCCTTGAATAGATTGTCTTCCCCGCTGGCCAGCTTCGGCAGGATCTACACCAACACAAAGCAAGGTATGTTTCTTTCGAACAATTTCGAGCCATCTTTCAAAAAAACTCATACATGAGCTCCTTGGCGATACTGCTTCACATCTGCCATCACAGACGTGACCACAGATTCTGAGGGTGCATATCGCTTAAGTGCCCGAGGCAAAATTTCATCCGCTCGACTCATCGCTAAAAACGGAAGCCCATACTTTTCCTTAATTTTTTGAGGTACCTTTAATCCATCATCTCGAATTTCCATCCGATCGAATAGGGTCACGACGCCTACCATAGACAATTCAGCGGTTTTCATATGGTCAAGAAGCCCCATGACTGACATGCCCGTTGTTGTGACATCTTCAAGCACCACTGTTGGACCTACCGGAGATCCCACGAAAAAACGATCCTTAGCATCCCCGTGTGCTTTAGGCATGGCTCGGCCCATCGGAATAACGTGGGAGCCTTTTTTGAGGGTTCCCTGCAACTTTGCCCATTTATAACTCGATAGAATTCCGACTTTGCTTGCCCCTTCAGGCACCCCTAAAATACTTTCAATGTTGAGAAACTGATCTCTGAGAAAGGAGACCACGAAATCAGATAGTTGATCTAGTAAATAAGCATCACTGGACACATGACGCCAATTAGCGTACCAGTGCGAGATTCTCTCAGATTTCAAGTGAATGGGCTTTTCAAAAAACCCCACCACATCGTGCTCTAATAAAAAGTCATTAAACGCGCTTTGATTAAAGGCCATAACCACCCCTGTTTCCTGCAATCCTACCTCTAAATTTGAAGAATAGAAAGCCCCAATTGACAAAGGAACGTCATCCATGAAATCCTAGTCATAACGTAAAAGCAAGCATGGAGGCTGCTTATTAGGGTTCATCCCACGAATTCACATTCTTGCTTCAATCACCTGACACATCTGTCTCACAATTTCAAAGTTTGGAGCCTTCCCATGAAGTGGATTCTTAAGTTTTTGCCCTGCACACCACTGCTTTGCATGTCACATGTGTGCAGGGCACATAGTGAAGCTCATTCTCTTGAGAATATATATCAAGCTTACGTCAAAATCACAGACCAGCATGTAGCCAAAAAAATTGTATTTGAACAACATAAAATTCATGAACGCGAGTTTAAAGCCTGGCAGCAACTCCATGAGGCTATGAAACACGGCAATGTAGATTCATTCATCCTGTCCTATCGAGGGTTAGGCCCGGTAGCGCAGTTTCCTGTTATATTTGAGTCCACCCAACCTTACTTTACTTTTTTGGAACAACTCAGGCTTTTGCTTCATTTGTATCAAAAACGAAAAACTTTTTCTGTATTACGTGATATTACTAAAAGTAGTTGGACGAAAACTTTCCATACATTGTTTTCGCATAAATATATTCCGGATGTAAAGTCTTGGCCAACATCAGTGAAACGCACATTTTCAAAAATCATCGAAGACGAAACAGGGTTTTGGGTACACCAAAAAAGTTTTTCCTATATAACAGCTCAATTATTTTTAGCCCATTCACTAAGTATTCTTCACCTGCTCAACCCAAAAGATGATAGTTTTCTGCAATTCGATTTGTTGAATCATTTCAACTTAAAGAAAAACTGGTCCTTACTAGAATGGATGAGTTTAATAGAGTTTTCTCACAATATTCTTTATCCACTTGTGGAAACCAGAAATGTTCAAAAAAGCTTCTCAGCTGAATCAGATGGGAAACAACAGATAATTCAAAAAACCATTGACATTTTCAACACTCGTTCGCCAACCTATTCTGTCGTTTTAAATCTCATCAAAAAAGGATACCCATTGAGTGAGCTCAGTTTTGTACGGTTCAATAATGTGCAAACCAAATTGTTTTTTTTAAGCTCACATTTATTGGGGCGTTGCAAGTAACGCTTTATTCATTTTGTTGGTTTTTTTTCATATTTTCATTTAGGTTTTAATAATTCCCCTGAACGCGATACGATGCTCTAAAGATCAAAGACTTGTGACAAAGGAGTGTCGTATGACCAAGTGTTTTTTTTTGGCTATCACCATTTTTTTTACTTTTTCAAGTATCAGTAAAGCAGACGAAGCCGTCCGTAAGGCACTCCAAGCCTTACTGAATCAAGCAAACAACAAAACCCTACGCAGCGATCATCCCCTATATCCCGAACTCACAGCTATTCTGAAAGTGACAC